>NZ_JBDNGU010000070.1:0-23834 GCF_041689105.1 Polaromonas sp. | reverse complement strand
GCCAATGTTGCTGGCAACACCCGCAACGGCAAAAGCAAGAAGACCCTCAAAGGCGACTTTGGCGAGTTGCCCATAGAAATTCCTCGCGATCGCCACGGCAGCTTTGAGCCGCAGCTCATCACCAAGCACCAGACCCGCTGGGCTGGCTTTGATGAAAAAATCCTGTCCCTGTACGCCCGAGGCATGACGGTACGCGAGATCCAGGGCCATCTGCAAGAGATGTACGGGGCCGAGGTGTCACCCACCCTGATCTCCTCCGTCACAGATGCCGTCATGGACGATGCCAAGGCCTGGCAGGCCCGCCCACTGGATGCGCTGTACCCCATCGCCCGTCTGGACTGCATCCACGTCAAAACCCGGGATGCCGGCGCTGTGCGTGCCAAGGCGGTGTACCTGGCACTGGGCATCAACATGGACGGTGAGAAAGAACTGCTGGGCCTGTGGATCGCCCAGACTGAGGGCGCCAAGTTCTGGCTGCAGGTGGTGACTGAACTCAAGAACCGGGGCGTGCAGGATATCTTCATTGCCTGCGTGGATGGTTTGAAGGGATTCCCGGAGGCTATCGAGGCGGTGTACCCCAAAGCCGCAGTCCAACTGTGCCTGGTGCACATGGTGCGCCACAGCCTGAACTACGTCAGCTGGAAGTTGCGCAAGGTGATCGCCGCTGATCTGAAAACCATCTACGCGGCTGCCACTGTCGATGAGGCGCAGATACGGCTGCAGGAGTTTGATGACAAGTGGGGTGCAGACTACCCCACTATCGTGAAGTCTTGGCGCAGCAACTGGGCACGCATCACGCCGTTCTTTGATTACCCGCCGGAGATACGGCGCATCATTTACACGACCAACGCTATTGAGTCGGTGAACATGAGTCTGCGAAAGATCACCAAGAACCGGGGCTCGTTTCCCAGTGACGACGCCCTGCTGAAATTGTTCTACCTAGCCTTGGCCAACATAGCCAAGAAATGGACGATGCCGCTCAGAGACTGGAAGGCTGCATTGACCCGGTTTACTATCCAGTTTGAGGAGAGAATGCCCAAGACTTAACACTCGCCCCGTTTACACAAAATTCGGGACACCCTCCGATTCACGTAGTTGATATCGCAGTACGGCGGTTGTGCCAAAAGATTGACGACCCGCTCCCAGTGAAGCTGCTGCACACGGTTTGAGGCATGGGCTACATCATGGAGACGCGGGAATAGACGATGCTATTGCGCCGCTTAAGGCTTCGTTGCACACCTGAAGCGCTTGCAAGTTTCGCGATCCCCGGCACTGTTGATACGATTTGAATCCCGCGTGTAGCCGGTCCGCGCCGTTGTGCGCCACTTCGATGGCATAGCCGCTTTCAGTCAGGCCCAGGCGAAGGCAGGCTGCTCGTTCCGATGTCTTTCGCCCTCTTGTCGTAACTGCCAAACACTGATGATCCATTCCTATGGGGGTACGCATGCACTATGTATCACTTTTCGAACGTAATAGTGCGCATCAGCACCGTTCTTCATAAAGTAATTTTCGTGGTGCGCTCGCGTTGAGGCACTACTAACTTCTACCTTGGAGACACTCGCAATGAAAAAATCCCTATTTGCTTTGGCTATGCTGGCTGCTGCCGGCGTGGCTTCGGCCCAGTCTTCCGTGACCCTGTTCGGTGTCGTTGACGCAAATCTCCAGCACACCTCCGGCTCTGGCTCTCCCAGCAAGACCCAGCTCACCCAGGGTGGCCACAGCTTCAGCCGTGTGGGCTTCCGCGGCACGGAAGACCTCGGCGGCGGTATGTCGGCCAGTTTCTGGCTGGAAGCTGGTTTCCAGCTCGACAATGGTGCTGGCTTCCTGACCAGCACGAACAACCAAGGCTTCAATGGCAGTGGCAACACCGGTGGTGGTGGCCTGACCTTCAACCGCCGTTCGACGGTCAGCCTGTCCAGCGGCTTGGGGGAACTGCGACTGGGCCGTGACTTGACGCTTCAGACCGTTCCGCTCTACTTCTTCGATCCGTTCCTCCTCGTCGGCTCGGGCGGCAGCGAGGCCTATAACGGTCAGATTCGCTTCACCGGCGCGACTGCTGTCCGCGCTTCCAACAGCATCAGTTATATCCTGCCAGGCAAGCTGGGCGGCTTCTACGGCCAGTTCCAGCACTACCTCGGCGAGAATAACCAAACCGGCGCTGCGACCGAAGACGACGGCACAGGCACCGGTATCAAGTTAGGCTGGGCTAACGGCCCGATCGACGTGGCTGTGGTAACCTCGCGCACCGAGTTCGCTACCACTGCTACCGCTGGCGACATCAGGTCCAGCATTCTGGGCGCTTCTTACGACTTCGGCGTAGCCAAGGCGATGGCTACGGTGACGCATGAACGTGTTGACTCTATTACCTCCGCGACCGGCAAGGGCGCATTGATCGGTGCTGTCGTTCCGGTGGGTGCTGGCCGGATCAATGTCTCGTATTCCCGCTACGAGACTGACAGGGCTGGTACACCAGAGTCCAAGAAATTCGCACTGGGTTATGTGTACAACCTGTCCAAGCGTACGCTTCTGTACACCACGGTTGGTCGCGTGACCAACAGCGGTGGTGCTAACAGTTCCCCGGACATTTCGAGCGGTGTTGTCACCGCAGCGAACGCGCGTTCGACCGGCTACGACTTCGGTATCAAGCACTCCTTCTGATGGACGGCTGGCCTTGTGCCAGCCTCACTCAAGAGAGTTCAAAAGCCGCCTTCGGGCGGCTTTTTTATGGGGATGCAGATGCGTACTGCTCAATGGAAAAGCTGATGAAAAAGCACTGCCGGGAGCGATGGTTGGGCGCAGGGGCGTAAGCCGACACGGCGTAATTCCTATTCGCAATAGAAAATGTAATAATAAGGCCTTGATTTCAAGGAGACATCATGGCCAGACCTGCAAGCGGACGCGAGCACCTACAGGCAGCGCATGCATTACTCAAATCAGCCAAAACAGCCGATGAACTACGCCTGGCGCAATCCGTGATATTGCCCCTGGAGTTGAATTTCAGTATGGAGCAAACGGCAGCCGTCATAGGCCGCTCGGTTGCGGCCACCTGTAACATGCGCACCCGCTTTAGCCGAGTGGCCAGCGGGGCTGAGCCCGCACCGCGCAAGAAGCAAGAACTACGCAACAGAGCCCATGCCCAGCTGCAGCGCGAAGCAGACATTCTGGATGAAGTCCTCAGCAGTGCAGCCACAGGTGGCATCGTCGTAGTTCCTCGGCTCAAACCGGCCATTGAAGCCAAGCTGGGCAAAACCATCGCACTGTCAGGGGTGTACCGCATGCTGGCGCGCCACGGCAGGCGCAAACTGGCACCCGACACCCAGCACCCAGCACCCAGCACCCAGCACCCCAAAGACGATCCGCAAAAGCGTGAGGACTGGGAAAAAAACTCCCCAGCGACCTGGGTCAAATCGTAAGCACCTTTGCCCAAGTGCAGCCGGTGCGCCTGATGTTCCAGGACGAGGCGCGCTTTGGGCGTATCAGCGACACCTGCTACTGCTGGGCTAAAAAGCCCATGCGTCCGATGGTCAAGGCCATGCTCACGCACCAGTACACCTATGCCTATGGTGCGGTATCCCCGGCAGACGGCTGCTTTGACTCTTTGGTATTGCCCAGTGTGAACAGCAAGTGCATGCAGTACTTCATTGACGAGATGGCCAAGCGCTACCCCCAGGAGAACATCGTCATGGTGGTGGATGGGGCGGGCTGACATCAAGCAGCATTCAAACTGCCGTGCAATTTGAGGCTGCATTTCTTACCGCCCTATTCACCGGAATTGAACCCGCAGGAGCATATCTGGGATGAACTGCGTGAGAAGTTCTTTCACAACCAGGTCTTTGATCGTCTGGATGCGCTGGAAGAGCAGCTCGTTAAAGGACTTCAAGAGCTCGAATCTGACCACGACAGAGTGAAATCAATATCCAATTGGCCTTGGATTATGGATTTCGCTTCTAATGCGAATGAGAATAAGGCGGCAGTTTCAGCAGATAAATGTTGGCAGTTGCTTTCCTATCACGCTGTTCAGATTCGTCGAACCACTTCTGGCTGCTCGTTCCGATGTTTTTCGCCCTCTTGTCGTAACCGCGAAACACTGATGATCCATTTCTATGGGGGTACGCATGCACTACCCATCACTTTGCGAAAGCAGTAGTGCGCATCAGCACCGTTTTTCATAAAGTAGCTTACGTGGTGCGCTCGCATTGAGGCACTGCTAACTTCTACCTTGGAGAAACTCTCAATGAAAAAATCCCTAGTTGCTTTGGCTATTCTGGCTGCTGCCGGCGTGGCTTCGGCTCAGTCTTCCGTGACCATGTTTGGTATTGTGACCATAGGCCTCCAGCACGGCACCGGCGACGGCGTTGGCTCTTCCGACAAGAGCGGTATCAACAGCGGTGGCGATGTCACCAGCCGTCTGGGCTTCCGTGGCACGGAAGATCTCGGCGGTGGCATGTCGGCCGGTTTCTGGCTCGAAGGCCAGCTCAACGTTGACAACGGTTCTGGCGCACCGACCGGCACCAACAACCAAGTTGGTGGTATTACCGGTGGTGGTGGCTTGACCTTCAACCGCCGTTCGACGGTCAGCCTGGCAAGCAAGAGCTTGGGTGAAGTGCGTCTGGGCCGTGACTACCGCGTCGAGTCGGTGAACAATTCCGCGTTTGATCCGTTCACCGTCCAGGGCGCGGGCGGCAGCGAAGGGCCCGATGGACAGGCAAATCGTTTCTTGCCGGGTGGTGGCACGGCGCTCCGCGTTTCGAACAGCGTCAGTTATTTCCTGCCCAAGCTGGGCGGCTTTTATGGCCAGTTCCAACATTCTCTGGGTGAGAACGCCAATAACGTCGGAGTGACCGAAGACGACGGCGACCACACCGGCATTCGCTTGGGCTGGGCTAACGGCCCGATCAACGTGGCTGTGTCAACCGGCAAGACCGACTTCGCCAGAAGTGCTACCACTGGCGATGTCACGTTATCCAATGTGGCCGGCTCGTATGACTTCGGCTTTGCTAAGTTGGCGGCTGTGTTCAATCATGACAAATTTGACCAGGCAGTCGAACTGACCGGCAAAGGCCTACTGATTGGAGCCACTGTTCCGATGGGCGCTGGCGAGATCCGTGCCGCGTATTCACGCTACGAGATTACTGGCAATGGTCTTTCACCGGAGATCAAGAAAGTCTCTCTGGGTTATAGGCATCACCTGTCCAAGCGTACGGCGCTGTACGCCACTGTTGGTCACTTGAAAAACAGCGGCGGTTCTAGTAGGGCCCTGCTCGGTGCCACGACTGGCGTGAACGAAAATTCGACCGGCTCCGAATTCGGTATCACGCACCGCTTCTAATGGACAGCTGGCCTTGTGTCAGCCTCACTTAAAAGAGTTTGAAAAGTCGCCTTCTGGCGGCTTTTTTTATGCAGATGACTCCGATACAAAAATAGTTGTCACGAAAGCGAGCTTGAGTACGTCTAACTCTTTGACAGCACAAAGCGAACGGTCGCCAGTGCTGCCACTGTTTGACTTATCTTCAATTACCAAAGGACTCATCATGAAAACCACTCTTGCAACCCTTGTGCTCGCTTTCGCCGCTACCGCTGCCATGGCTGAAACGCCGCAGAGCTTCAAGGACGACTTTACTTCGACGCGGTCCCGTGCCGAGGTCATCAGCGAGGTGCTCAACGCCCGCGCTGACGGGTCACTGGACGTGATCGGCGAGATCGGTGCGGTTTCGGCACCGACGATTCTTTTGGGAAAAACCCGCGACTCGGTTCGTGCGGAAATCCAGGGACTCGCGAAAACCCGGAACGCGCAGCGCGCAAGCTTCAGCGGCTCCTACCTTCCGGGTTAAGCCGGGTGGTTGGGCAAAAGGGTGGTGCGGACCCGGCAAATCGCGGGCCGTACCCGCCGAAACCATTCATCGAGCCGTGGCCTTGCAGCCGGTCGCCCGGCTGCAAGGGCCTGTCGGCGCGCGAGGTCAGGAAAGTCCAGCCCGCATCGATTTAACGTCGTGCGCCGCCGATGGTTTGACGATCTTCAGGGAAATGGTTTCCGGGGGCAGCGTCGCGTGTTAGCTGCAGTTCGTCAGGGTGCCCGTGCCACCAGCGTCTTGTCCTACAGCCGTCTGGGCAACGCTCGCATTACGCGCTACCGCATCGCGCAATAACCTGAAGTGGTGCGGATGCAAAGCGCGCATTTGGCCTTGCGCTACCAGGGACGTTGGCCGCGCTGGCAACAGCCCAGGTGAGACCAGCTTCACCGAGCGATTCGGATCCGCTGTTAACTATTCAAGGAGAAGACATGAAAGACATACCTAAAGGCCTGCTTGCCGGGCTCGTCGCCACCATCGTGCTGTCGTTGCTGATGATCTTGAAGGCAATGATGGGCCTCATGCCGCAACTTGACCTTCCGAAGATGCTCGCGGGGATGATGGGTTCACCCGACATGCCCATCGTTGGCTGGGTCGTACATTTCGCGATCGGCATCGTCGTCTATGGTGTTGCCATCGCCGCGCTCGGCTCCAAGCTGCCGGGATCGAGCCGCGTCGGACACGGGGTCATGCTCGGCATCACCGGCTGGGTGATCATGATGGTGGCGTTGATGCCGATGGCCGGCGCCGGACTGTTCGGGATGAACATGGGCGTGATGGCTCCGATGATGACCCTGGTGCTGCATCTGATTTTTGGCGCCGTTCTTGGCTGGATCTATGGCCGCTCGGCCGCGTCGCAAGGTGTGTCGATTTCTAGGGCGCGCGCTTGATTCGACTCGTTCGACAAGACCTTGCCGAGGGAATTGAGTATGCATGACCGCTTGACCCCACCGCGCGTCCTGCTTTTCGACGTCAACGAGACGCTGCTGGACATCGAGCCACTGCAAAAAGCAGTCGCCGACGTCCTGCTGGGCGACGACGCGGCGAAGCTGTGGTTCACGACGATGCTGCAATATTCACTCGTCATGACCGTTAGCAATCAGTACGCGTCGTTCGGCGACATTGGTGCAGCAGTCCTTCAGATGCTCGCCCGAAATCGCGACATCGTGCTGAAGGTGGAAGACGCAAAGCAGGTTCTGAGCGTGATTCGCACGCCACCGCCACACCCCGACGTCAGGCCCGCGCTCGACCGGCTGAAAACGCGTGGTATCCGCCTCGCGACTCTCACGAACTCTTCTCAGGAAGTCGTCGAGGCGCAGATGAGGCATGCCAGTCTCGACGGCCACTTCGAGCGAATGTTGAGCGTGGAGCGACCGCACCATTTCAAACCCCATCGGGCCGTTTACGACTGGGCCGCTGGCGAAATGGGTGTCGCGCCAGGCGAGTGCATGCTCGTGGCAGCCCACGGCTGGGACGTTGCCGGTGCAAAATGGGCGGGCCTTCGGGCAGCTTTCATCGCACGTGCAGGCCAGCAGATGTTCCCACTGGCCGACACGCCCGAGATTGACGCGGTCGATCTGCTCGGCTTCTCCGAAAAATTATTCCCCGCTCCAGTCCGCCCTCAGGGATGATCGCGAAGAGCGCCGGGTCAGCGTATGGCCGTCCCGTTTAATGAGACGAGCGCGGATCGAAGATGTACAAGACGGGGAGTTGAACGCGGACGCCGCCTGGTTCTACGCCGATCCCAAATCCGAAGCCGAGATAAGCAAGGACCGGTTTGCGCCCTGGAAGGGCGTGAAGGTTGAAACATAAGGAGCATCACATGAGTAAGGGTAAGCCCGTCATTGAGTTCGACGTTGCCGTGATCGGCGCCGGCCAAGCCGGCCCCACACTTGCCATGACGCTCGCCGGGCGCGGTGAGAAGGTTGCCCTGATTGAAGGGGGGCTGGTCGGCGGCTCGTGCGTCAATCACGGTTGCACGCCGACCAAGACCCTGCGCAAAAGCGCGCGGGTCGCACATATGGCGCGTCGTGCGGGCGACTTCGGCATCCAGGCTGGGACGGTCAACATCGACTTCGCGGCCGCGATGGCGCGGATGCAGCAGCGGGTCGACGAGTCGCGCGCGGGGCTGGAAAAATTGATCGCCAGGCAGGACGGCTTGAGCTTGCTGCGGGGCTGGGGTGCCTTTGCAGGCCGAGCCGGTGACCGGTTCGAGTTAACCGCTGGTGACCAGGCGATTCGGGCCACACGGGTGTTCCTCAACACCGGCACCCGCGCGTTCATCCCGCCGCTGCCGGGCATCGATGACGTGCCGCACCTGGACAACGTCAGCCTGCTCCAGCTGCGCCAGCGTCCGCGCCATCTGATCATCATCGGCGGCAGTTACATCGGCCTCGAAATGGGGCAGATCTTTTGCCGGCTCGGCAGCCAAGTCACCGTGATCGAGGCCGGCCCGCGCATCACCGGCCGCGAGAACGAGGCGGTGTCGAAGGCCCTCACCGAGATGCTGCAGGTAGAGGGCATCCGCTTTCACACCGGCAACGAGGTCGAGCGGGTGGAGAGGAGTTCCGATGCCGGGATCACCGTGAAGGTGGGTGGCCAACGGGTCGAAGGCTCGCACCTGCTGGTCGCCACCGGGCGCAGCCCGAACACCGAGCGCCTCAACCTGGCTGCGGTCGGGGTCGAGACCGACGAGCGCGGCTTCGTGCCCACCAATGGCAAGCTGGAAACCAATGTGCCGGGCATCTGGGCGGTCGGCGACATCAACAAGCGCGGTGCCTTCACCCACACCAGCTACCAGGACGGCCAGATCGTGCTGGCCAATCTCAAGGGCGGCACACGTTCTGCTGACGGCCGGGTATCGACCTACGCGATGTACACCGATCCGCCGTTGGGCCGGGTCGGCCTGTCGGAGGCGCAGGCTAGAGAGTCCGGCCGCGCCACGCTGGTGGCGAATTTTCAGATGAAGGACGTCAGCCGGGCCAAGGAGGAGAGCGAGACCACGGGCCTGATGCAGATCCTGGTCGACGCGCAAAGCGAAGCGATCGTCGGTGCGTCGCTGCTGGGGTTCGGGTGCGACGAGGTAATCCAGGTGATCAGTAATTTCATGGCCACGGGCGCGCGCTACCAGGTGCTGCGCGATGCCTTGCCGATCCATCCCACGGTTGCTGAATTCCTGCCCTTCCTGCTGGGCAAGGTCGAGCCGCTGTAGGCTTCCCGGCCATCAGACCGTGGCCTGGTCGATCAGAAAGCCGTGATCACGCAATGCACCACCTGCAGTGCGGGCGTCACCGGCGGGCAGCTGGTGTGACCGGCCTGAGCCGGGCTTGTGAAGCCAACGACCTACTTCGCCGGCACTGCCTGGGTGCCCGGAGTGCGGTCCGGGCCGACGGTCGAGGGTGCGATGCCGGTGGCACTCACCGACGACGACTGGGTCTGCAGGGCTGGCACAGGCCCGCTGGGTGGCGCTGCCGTGGTGCCGACACCCGGTTTGCTCCCAGTCCATTTTTCACCGTCTTTTTGTCCATAGCTGGGCTATGGGCATGCAAATCCGGCAAAGACTGTCCTCGCCGGGGCCGATTTTCGCTTTCGACGCCCCAAGTCCGACAGGCTCCTAGCGAATCATGTGCATGGTTTCGATGCTGGCGATCAGGTCTCGATCGGTAGACCGCTGGCGGCCAGGATGCGCGTGATCGCCGCCGTGTTCGCGCCGCTCTTGTCAATGGTGATCTCCTCGGGCGCGCCGCTGCCGATCACGGCCACGCCAGACGGGAGCGCCTGGAACCCCGCCAGCGGCTGAACGTGCGCGATTGCCACATCGCCGCCAGCACACCGCGCCAGCCGAAGGTCGCCGTCACGGCGTGGCGGGCCCGATCGGCGTAGGAGCCCTTCAGGCACCCTGCGCCGTCGCGCCGGGCCAGGGCCAGGTTGACCGCGCTGCCGATCACGCCCAAGTGGGTGAGTGCCTGCGGAAAATTGCCCAGATGCTCCCCCGTAGCGGCGTCCACCTCCTCGGGGAACAGGCCCACGTCGTTGGCGCAGACCAGCAGTCGCTTCAACATGGCCTCGCCCTTGTCGAGGTGGCCGGCGGCAAGTTCGGCGTCGATCAGCCACGCACTGCACACCAGGAAGGCTCCCTCGCCACCCTCCATCCCGTCGTCCCCGTGGTAACGCGCCACGAAGTCGCCTCGCGCGAGATCCTGGTTGACGCGGTCGATGGTCGCCTGCAGGCTGCCGGGCGGCAGAGGAAAGCCTAACATGGGGGCCAGCAGAACTGCCGCATCCGTGCCCCCGTCGTAGGCTTGCTGGAGTGCACCCGTTGACGGGTCCAGCGCCTGGCCGACGATCTGGGTGGCAGCCTCGGAGGCCCGCGCTGCGGTCCACTCACCGCCCAGCAGGCGCGCCGCGCGGTCCAGACCGACCCAAGCCATGAGTTTGCCGTGGACATGGTGGCGCGCCGGGCCCCGCATTTCCCAGATGCCCTGGTCCGGCTCCTGCCAGCGAGATGCCAGAAAGCGCGCCACGGCACCCAGCAGCCGCCGGTACTGCCGATCAAGGCGGCCGCCGAGAGCGTGGTAAAGCATGGCGAGGTCCAGCATCTGCCCATACGCGTCGAGCTGCTGCTGGCGGTACGCCTCGTTGCCGGTGCGCACCGGGGCGCTCTGCCGGTAGCCCTCCAGGTGTTCCTGTGTGGCTTCGTCGGACCTCCGTGCGCCCTCAATGCCGTACAGGGGCATCACCACCGGCAATGAACCGGCGATGGAGCGTTGCAAATATTCATGAAAGCAGCGTGCCTCGCCGCTGTAGCCCAGCACGGCCAGGGCGTACAGCGCAAACGAGGCATCGCGCACCCAGCAAAAGCGGTAGTCCCAGTTGCGCGTGCCGCCGATCTCTTCCGGCAGCGAGGTGGTGGGCGCGGCCACCATCGCGCCGGTGGGGGCATAGGTAAGCATTTTGAGCGTGAGCGCGCTGCGCCGCACGGCATCGGCATAAGGGCCCCGGTACCGGCAATACGTGATCCATTCGGCCCAGAATGCCTCTGTCGCATCGAGGAACTCCTGCACGCGCTGCAGCGGCGACTCCCCCGCCACACAGGTAGCGGCCAGGACCAAATCGCGCCGCTCGCCAGGCGCCAGGTTCCACCGGGCCATCGCCGTGTCGCCATCGGCGGTCCAGGGCACATCGGCAAACAACACGGGCTCGCCGTCGTCTGCCCACACCCCGCCTGCCGCCAGCCGCAAGGTGGCCGGGTGGCGCGCGAAGGCCACAGACGGACGGTAGACCGACTCCATGGCCACGTTCCCCTGCAGGCACTCCACGCGCCGGACTATCCAGCCGGGTGCGTTCAGGTGGACATAGTCGTGCACGCCGGCGTCCAGCGTGCGCCCGACTGGCATGAAGTCGAGCAGCGCCACGCGACCGGTGTCTGTAGTGAACTCGGTGCGCAACAGATTTGTGTCGGCCAGGTACCGCCGCTCGCAGGTGAATGGGTCGCGTGGCTGCACGGTCCAGTGCCCTCCGCAGTCGGCGTCCAGCAGGCGGCAGAACACCGGGTCGGCATCAAAACGGCGCAGCGCAGCCCAGTCGATGCGCCCCCCGCGCCCCACCAACGCGCAGCCGTGGCAATCACCAATCAGGGCGTAGTCGGCAATCGGGGCATAACGCGGCGCTGCAGTGGTGTCCATGCGCAAACAGCTCGTCTATCCGTGGTCCCGGAACGCCGGGTACAGACACATGCCGCCATCGACAAACAAGGTGGTACCAGTGACATAATCGGCCTGGTCGGACGCCAGCCACACAGCCGCATTGGCCACGTCGTCGGGCTGACCGATGCGGCCGTAGGGGATAAGCTCCAGCAGGGCCTTCAAACCGTCTGGGGTGGACCACACCGATTCGTTGATGTCGGTCTGGATGGCGCCGGGCGCGATGCCATTGACCCGGATACCCTCGGCGGCGACTTCCTGGGCCACGGTTTTCATCAATTGCATGGTGCCGCCCTTGGACGCGGCGTAGTTGACGTGACCGGACCACGGAATCTGCTCGTGTACCGACCCCATACACACGATCTTGCCGCGCGCCCGTGACGAAGGCGATGCCTTTTGCCGCTGAAAGCACCTGACCGCCTCGCGCACGCACAGGAACTGCCCCGTGAGATTCACATCCAGCACCGCTTGCCATTGCACCAGCGTCATGTCGGTGATGGAGGCATCCTGCTGCATGCCTGCATTGGCCACCAGAATGTCCAGGCGCCCGAAGGAAGAGACGTGCGAGGCGAACATGCGCTCGACGTCCGACTCATCGGACACATCGGCCTGCACGACCTGCGCGTGTCCGCCATCGGCACGAATGGCGTCAACGATGGCCTGCGCCTGGTCACGGCTGTTACGGTAATTGACAGATACGGTCGCGCCTTGCGCGGCCAGGGCCCGCGCAGCCGCCGCGCCGATGCCCGAACTGGCGCCGGTAACGATGGCCGTCTGACCTTGCAGCAGGGGTTCGAAAGGTGTCATGGCGTTGGGTTTCGATTCAGGCAGGGTACACGAGAAAATATGATGAAAAGGAGATGGCCGGGCGCAGAGTGTCCGCGCTCAGGCTCGGCCTCGCACCGGGTAGTCCTTGCGGATCACGAAGTCGATACCGTCCAGCAGGGAGGACAGATCGGGGCGTGCAAACGGCGCGTTGGACACATCCACGATCTGCACGTCACCTTGCGGGTTCAGCACGAACACGCCCGGCTCGGCAAAATTGCGGTCGGTTTCCTCGGCAGACCGGGGCGCCGAGATGTACAGGCCCAGCGCCCGCATGTCCTGCTCGGTCAGGCCGTAGCCAACCGGAAACTTCCAGCCACACTCGTCAACCTGCGCCTGCGCCTTCTCGATCGGATCGGCCGATACGGCGGCCACTGTGATACCCGTGCTGCGGAACCGGTCCAGCAGGTCATTGAGGGTGGTGAGGTAGGACTTGCACAGCGGACAGTGCTTGCCACGGTAGACCACCAGCGCGCGCCAGCCGGCGCCCTCACGGGGATGGACTTCGCCGCCTCCGACAGCATTCCAGCGAAGGTCGGGAAAAGCCTGGCCAGCGGCGATTTTTGTGGGGGTCATGGATGTGTCCTTTCTGAGGGGGAAGTGCACACGCGGCGCTTTGGGCCGCAGTGCTGGTAGCCAGCGCCGCCCTGGGTGCCCAAGGGCATACCGGGTACCGGCAGCGAGCGCAAATCAGCCACTTAAGCGCGGCCACCTAAGCGGCACAAAAACCTTAGCCTACCAAGCGCGCCAGCACATACCAGCAGACACTAGCCCGCTCCCCCGTCGGACAATGACTACGCGCCGCCATAATGAGTGCCAGGCGGCCGAGTCTGCGTGGACCCCAGGACTACTGGGGATCCGGTGTCAGCGCGCCGCCTTGCGCGACATGGCGTTTGAGGTTCTGTCGCAATAGCGCGATGAGGCCGAGCATGGCTGAATGACCGACGCCGATCAGAATGCCAGCGAGTAGAACTGGTTCGCTGCAGACGCGGCTTGGTTTTTGATTCCGCCGAGCTGACCCTTGCGAATCATGTGCACGGTTTCGATGCCGGCGATGTAGCTCAGGCACTTCCATTAGCCTGAGATCTTGACGCAGGGCTGGTCCATTCGCCAGCCCTCGCCACTGCGGGTTACCGACATGGTCCCGGAATGTGGGTTCGGCCAGGAAACAGGTTACGAGTACAAACTACAGCTTGATGGGAAGGTCGAACAGATGTACGGGTCGATCTTGGTCAGAGGAACCTTTCCGACCGATATGACCGTCCTGGAAGGCTGTGGGGTGGATTCCTTGCACGTCACGACATGGCAGAGGGGCCGCCGGGTTTGGCACGGCTACTGCTGCCCTAGGCTACGACGTGGAACCAGCCTGCCTGCCAGAAGTGATCCATTGATGCCTTCCGAGTTCCGCCTCCCACCAATTGTGTGAGCTTGGCCTGCCAAGTCGAAAGGTAGCAACCGCAGCACAGGGGCCGGTCATCCCGGAACTTCACCAGCTGCAAAGGGCCCCAAGTAGCCGGACCGGTGGTCCCACTATTTCGAAAACGTGACCAGCTCCCCCGTGGTGTGGGCATCCGGCCCTCGGGCGGACTGCAGCGTTGCACGCATCGCCGGACGACCCGACCCGCTTGCGTTTTGCGCCTTGCAGTTCATCCCGAATTCGAGAGTCCGCGTACACGGCAAGCTGGTTGGCGCCGCTCTACTTCGGCGCCACAGCGGTACTGCCACGCACGATGAGCTCAAACGGCAGCAGGGACTGCGCGGCAATGGCATTGCCCGCGATTGCCGAAAGCACACTGTTGGCCGTGATGCGGCCAAGATCCTGCGTGGGCAGGTTGATGGTGGTCAGGCCGGGGTTGATCGCTTCGGCGAGTTCGTTGTTGTCGATACCGCAGATCGAGAGCTGACGCGGTACCTTCAGGCCCATGCGTTGTGCTTCGAGTAGGGCGCCGGTGGCGAGCAGGTCATTGCCGCAGAAGATTGCGGTGGGCGGATGGCGCGCCGCCATCAAGGCGCGAAGCCCGGTTCGGCCACCGTTTAGGTTGAACACCTGCTCGGTCAGCAGGCTGGGCAGCAGCTTCAGGCCCGCCTGCTTCAGGGCCTGGCGCACGCCTTCGATACGGCTGCGCGCGCGATCATTGTGTGAGGTGAGCCCGGAGATGACGCCGATGCTTCGATGCCCCAGCGAGAGCAGGTGCTCAGTGGCCATGCGTGCGGCGGCTTCGTTATCGAAGCCGATCGAGGGCAGGCGCGCGTCGCATGACCAGGTCAGCAGGCTGGGCTTGTTCCAGGCCCGAAGCGCCTTCCAGAGGCCGGGCGCGTGGTCGGTACCCACCAGCACCAGCGCGTCCACGCCCCGCTGCTGCAGTACCCGCACCACTTCGAATTCGATCGCCGGATCGTAGTCGTTGCTGGCCACCAGCAGCTGGTAGCCCGCGCGCGCCAGCGTGGTCTGCATGGCTTGGGTGCTTCGCGCGAAGATCGCGTGGTCCAGCGTCGGGATGACGCAGCCTACAGTGTGTGTGCGCCCTGAAGCCAGCGCTCGCGCCGCAGCGTCGGGCTGGTAGTCGAGCTGGCGCACTGCGGACATCACCCGCTCACGCGTGTTGGCGCGTACCATCTCAGGCTTGCTGAGCACACGTGAGACGGTAGCAGTGGACACCCCTGCCGCGCGTGCCACGTCCTCGATGGTGATGCGCTGATTCATGCCTGCCAGCATGCCACAAAGGCCAGCTTGTGCGCTAAGGAATGCAAGCGCTTGCGGTACATGGTTTAGGTGTTTTCCCTTGATTTCATAATAGATGGGGTTTTCGGGATTGACAAATTTGAGCGGGAAAAGCAAAGTTATTGTAAGCGCTTACATAATGATGAGCGCCGTACAAACGAGCGCCGAATGCCCAGGCGAACGCCAGAGACAAAGGATCCGATGTGGCCGTGATACAGCGAACCAGCGCACGCAGAACCGTGGTCGGCCTGACCACGGTGTTGGCGTTGCTGATGCTCTGGTATCTGGCCACCAGCGTCACCGGTTTCATCCATCCCTCGAGATTTCCCCGCCCCGAAGAGGTGTGGGGCGCCTTCAGCTTCATCCAGGCGGAAGGCTATGGCAACGGCAAGCTGCACCAGCACGTGTTCCACAGCCTACAGCTGGTGGCCATGGGTTTCGCCGTAGCTGTCGGCATTGGGGTTCCGCTGGGCCTGCTGATGGGCTACTCGCGCCGCGCTGAGGCGCTGATCAACCCCGCCTTCCTGCTGCTGCGTCCGATCCCCCCGTTGGCCTGGATTCCGCTGGCCATTGTGTGGCTGGGCCTGGACGACGGCTCAAAGATTCTGGTGATCTTCGTGGCGGCCTTCGTGCCGTCGGTGATCAATAGCTACACCGGCGTGCGCAACATCGAGACGCCGATGATGGAGGCCTCGCGCATGCTGGGCATCAAGGGTTGGCGTATGGTGACCGAGGTGCTCGTGCCGGGCAGCCTGCCCATGATTTTCACCGGACTGCGCCTTTCGCTGCAGGCCAGCTGGACCACCTTGGTGGCGGCCGAGCTGATCGGCGCGCTCTACGGCCTGGGCAGCATCCTCAACCAGGCCGCGCAGGACATCTACCCCGCGATGATCATGGTGGCGATGGTATTCGTTGGCATTTGCGGCGCAGCCACCACCTGGCTGCTCGGACAGGTCGAGGCCCGGGCGATGCCTTGGCGCACGGGTCGGGTGGCGGCATGAACGACAAACTTTCCACCTCGCTGTTCTGGCGTCTGACGGCGATCGGCACCGTGGCGTTCTTCGCCTTCTGGTACCTGGCCCGCGTGCTGCACTTTGCACCGCCGCAGTTTCTGCCGATGCCGCACGAGGTCCTGGCCAAGCTTGTCGACCTGTTCTACAACCCGTTTGCTGGCGCCACGCTCGTGGACCACATGCTCTCCAGCCTGGGGCGCTACGCCATGGGCTTTGGACTGGCGGCGCTGATTGGTGTGCCGCTGGGCTTGGCGATGGGCTGGTTCCGCCTGCTGGACGACATCGTCACGCCGCTATTTGACGGGCTGCGCTTCATCGCACCGGTGGCCTGGGTGCCATTTGCCGCGCTGTGGTTCGGCACTGGTATCGGTGGTCCCACGCTGATTATTTTTGCGGGGGCGTTCCCACCCTGCCTGATCAACGCCTACCGCGGCGCGAAAAACGTCGATGTGCATTACCTGGAAGCTGCCAGCATGCTGGGCGTGGGCAGCTTCAAGACCATCACCGAGGTGCTGTTCCCGGCGGCCGTGCCGTCCATCATTGCCGGTCTGCGTATCGGCGCTGGTCTGGGCTGGATGTCGCTGGTGGGCGCTGAGCTGATCGTGGCCAGCAGCGGCATGGGCAACCTGATTGTGCGTGCCCAGAGCGCGATCGCTACCGACACCGTGATGGCCGGCATGATCGCCATCGGCATGGTGGGTGTGGTGATCGACGTGCTGATCCGACGCCTTGAGCGCTGGCTCCTCAAGCATCGCTACGCCTGAACCCGCACAGCTGAATCCGAAAGCAGATCTCCACATGGCCACCATCCAGTTCACAGACGTCACCCGGGTTTTTCAACGCGACGGCAAGAATTTCCTCACGCTCGATGGCATCAATCTCACCGTGCAGGATGAGGAATTTGTGGCCATCGTCGGCCCGTCGGGCTGTGGCAAAACGACCTGCATGCGGATGGCAGCCGGGCTGGAGTTTCCGAGCACCGGCACGGTCAAGGTGAACGACGTGGTGGTGACCGAGCCTGGCCCGGACCGCGCGGTGGTATTTCAGCAGTTTGCGCTGTTTCCCTGGAAATCGGTCCACGAAAACATCGACTTTGGCCTGCGCAGCAAAGGCATTGGCAAGGATGAGCGCGAGAAGCTGATTGCCCACTACATCGACCTGATGAACCTGAAGGGCTACGAGAGCGCCTACCCGCACCAGTTATCGGGCGGTATGCAGCAGCGGGTGGCGATTGCACGCGCCTATGCGCTCAACCCCCAGGTGCTGCTGATGGACGAACCGTTCGGCGCCTTGGATGCACAGACGCGCGTGGTGATGCAGGAAGAGCTGGTCAAGCTCGCACGCAAGAACCCGCGCACCGTGCTCTTCATCACCCATGCGGTAGAAGAGGCGGTTTACCTCGCCGACCGGGTGGTCGTCATGACCAGCCGCCCCGGCAAGATCAAGGAAATTCTTGATGTGAAGTCCGTCCGCGAAGCCGAGGACTGGGACCGCCACAGCAAGATCGAAGACGTGATGGACCTGGAAAGCTTCGTCCATCTGCGTACCCGCATCTGGAAGTCCTTGCGTGAAGAACACGCGGGAACAGATCATTGAACCCCAACCTTAAGGAGACAGCAACATGAAGAAGACCACCCTCGCAACCGCCCTGGGCCTGAGCCTTTTTTTCGGATCCGTCAGCGTGGCGCAGGCCCAGGCGCTCACCCCGATCAAGATCAGCTACCAGCCCTCGCTCTACTGGGCGCTGCCGTTTCACATCGCGACCGAAAAGGGCTGGTGGAAGGACGTGGGTCTGGCGCCAGAGTTCTCCACCTTCCCGGCCGGTGTGCCACAGATCGCGGCGTCGGCTGCTGGCTCCTGGGACGTGGGCGGCACCGGCTCGGTGCCGGCGGTGCTGGGTCATGTGCGCTTCGGCATCAAGACCATCGGCGTGACCAATGACGAGTCGGCTGCCAACGGCCTGGTGGGCAGCGCCAAGGCCGCCGCCGAGTTTTCGAAGGATCCGGCAGGCGCGCTGCGCGGCAAGACTATCACGCTGACCCAGAACTCCACCGCCGACTTTGCGGTCCAGGCCTGCCTGAAGAAGTACGGCCTGAAAAAGTCCGACGTTGTGATGAAGAACATGGGCCAGGCCGAGATCATCTCCGCGCTGTCGTCCAATAACTCCGACCTCGCCGGCATGTGGGCGCCCAACACCTACACCGTGGAAGAGAAGGCCGGCGCCAAGATGCTGTGCAGCGGCAAGGACAGCGGTGCCGTCGTGCCTGGTGCCCTGATCGCGCGCGGTGACTACGCCAAGCAGAACCCGGAGAACGTGGCCAAGTTCCTGGCCGTTTACCTGCGTGCCTGGAGCTGGATGAGCGTGAACCGTCCCGAGGCGATCCGCATGATGAAGGACTTCTACGCCAAGGGCGGCGTGAGCATCAGCGAGGCGGCGATGAACAAGGAATTCGAGACCCGTCCGACCTTCACCTTGGCACAGCAGCTCAAGAACATGCAGCGCACCGGCGGCAGCGCCAACTCCCCGATGGACGGCTGGTTCACCGAGCTCTCAGGCTTCATGCGAGAGACCGGTGCCGTGCAACAGGTGCCGAATGTGGCCGACTTCGTGACCGACGAGTATTTGAAGCTGGTGCAGGCCGACCCCAAGCTGCGTGAGCTCGCCAACTCCACCAAGTAAGCGACAGGGCCAGGCCGCAGAGCTCTCTTGTGGGGTCTGGCCCCCACCCTGTTTCTCGAGCTTTTTGCACGCTGCGCCGTGCACAGAGGCTTCGTTCACCTTGAATTGCGCAGCGCACTACCCACCCAGGAGATCAACGTGGCCATCACGTATCTGAAGAAAGCAGACAAGACGCCCGAGACCGAGACGGCCACCGCCCAACAGGTCGTCAACACCATGCTGGCCGAGATCCAGAAAAGCGGTGAGGCTGCGGTGCGCAAGTATGCGGCAGATCTCGACAAATGGAGCGGCGAGATGATTGTCACCGCAGAGCAGATCGCTGCCAATGCGCGCGAGGTGCCCGAGCAGGTCAAGGCCGACATCGACTTCGCGATCAAGCAGGTCTACGACTTTGCGATCGCGCAGCGGCGCTCGCTGTCCGAATTCCAGGTCGAACTGCACCCGGGCGTCACGGCTGGACAGCGCGTGTTACCGGTCAACGTCGCGGGCTGTTATGCCCCGGCCGGACGCTACGCACACATCGCCAGCGCCTATATGGGAGTTGCCACCGCCAAAGCCGCTGGCGTCAAGACCATCATCGCCTGCTCCGGTCCGTTTCGCGGCGGGCCGATGCATCCCTACCTGCTGTATGCCTTCAACAAGGCCGGGGCCGACATCATCATGACGCTGGGCGGCGTGCAGGCCATCGCTACCATGGCCTACGGCCTGTTCACCGGTAAGCCAGCCGACGTGATTGTGGGCCCAGGCAACAAATTCGTGGCCGAGGCCAAGCGCACCCTGTTCGGCAAGGTCGGTATCGATGTGTTTGCCGGCCCTTCCGAGGTGGGCATCATCGCCGATGAGACGGCCGATCCGGCCATCGTCGCCAGCGACCTGGTGGGTCAGGCCGAGCACGGCCACGAGTCGCCGGCCTGGTTGTTCACCACCAGCAATGCGCTGGCCGAGGAGGTGATGCGCCAGGTCCCGTTGCTGATCGACGCCCTGCCGCCCACGGCGCGCGATGCCGCTGGTGCGGCCTGGCGCGACTATGGCGAAGTGATGCTGTGTGACACCCGCGACGAGGTGGCGGAGATCTCTGACCGCTACGCCAGCGAACACCTGGAGGTGCACGCGGCCGACCTCGACTGGTGGTTCAAGACGCTCACCTGCTACGGCTCTCTGTTCCTCGGAGAAGAGACCACGGTGGCCTACGGCGACAAGGCCAGCGGTCCCAACCACGTGTTACCCACCAAAGGTGCGGCGCGTTATTCGGGTGGCCTGTCGGTACACAAATTCCTGAAGACCTTCACCTGGCAGAAGATGACCCGGGAGGCTGCGCGCGACATCGGACTGGCCACTGCGCGCATCTCGCGCCTGGAAGGCATGGAGGCCCACGCGCGCACGGCCGACGACCGGCTGGCCAAGTACTTCCCAGGCGAGCACTTCGAGCGCGGCGAGCCCGTGAAGGTCTGATCGTGCGCCTGCTCCCAACCATCGAATGGGCTGGAAATCGCCGGTGAGCGCGATCGCCACCCTGTTTGACCTCAGCGGACGAACCGCCCTGGTCACCGGCGGCAGTTCGGGCCTTGGCGAGGCCATGGCGCAGGCGCTGGGGCTCGCGGGTGCGCGCGTCATCCTGATGGCGCGGCGAGCAGACATGCTCGCGGCTTCGGCAGAGCGGCTGCGCGCGCAAGGTATTCGGGCCGATACGGTGGCGTGCGACCTGGCAACCCCCGAGGCGGCGCAGCACGGTGCGCGCCAGGTGCTGGCGCTCGGCGCGGTGAACATCCTGGTCAATGCTGCAGGCGTCAACCTGCGCGAACCGTTTGCCGATGTCACGCCCGCGAGCTGGATAACCCAGATTCACCTGCACCTGAGTGCTCCCTTCTTCCTGACCCAGGCGCTTGCGCCTGCGATGCAGCAGCGTGGCTGGGGCCGCATCATCAACATCGCCAGCCTGCAAAGCCTGCGTGCCTTCCCCAACAGCGCGCCTTACGGCGCCGGCAAAGGTGGCATCGTGCAGCTCACGCGCGCGATCGCTGTGGAGTGGGGGCCGCACGGCATCACCTGCAACGCGATCGGGCCGGGTTTCTTCCCGACCGCACTCACTGCGCCCGTTTTCGATAACAGCGAACTGGCGGCCCGCCACGCGGCGCAGACCTGCCTGGGGCGCAACGGCGCGCTGCAGGATGTGAACGGACTCACCGTCTTTCTCGCGAGCGAGGCCTCCGCCTACGTCACTGGCCAGACCATCATGCTCGATGGCGGCTACACCGCGAAATGAAGCGCAACATGACCACACCGGACCTCGACGCCCTCTGGATGCCTTTCACGCCCAACCGGCAGTTCAAGGCCATGCCGCGCATGGTGGTCTCCGCTGAGGGCATTGCCTACCGCACGGCCGACGGTCGCGAGGTTCTCGACGGTACCTCGGGTCTGTGGTGCGTCGGCGCCGGCCACCGCCACCCGCGCATCGCCGCAGCGATGAAGATCCAGATCGACACGCTGGACTACGCCTCCAGCTTTCAGGTCGGCCACCCGAGCGCGTTTGCGCTCGCCGAACGCATCGCCGACCTCGCGCCCGCCGGCATGGACCGGGTGTTCCTGGTCAACAGCGGTTCCGAGGCTTGCGACACTGCGATGAAGATCGCGCTGGCCTACTGGCAAGCGATGGGGCAGGGCCAGCGCGCGCTGTTCGTGGGACGCGAGCGCGCTTTTCACGGTGTGGGCTTCGGCGGTATCTCGGTTGGCGGCATGACCAACAACCGCCGCGCCTTCGGCAGTGCCATGTTGCGCGCCGACCATTTACGCAGCACCTGGGATCCAGCCACTCAGGCCTTCGTTCGCGGTCAGCCTGCGACTGGCGCCGAGATGGCTGATGAGCTGGAGGCGCGCATCGTCTCGCTGCACGGCGCTTCCAATATCGCCGCCGTGATCGTCGAGCCGGTGGCCGGCTCCACCGGCGTTCTGGTGCCGCCGGTGGGCTACCTGCAGCGCCTGCGCGAGATCTGCAACCGCCATGGTCTGCTGCTGGTGTTCGACGAGGTCATCACCGGGTTTGGCCGTCTGGGCGGCATGTTCGCCGCAGAGGTCTTCGGCGTCGTTCCAGACATGATCCTGTTTGCCAAGACGGTGAGTAATGGGGCGGCGCCGCTGGGCGGCGTGATCGTTCGGCGCAAGATTCACGACGCCATCATGCAAGGGCCAGTGCACCTCGCCGAACTGATGCACGGCTACACCTGCTCGGGCCATCCGCTTGCCTGCGCCGCCGGGCTGGCGATGCTCGATGTGCTGCAGGAGGAAGACCTGATTGGCCGCGCGGCACAGCTCGCGCAGCCGTTTGAAGATGCGGTGCACCAGCTTGCCAGCCTGCCCGGCGTGGTCAGCGTGCGCAATCTGGGTCTTGCGGCGGGTATCGAGCTCGCGGTGGCGGACGGTCAGCCGGGGCGCCACGGTGCGCAGGTGCAGGCTGCGGCGTTTGATCGCGGGCTGCTCACGCGCGCGCCAGGCGACTCCCTGGTGCTGGCGCCGCCATTCGTCTGCACCCCAGACAACATACGGGACATGGTAGATCGGCTCGCAGATGCGATCCAGGCCTGCGCCCGTTCACCGGAGATAGCCGTATGAAGGCCCTGGTTTATACCCAACCGCTGGAAGTCCAGCTGCACGATCGCCCTGAACCCGAGTTGATCGACGGCGAGGTGATCCTGCGGATTGATGCGGTGGGCATCTGCGGCTCCGACATGCATGCTTTCCACGGTCATGACCCTCGCCGCAAACCAGGGCTGGTGCTGGGACATGAGTTCTGCGGCACGGTAGTCCAGAGTGCATCGCCGGCCTACGCCGAAGGCGTGCGCGTTACCGGCAACCCGCTCATCACCTGCGGCAGCTGCGACTACTGTGTGCAGGGCCGCAACAACCTATGCAGTCGCCGCACCATGGTGGGGATGACCCGGCCGGGGGCGTTTGCCCAATACATGTCGATCCCTGCGGCTTCACTGATCGACATTCCGCAGGATATGCCGGCTGTGCATGCCGCGCTTACCGAGCCTGCGGCTACCGCGCTGCACGCCATCAACATGAGCCTCAAGGCCATGGCGCGCCCGCTGCCGGAAAACCGCACCCTGATCATCGGCGGCGGTGCCATCGGCATGCTGGCCGCTCTCCTGCTCAAAACCTACGGTTGCCGGGGTACCGTGCTGGCCGAGGTGAACCCTCTGCGGCGCGAGTCCGCCGAGCAGAACGCCGGCGTGACCACGTACGATCCGCGCGCGAGTCAGCCGCCGGAAAATGAATTCGACTACGTGATCGATGCGGTGGGCAGCAATCTCACCCGTGGCGCAGCGCTAAGCGCGGTCAAGCCTGGCGGCGTGGTCATGCACATCGGGCTGCAGGACTGGGCCAGCGAGATCGACATGCGCAAGCTCACCTTGGCCGAAATCACGCTGATGGGTACCTACACCTACACCACAGCCGATCTGCGCGCCACCGTCAAGCTTCTATACGAGGGTGCTTTCGGCGATCTGTCGTGGGTGCAAAGTGTGCCGCTGAAAGAAGGCGCACGGGCATTTGCTGACCTCGACAGTGGCCGGCTGGCGTCGAGCAAGGTCGTGTTGCTTCCGTGATGGCCAAGCCCTGCGCGTCCGGGTGGCGCATGTCGTTGGCGTGGGCAAGCGGCTGTGGGGCTTTGGCAAGGTGCGCTACCGGGGGCTGCACAAGAACGCGGACATTCACAGCCCTAGCTCTGACCAACATCTTCCTGGCTCGAAAGACGTTGATGGCACAAGTGCATCCATGAGGGTGCAAAGTGAGCGAAGAAATCCGGCAATACGGCTCACAGAGCCGAAAATCCGGTCCAACTCGAGCCGAAAGCGTCTATCGTTGGGCTACACCGAAAAGTGCTGTTTCAAGAACGGATCTTATTCCCCCCCGTGCCAGAATGACTTGCATCACCTCCCTCTCACAATTTAGTGAGGAAAGAGGTCATCATGCAAAAGCGTCAACCATCTTCCAAAGCCACAGTGCAAGCCCTTCATTGTCTTGATCAGACCCTGGACACAACGG
>NZ_JBDNGU010000069.1:0-18303 GCF_041689105.1 Polaromonas sp. | reverse complement strand
TTCGCCCGTCATCCATAAATCGAGCTGATGCACTGGCGCGCCGCTGGCCAGGCTGAGCCAGTACGGATCGAGAAAATCCGGCCCGCACTTGAAGACCCGCACCCGCCTGCCCTGACGCGCATGCAGGCGCGCCAGGGCGCACGCGACCGTGGTCTTGCCCTGGCCGGAGGCCGGGGCGGCAACCAGCACGGCAGGACACGACGCGGATGCAGATGAGGCCACGGTTGCTGGCCTTACTTCGACTTGGGTTGCCAGCGCAGCGTCACATAAACTGCGCGGCCCGGCTGGTTAAAGCCGTTGGCGGTCTGGTAACTTTTGTCGCCAACGTTGTTGAGCCTGGTCTGAAGCGTCCAGTCTTTGACAAGCGCATAGTCGGCGTACAGGTCGGCGGTGACGAAGCCGCCCAGACGCACCCGGTTGGCCACGTCGTCAAACCGGTCTGTCACGGCCAGCACGCTGGCGCCCAGTTTCCAGGCGTCCACAGCATAGTCCACACTGGCTGTCAGCTGTTCGTCGGCGCGGCGCGGGAGTTTGAGATTGTTGAGCGCGTTACGCGCATCCAGCAGGTCCAGCGCGGTGCGGTAGGCCCAGCGGCCTTGATGTCCACGGTAAGACAATGTCCAGCCCTTGATTTTTGCCTGCGGGATATTTGTCACTATCGGCGCCGTCGTGATGAAGCCCCGGATGCGGCTCTCGAAACGCACCAGCTTGACTTCATTGTCGCCCCAGTCATAACTCGCACCGATCTCGGCGCTGCGGCCGCGCTCGGGCTGAGTCGTCGGGTTGCCGAATCCCGGAAAGTAAAGCGTGTTGAACGACGGCGCCTTGAAAGAGGTGCCGTAGGAAACATGCGCGCGCAGCCCGGGAGCGAGCCCGAAACCGTAGCCAAGCAGGCCGGTGTCTGCACTACCGAACTGGGAATTGCTGTCGTGCCGCAGGTTGGCCTGCCAGCTGTGGCGGCCGGCTTCGCCGTTGAGGCCGGCAAAAACCGAATCGGTAATGCGGCGGTTGACGGTATAGGTCGTGGTGCCACTCACACGCTGCTCGACGCGCTCCAGGCCCGCAAGCACCTTGCCCAGCGGCGTGTCGATTTCGTTGAGCCAACTGTACTGGTCCTGTTCGGTGTTGAAGGCCGTGGCTGGCGCGCCGGTGAAATTAGTGGACAGATCCTCGGCGCGGCCAAAAACCAGGCGCGACTTCCACGCGGGAAGCAAGCGGCCTTCCACGCCCAGCTTGTAAATCTGGCTCCGGACATCAGCGCGGGTGTCAAAAGCACCCGACCCGCTGTCGTAGTGGCTGGTCCCATCCGAATACAGCAGGCTCGCGTCAGCCTTCCAGCCGGGGGCAAAACGCCAGTCCATCGACCCGTTGAAGCTCTGCTGCGAGAAACCGTCACGGTCGCGGTTGAAGCCGGCGCCCACCGCCGGATTGGTTGCAGAAAAACCTTTCTCGCGCAGCGTTTGAACGCCCATCGCATAAGACACCTCGCCGCTTCCACCGCGCAGGCCGGTCGTGGCTTCATGGCGCGATTCGCTGCCCAGCGTGGCGCTGGCGAAAGGCGCGAAACCTGGCGCTCCGCGACGCGTAAAAATTTGCACGACGCCGCCAACCGCGTCGCTGCCGTACAACGCGGAAGCTGGGCCTTTGAGCACTTCGATGCGCTCAATGCTCTCCAGCGCAATGTTGTCCAGCGGCGGCGTACCGGCGGTGGCCGAGGTGTAACGCACACCGTCGACCAGTAACAGCACATGGCGGTTTTCCGTGCCGCGAATGAACAGGCTGGAGGACTTGCCCAACCCGCCGTTGGACGCAGTCTGGATGCCTGCCTGGCGGGCGATCACCTCGGTCAGCGTGCGGCCCGTGCCGCGCTCGATGTCCTCGCGCGTGATGACCGTTACATCGGCAAGCACCGCTCCCGCGCGCGACTCGGTGCGCGTGGCCGTGACCACGGTTTCCTTGAGCTGGGGCATGGAGCCGGATTGGCTCGATTGGGAGAACGCAGGAAAAGCCGCAGCCAAAGCCAACGGGAGCACGGCAAGGCGTGCACAAAAAACACAGGTTTTCATGAAAGCAAACAATCAACAAAAGGCCCTCACCGGCTTCCCCGCCAGTGCATGAGCGTTACGACTACAGTCTTTTTGACGGACGTGTATTCACCTTGTTGGCCGGTATCCGGGCTGACGGAACTGTCCCCATCGCCTTCCCAAACGCATGTTCAAACGCTCAGTGGCTAGTGATGGGGGCTGAATGCACCCTGAAGTTGAATTTCAGGGAAAACCATTCGTCCGTTTTACCGTTGCGGGGGCAGCGCAGGTTAAAAGTCGCAGCGCTTGCGTAACCGGGCGAACCCTGAGCGCATGGCAACAACTCCCTCCTGCTTCCCGTTGAACTGCGGCGTGTGAACCACACCGCGAGCACCAACAAGCGAGATTCTACGCCCCAAAACCCGGCAAACCCTACAATCACAGGGCCATGTCGAACCAAACCCAAATCGACCAGATTGCCGAACGTGTCGAGCGGCTCCTGTTGCGCTACGAGGAATTGCAGCGCACCAACGCCCTGCTCAGCGAGCAGGTCCACGTGCTCACCCAGGAGCGCGACTCGCTGCGTTCCCGCCTGAGCGCAGCCCGAGCCCGCGTCGATGCACTGCTGGAACGACTGCCCGACTCGTCGTCTTCGCTGTCACTGGGTGGATCGGGCGTCAGAACCACGGCAGGGTCCGGTTCATGAAACAGCTCGATGTGCAGATCATGGGCCAGAGCTATCTGCTCGGCTGTCCTGAAGGTGGCGATGCCCGCCTGCTGGACGCGGTGGAAAAAGTCGATGCTGCGATGTGCAAGATCCGTGACGCCGGAAAAATCAAGGCGCGCGACCGGATCGCCGTGCTGGCCGCCTTGAACCTGGCGTTCGAGCTGTCCGAGCTGGAGGTCAATACACTGAAAGCTTCCCGCAGCAGCCCGTCCACCCCCGCCGCCTCAGGGTCGGGCACATTGCAGCACGGAGCAGAGCAGCCGCAGCTGGCGTCCCTGCTGCAGCGCCTGGATACCGCGCTCGGCGTGGACGGCCGGCTGCTGTAGCAGCCTGGCCCGCTGCGCAACCCGCACCTGCTTCAGGCGCTGCGCAAACAGCGGCAAGCGCCTACAATGAGATCGTCTGCGGTGCGCACCGGGCTTTATATTTCCTTGAACCAATGCTCTACGAGCACGGGCTTGGTAAATTGTCAGGCAGGCGTGATCGTCTCGCGTTAGACGAACCCGAAACCTGACTGCCCTCGCCCACCTGAACCCCGGTTCAGGATGACGGTCCGGTGGCACTTGCAGACACCTTTTTCTGACTTTTTTTTCGGGCCTGTCCCGGCCTGAATGTTTCTCGAACCGCTACTCATTGCCGAACTCCTGCTGCTGGGCAGCGTCACCGGTTTTCTGGCAGGCCTGCTGGGCATAGGCGGCGGCATGTTGATGGTGCCGTTCATGACCTTCATCCTCACGGCCAAGGGTTTTCCGGAAGACTACACCGTGAAGATGGCCGTGGCCACCTCGCTGGCAACCATCTGCTTTACGTCCATGTCATCAGTGCGTGCGCACCACCGGCGCGGTGCCGTTCTGTGGCCTATCGTCCGTCTGCTGACGCCCGGCATCCTGCTCGGCTCGCTGGTGGGCGCGCAACTGGCGGTTGCCTTGCCGAGCAAGATCCTCGGTATTCTTTTCGCGGTGTTCGTGGCGTTTTCAGCCACGCAGATGTTCCTGAACCGCAAACCCAAGCCGAGCCGCACCCTGCCGGGCCGCCTGGGCACTTTCGGCATGGGCTGGGTGATTGGCATGTTGTCCTCGCTGGTCGGCGCTGGCGGTGCCTTTGTCTCGGTGCCCTTCATGACCTGGTGCAATGTGAAGATCCACGACGCGGTAGGTACATCGGCAGCACTGGGCTTTCCGATCGCGCTGGCCGGCACACTGGGTTATATCTGGGCCGGTCAGGGATTGCCTGCCATGCCGCCCGGCTCCATCGGCTACCTCTACCTGCCTGGGCTGCTGGTTATCTCGCTGGCGAGCATGTGCACCGCCCCCCTGGGTGCGCGCACGGCGCACCGCATGGACATTCGGCCACTGAAAAAAGTGTTTGCGGTGGTGCTCTACGCGCTCGCGGCATACTTCCTCTTTCGCTAAACCAGCACCGTCACAGACACCCAACAATGAAAATAGCATTCATCGGCCAGCAGGAATTCGGCAAAGCGGTGCTCGATGCCTTTCTGGCACGGGGCGACGAGGTGGCAGGGGTGTTTTGCGTGCCGGAGAAAGCAGGCGCCAAACCTGACCCATTGCGTGTGGCCGCCCAGGCCGCACATCTTCCGGTGTTCCAGTTCAGCAGCCTGAAAAGCAGCTACGCCGAGCAGGCCATGCGGGATCTCAAGGCCGACATCGGGGTCATGGCCTATGTGGTGCAGTTTGCGCCGCAGGCCTTTGTGAACATTCCGCGCTGGGGCACGATTCAGTTCCACCCTTCGCTGCTGCCGCGGCACCGTGGGCCCTCGTCGATCAGCTGGCCGATCGCGCTGGGCGAAACCACCACCGGCATCAGCATCTTCCGACCCACCGACGGCCTCGACGAAGGGCCGCTGGTGCTGCAAAAGTCTTGCACCATCGGGCCGGACGAGACATTGGGCGAGCTGTACTTCAACAAACTCTTTCCCATGGGTGTGGCGGCCTTGCTCGAAGCGGCCGACCTGGTCACCGCAGACTCGCACGCGGAGCAAGCGCAGGATGACTCGCTTGCCAGCTACGAAGGCTGGTACCACGAAGAAGAGTCACGCATCAACTGGGCCAACCATGTCGACCAGGTCTACAACCTGATCCGCGCCTGCAACCCTGCGCCCGGCGCGTGGACCGTGCTGGGTGACACGCGCGTCTGGCTGTATGACTGCCGCAAACACCCTGTGTATGGCTTTGCGGGCGTGCGCGGCAAACCCGGCGCCATCGCAGGGCTGACAGAAACGGGGTTGCTGATCAATTCGCATGGCGGGCAAATCGAAGTGCTGAAACTGCGGCACGAAGGCGGCCCCAAAATGAATGCGGCCGAGTTCGTGCGCGAACGCAAGCTCCTTCCTTCAGGGATGTAGCAGGGCCCACCTGGGGCCCAGTCTCACTTTTTGAGCCGGGCCGCCGCAGGTTTGGGCCGGTATCCAATCGTCTGCTCGATCAAAGCCCCGCCATCGCTCATCAAAAATGCCTTGAAGGCCTGCGCCACCGGCGTCAGCCGCTTGTTTCGCCGGTGCACCACGTACCAGTGAAGCATCAGTGGGAAGCCCTGCACATCGAGCACGCTGAGGCTGCCGACCTGCAGCTCGCGGCTGATGGTGTGCGCCGACAAAAAGCTCACACCCATGCCCGCCATCACAGCCTGTTTGATGGTTTCCGTGCTCTTGATCTGCATGGCAATATTGAGATCGGCCAGGTGCGCCCCAAAACCTTCCTGCATGGAGTTCCAGGTGTCGGAACCTTTCTCGCGCACCACGAAAGATTCACGCGCCAGACGTGACAGCGTGATGCGCTTCCTTGCTGCCAGCGGATGCTCAGGCGCGGCGACCACCACATAGGGGTGCGGCGCGAAGGGCTCACTGACCGTGTCCATGCCCAGCGGCGGGCGCACCATGATGGCCAGATCCGTCAGGTTGTCGCTCAGCTGGCTCAGCAGTTCCTCGCGGTTGCAGACACCAAAGTCCAGCGTCACGCCGGAATGGCGCCGCGCGAACTCGACCAGCAAGCGCGGCAGAAAATAGTCACCGGCGCTGATCACAGCCACATTGAGCTTGCCGCCGGCGATGCCCTTGAACTGGGCCATGGCCTCCTCAATCTCCCTGAACTGCTGGATGATGACCCGGCTCGAATGCAGCATCTCCACACCCGCCGGTGTGAGGTGGATTTTTTTGCCCAGCTGCTCGAACAGCGCAAGCCCAGCATGGTCTTCCAGCTTGCCCACCTGAATCGACACGGCGGGTTGCGTCAGGTGCAACTCCTCGGCGGCCCTGGAAAAACTCAAGTGCCGGGCAACCGACTCAAAGACCTTGAGCTGTCGCAATGTTGCATTCTTCATGGCGTGTTTTTATGTATAACTTATAAGTTATCGATGATATCAAATACTTTAACTATCGCTAATCATCATTCCTCTCTACATTTGCGTTCAAGCCCGGCGCAGAAGTGCCGCCTGCCAACAGATCACCACACCCATGAGGAGACTGCCATGCTCAATGCCCTGCTTTCCCAAACCACTGCCAGCCAGGCCGTCGAGGCCCACCGCCACGCTTACAACGCTGCTTTCGAGGAGCTGGGCCTGACCTGGCATTGGGATGCCGCCACCTACGCCCGCCTGCAAGCCCACGGGCGTGATGGTGTGCGCGTCTACCTTGAAAGCGAACAATCCCACCTGCTGCGCGCCTACGAAGCCGACTTTCTGGTGGAAGCCATCGAGGCCACCCAGGCTCGCTGTCACGCAAGCAGGACGATCAACCAAATAGCCCCCATGTCCAGCGGCCGGAGCGGTGATTCGCATCATGGCGCCGAGAGCCGGAGCCTGCCAGCAGCCTCACGGCAACACACGTCGCCCGCTGCCCCCGTTTACCGCGCAGCGGCCAGCGCACTGACCTGAGGCAAGGCGGCATGACCAAGCATTGGGTGCGTTTCAGGGAAGACGGCGACATCCGCTTTGGTCTCTTGCAGGGTGAGCGCATCAGGGTCTGCGAAGGCGACATGTTCATTCGGCCCGTCCCGACCGACCGCACGGTGCCGCTGGATGAGGTGCAGTTGCTGATGCCGGTTCAGCCCACCAAGGTGATCGCCTTGTGGAACAACTTTCACGCCTTGGGGGAAAAGCTCAAGCTGGCTGCGCCCGATGAACCCCTCTACCTGATCAAGGCGCCGAACTCCTACCTGGACCCTGGCGGCGTCATCTGCAAGCCGCCTTGCGGCGGCAAGGTGGTTTTTGAAGGTGAGCTGGGCATCGTCATCGGAAAAACCTGCAAGCAGGTTACGGAGCGCGATGCGCTGGACCATGTGTTCGGCTACACCTGCGCCAATGATGTCACGGTCGCCGACATCCTGAACCGGGATGCTTCTTTTGCCCAGTGGGTTCGCGCCAAGGGCTTCGATACGTTTTGCCCATTCGGCCCGGTGGTAGCCACCGGCCTCGATCCTGTCAAACTGGTCGTCAAAACCTTTCTCAACGGTGAAATGCGGCAGGACTACCCGATCAGCGACATGCGCTTTTCGGTACAGCAGTTGGTCAGCCTGATCTCTCAGGACATCAGCCTGTATGCGGGCGATATCATTTTGTGCGGTACGTCGGTCGGCGTGGGATCGATGAAACCCGGAAGTACGGTCGAGGTGGAGATTGCCGGCATCGGCAGGCTCAGCAACCGGTTTGAATAATTTTCTGGGAGAACGGGTGTGAAGATTGCAATCATTGGAGCCGGAGCCATTGGCGGATACGTGGGCGTGAAACTGGCTCTGGCTGGTGAAGACGTCACCTTCATCGTGCGTGGCGCCAACCTGGACGCGATTCGCAGGAACGGCATGAAACTCATCATGCACGACGGCAACGAACATACGGCCACCAACGTCAAAGCCACCAATAACTATGCCGAGGCCGGTCCGCAGGACATGGTGATCCTGGCGATGAAGGCGCACCAGGTGGAAGCCGTGGCTGGCGAGCTAGCCAAACTGTTCGGGCCGGATACCACCGTGGTGACCATGCAAAACGGCATCCCCTACTGGTATTTTCACAAGCATGGCGGCCCGCTCGAGGGCAACCAGGTGCACAGTGTGGACCCGACGGGCATTCTTCTTGAAAAAATTCCGCCCCAGCGCGTGATCGGCTGTGTGGTTTACCCGGCGTCGGAGCTGGTCGCGCCCGGTGTCATCAGGCACATCGAGGGCGACCGTTTTCCGGTTGGTGAGCTCGACGGCACTGCCAGCGAGCGTGTCACACGCATCTCCGAATGTTTCTCCCGTGCGGGCTTCAAGGCACCAGTTCTTGAAAATATCCGTTCGGAGATCTGGCTCAAGCTCTGGGGCAATCTCACCTTCAATCCGATCAGCAGCCTGGCCCACTCGACGCTGGAGGATATCTGCCAATACCCCCTGTCACGCGAATTGGCAGCCAGCATGATGCGTGAAGCCCAGGAGGTCGCGCACAAGCTGGGCATTGAGTTTCGCGTCACGCTGGAAAAACGCATTGCTGGCGCAGAAAAGGTTGGCAAACATAAAACCTCCATGCTGCAGGACATTGAGGCCGGGCGGGCACCCGAGATTGACGCCCTCGTGGGTTCCGTGGTGGAACTCGGACGCCTCACCCAGACACCCACGCCGCATATCGACACGGTTTACGCTCTGGTCAAACTGCTCGCCAGAACCATGGAAGCAGAAAACGGGCCGGTGCGACTCCGGCTCGCTGCCTGACCATCGACGGGTTGGGTTCCTGGACCCGTCAGGGAGTAACGCTAACAGCCACACCGCCCTGCCAATGTATGTCCTTGGGACAAACCCTAGCAAGCCGCGAAAGTTGAGCAAACTTGACCCTCGTCAAGAGTTTTTGATCGAGTTAGTAAGACCATCCCGTTGTGATGCGTTCCGGCCAGGGAATCGGCAAAAAATTCCAGTTTTATTCCAAGTTAACTAACACAACAGGAGACAACGCAATGAAATCTAAACTTGCAATGATCAAAAGCAACCTCGCAACGGCTGCAACGGCCGCCATCGCGGCAATGACAGTCGGGGCCGTCCCGGCATACGCAGCCTGGGAGCCCACCAAGCCGGTCGAGTTCGTTGTGCCTGCAGGCACCGGCGGCGGCGCGGACCAGATGGCCCGGCTGATGCAGGGCATTGTCATCAAGCACAAGCTGATGAAAGAGCCGCTGATCGTCGTGAACAAATCCGGTGGCGCGGGCGCTGAAGGCTTTCTTGAAGTGAAAGGCGCCAAAGGTGATCCGCACAAGATCATCATCACGCTGTCCAACCTGTTCACCACACCGCTGGCGACGGGTGTTCCCTTTAACTGGCGCGATATGACGCCAGTGTCGATGATGGCGCTGGATCAGTTCGTCCTGTGGGTCAACGCAGAAAATCCGGCCAAGAACGCCAAGGACTACCTGGCCGCCGTAAAGGCAGCAGGTCCGAGCAAGGTCAAGATGGGCGGCACCGGCTCCAAACAGGAAGACCAGATCATCACCGTCGGCATTGAGCAAGCCACCGGCACCAAGTTCATCTACATCCCCTTCAAAGGCGGCGGTGAAGTGGCGGTTCAGCTCGTCGGCAAGCACATCGATTCTTCCGTGAACAACCCGATCGAGGCCGTCGCCCAGTGGCGGGCCAACCAGTTGCGGGCACTGTGCGTCTTTGATGACAAACGTATGACTTACAAAACCAAGGTCACGGAAACCATGTCGTGGTCCGACATTCCGACCTGCAAAGAGTCCGGCGTTCCCACCGACTACACCATGCTGCGCGGGATTTTCATGGCCCCTGGCGTGTCCAAGGACCAGCTCGAGTTCTATGTCACGCTGCTCAAGAAGATCCGCGACACACCTGAGTGGAAAGACTACATGGAAAAAGGCGCGTTCAACCAGACCTCGATGTCGGGCGACGAATATACCAATTGGCTGGGGGCCGCCGAGCAGCGTCACCGCGGACTGATGAAGGAAGCCGGTTTCATCGCGAAGTAAGAAAAAAGAAGAAGCCCCCCGCGCGCGGGGCTTCTTCTGAGGGGCCGGCCATTGCGCCGGCCCGATATTCAAATCAAGTTCGCCCTGGTCCAGGGCGCTCAATCCTACGGAGTTGCTCATGGAGCCAAACCAAGAATCCGGCACGGAGCGTCGCACGGGCGTCGCTACCTATGTCGTTGAAGCCATCGTCGCCACCTGTATTGTCATTATGGGGGCGGTTGTGATCCAGGGAAGCTGGGCACTTGGCTCGGGATGGACCACGGACGGGCCAGGATCTGGCTATTTCCCGTTCTACATCGGCATCGTTCTGTGTATCTCCGGTATCGGAACCCTGTACCAGGCCCTGTTCGGAAAAAGCAGGAACACTGAAGTGTTTGTGGATGGCGAGCAGCTCAAGCGCGTTCTTTCAGTCTTCCTGCCGGCGCTTGTGTACGTGCTGGCTGTCCAGTTCGTGGGGCTGTATGTGGCGTCAGCCTTTTACATCGCATTGTTCATGATCATTCTTGGCAAGTTTTCTCCCATCAAGAGCGTGATCACCTCGCTGATTGTGGTTGTGCTGTTTTTCTGCATGTTCGAAGTCTGGTTCAAGGTGCCCCTGTTCAAGGGTCAGTTCGATCCACTGAGTTTCCTGGGCTACTGAGCCTTCTTCGCCCGCTTTTGAGCCCACTGAACCTTTACTGACCGGATATCGACATGGAAGAACTAAACTCGCTTTTTCACGGATTCAGCGTCATCCTGACGCCGATGAACATCCTGCTGATGTTCGTGGGCATCATTCTTGGCGTGCTGATTGGCGTATTGCCCGGGCTGGGCGGCGCCAACGGCGTCGCCATCCTGTTGCCCCTGACCTTCACGATGTCGCCGACTTCGGCCATCATCATGCTGTCCTGTATCTATTGGGGCGCGCTTTTCGGCGGTGCCATCACTTCCATCCTTTTCAACATACCGGGTGAGCCCTGGTCGGTGGCAACCACCTTTGACGGCTACCCGATGGCGCAGCAGGGACAGGCCGGAGCAGCGCTGACGGCGGCATTCACCTCGTCGTTTATCGGCGCCTTTGTTGCCGTGATCATGATCACCTTCATGGCGCCCCTGGTTGCCAAGTTTGCGCTCAAGTTCGGCCCGCCAGAATTTTTTGCGGTTTACCTGCTGACCTTCTGCAGCTTTGTGGGCATGGGAAAAGGTTCCCCGTTCAAGATCCTTGCGTCGATGACCATCGGCTTTGCGCTGGCTTCTGTGGGCATGGACACGGTCACCGGCCAGCTTCGTCTGACTTTCGGCATTCCTGACCTGATGCGTGGTTTCGACTTCCTGATTGCGGTGATCGGCTTGTTCGGTATTGGCGAAATTCTGCTGTCCATGGAAGAAGGCCTGGCTTTCTCCGGGAAAAGCGCCAAGATCGATCCCAAGGTCGTGCTGGAAACATGGAAGAAGCTGCCCAAGTACTGGGTAACCTCCATTCGCAGCTCGCTGATCGGCATCTGGATGGGCATCACCCCCGGCGGTGCCACACCGGCTTCGTTCATGAGTTATGGCCTGGCCAAGAAGATGTCCAAGAACGGCTCCAAGTTTGGCACCGGCGAAATCGAAGGCGTGATTGCGCCAGAAACCGCAGCGCACGCCGCCGGCACCAGCGCCCTGCTCCCCATGCTGGCACTCGGCATTCCCGGCTCGCCCACGGCAGCGGTACTGCTCGGTGGTCTGCTGATCTGGGGCCTGCAACCCGGACCCCTGCTGTTTGTCGAACAAAAAGACTTTGTCTGGGGACTGATTGCCAGCATGTACCTCGGCAACTTGGTGGGCCTGATTGTGGTGCTGACCACCGTGCCACTCTTCGCGTCCATCCTGCGCATCCCGTTTTCGATCATTGCACCGGTGATTGTGGTGATCTGTGCCATCGGCGCCTACACCGTGCACAACGCGATGCTGGACATCTGGTTCATGATGCTGTTCGGATTGATCGGCTACCTCTTCAAGAAACTGGACTACCCGCTCGCGCCGCTGGTGCTTGCGCTGGTGCTCGGTGACAAGGCGGAAGACTCCTTCCGCCAGGCGATGCTGGTATCTCAAGGCGAAATGTCCATCATGTGGTCCAACGGACTGGTCGGCGGCATCACGACGCTGGCTCTGGTTCTGCTGGCGTGGCCACTGATCTCCCGTGCGCTGGCCAAGATTCGCCCACCCAAGAAAGACGAATTTGAAGCGGATCGGCCGGTGGACTGACTCTCGGGTCCGACCGCAAAAAAGCCGGGTTCATCACCCGGCTTTTTTTATTCCCGCTCCGTTTGATCCGTCAGATTTTTCCGCGTTGCTTGAGCCGACTGAGGGTTTCTGCAGAGAGGTTCATGTAAGACGCCAGCTCCTTCTTCGGAATGCGGTCGAACAGCTCCGGGTGCTTGCGCAAAAAACGTTTGACGCGCCCGGGGGCGTCCAGTAGGTGCAAGGTGATGGTATGTGCCATGATTTCACTCATGAGGCGCATCACGTAGTACTCAAAAGACTGCTTGATCTCGTGGTGACGATCAAGAAAGGCGACCCAGTCCGTCAACGGCAGCTTGGCCACCCGCACCTTGGTCACGCAGACGGTGCTGTAAGGGGTGGGTGTGCCCAGGCGCCAGGCCGCGTAACTCGTTTCCATGTCCCGCTCGTCGGCAAAACGCAGAATCATCTCCTTGGCCTCCTGGTTGGTAACCACCCGTTTCAGGATGCCTTCCAGGATGAAATACTGCTCCATTTCATGCGCGCCCTGGTGCAGCAAGGTATCGCCTTTATGGCTGTCAACGATGACCAGATAAGACTCCAGTTCGGCGCTCTGCTCTGCCGTCATTCCCTTGAGGACCAGGTTTTGCCCCAACTGGACACGAATGACATTTCTATCGGGATGGTTTTGTACGGACAGCATGGCTACATAAGGTTGAGCAGGACCCAGGTTTCGCACATATTCGGGGGTGCCGAATACAAGAAAAATTGACCGTGGTCAATAGAGAAACCTGAATCGATTCCTATGATACCCCGACGGTGTAGAAGACCCGGCTGCTCGCGAGAGCGACGAAGGCAAATCCATGGGGAAGGCCTTGCGTTCGTCCAGCCGGTCTTTGGGGGCCACTGATGCTGCCAGCCACCTCGCTTTATCTTTATCGACGTCAAACGAAGAGACATTTCATCATGACAAACGACACTCAAGCACCAGAACAGACTGACGGGTTTCACCTTGTCATCGACGCCCTCAAGCTCAACGGCATCGACACGATCTTCGCCGTGCCTGGCATTCCCATCACCGATCTGACGCGCAAGGCCCAGGCCGCGGGCATCCGCATGATCTCGTTCCGCCACGAGCAACATGCCGGAAACGCCGCCGCGGCAGCCGGCTTCCTCACGCAAAAGCCTGGTATTTGCCTGACGGTATCGGCCCCCGGCTTCCTCAACGGTCTGACGGCGCTGGCCAATGCCACGACCAACTGCTTCCCGATGATCCTGATCTCGGGCTCCAGCGAGCGCGAGATCGTCGATCTGCAGCAGGGTGACTACGAGGAAATGGACCAGCTCGCCATTGCCAAGCCGCTGTGCAAGGCTGCTTACCGCGTGCTGCACGCCGAGGATATCGGCGTCGGCATCGCGCGCGCCATCCGTTCGGCCCTGTCCGGCCGCCCCGGTGGCGTCTACCTCGACTTGCCAGCCAAGCTGTTCGCGCAGAGCATGGACGCCGAAGCCGGCAAACGCTCACTTATCAAGGTCGTGGACCCCGCGCCGCGCCAGCTTCCCGCGCCCGATTCGGTCCAACGCGCGCTGGACCTGCTCAAGGGCGCCAAGCGCCCGCTGATTGTGCTCGGCAAGGGTGCCGCCTATGCACAGTGCGACGCCGACATCCGCGCACTGATCGAAAAGACCGGCATTCCTTACCTGCCGATGTCCATGGCCAAGGGCCTGCTGCCCGACACCCATGCGCAGTCGGCCTCGGCCACCCGTTCCCACGTGCTGGCCGAAGCCGATGTGGTGATGCTGGTCGGCGCACGCCTGAACTGGCTGCTGTCGCACGGCAAGGGCAAGACCTGGGGCACGCCCGCTTCCAAACAGTTCATCCAGATCGACATCTCGCCAACGGAAATGGACAGCAACGTGCCGATCGCCGCACCGCTGATCGGCGATATCGGCTCCTGCGTCTCGGCACTGCTTGCCGGCCTCGGCAACAGCTGGGCAAAGCCACCCGCAGACTGGACACAAGGCATCACCGAACGCAAGGAGAAGAACCAGGCAAAGATGGCAGCTACGCTGGCATTGAACCCGGCCACGATGAACTTCCACAGCGCGCTGAACGTGATCCGCAACGCGGTCAAGGCACGCCCGGATGCCATCGTCGTCAACGAAGGCGCCAACACACTGGATTTCGCGCGCAGCATCGTCGACATGTACGAGCCGCGCAAGCGCCTGGACGTCGGTACCTGGGGCATCATGGGCATCGGCATGGGTTTTGCCGTCGCCGCCGCCGTGGTCACCGGCAAACCGGTGATCGCCATCGAGGGTGACAGCGCCTTTGGTTTCAGCGGCATGGAAGTCGAAACCATCTGCCGCTACAACTTGCCGGTTTGCGTGATTGTTTTCAACAACAATGGCATCTACAAAGGCACGGACGTCAACCCGCTGGGTGGCGATCTCGCACCGACCGTTTTCGTCAAGAATGCGCGTTACGAGATGATGATGCAGGCCTTCGGCGGCGTCGGCGTGCTGGCCAACACCCCCGAGGAGCTGGCCAAGGCGCTCGACGAGGCCGTCAAGTCAGGCAAGCCTACACTGATCAACGCAATCATCGACGAGACGGCAGGCACTGAAAGCGGCCGGATCACCAGCCTGAATCCGCAAAGCGCGAAGAAGAAGTAATCAATTCAACATTCAAGGAGAAAAGCAAATGAGCAACAAACCACTCGCAGGCATCAAGATCATCGACTTCACACACGTACAGGCTGGTCCCGCTTGCACGCAGATGCTGGCCTGGTTCGGCGCTGACGTGATCAAGGTCGAGCGCCCTGGCTCTGGCGACGTCACCCGAAGCCAGTTGCGCGACATCGAAGGCGCTGATGCGCTGTACTTCACCATGCTCAACAGCAACAAGCGTGGTCTGACGTTGGACACAAAAAAACCCGAAGGCAAGGAAGTGCTGGAGAGGCTCATCAAAGAATCCGACGTGATGGTCGAGAACTTTGGTCCCGGCGCGCTGGACCGTATGGGATTCACCTGGGAACACATCCAATCACTCAACCCAAAAATGATTTTGGCATCCGTCAAGGGTTTTTCTGACGGCCACCACTACGAAGATCTGAAAGTCTACGAAAACGTGGCCCAGTGCGCAGGCGGCGCAGCGTCCACCACCGGCTATTGGAAGGGCGAGAACTCAGGCCCCACCATTTCGTCTGCCGCTTTGGGCGACAGCAATACCGGCATGCACCTGGCCATCGGAATTTTGACGGCTTACATCGGTCGCCAGAAGACGGGTAAAGGCCCAAAAGTCGCCGTGTCCATGCAAGACAGTGTGCTCAACTTGTGCCGCGTAAAAATGCGCGACCAATTGCGTCTGGACCGCCTTGGTTATTTGGAAGAGTACCCGCAATACCCGCACGAAATGGAAGCCTTCAAGGACGGCGTGGTGCCGCGTGGCGCCAATGCCGGCGGCGGCGGACAACCCGGTTGGATTTTGAAGTGTAAGGGCTGGGAAACCGACCCCAACTCCTACATCTATTTCACCGTGCAAGGCCATGCTTGGGAGCCGATCTGCGACGCGCTGGGCAAACCCGAGTGGAAGACTGACCCCGCCTACACCACGGCCAAAGCACGCCAGCCGCACATCATGGACATATTCGCCACGATTGAAGCATTCATCTCTGACAAAACCAAGTTCGAAGCCGTGGACATCTTCCGCAAGTTTGATATTCCTTGCGCGCCCGTGTTGTCGATGAAGGATTTGTTGAATGACGAATCTTTGCGCGCCAGTGGCTCCATCGTTGAAGTACCGCACAAAGTGCGCGGTAGCTATTGGACGGTGGGCAGCCCGATCAAGTTCTCTGACACCAAGCCCGAAGTAACGGCATCGCCCCTGCTGGGCGAACACACCGACCAGGTGTTGACCGAGCTGGGCTACAGCGCAGAGCAAATTGCAGGCATGCACACGGCCAAAGCGGTTTGACGACGGAATTCTGACTTTTTGGTCTTCCAGGAGCCTGTCGGACTCGGGGCGTCGAAAGCGAAAATCGGCCCCAGCGATTACAGTTTTGCCGGGTTTGCGGGCCCGTAGCCCAGCTATGGGACAAAAAGACGGTGAAAAATGGACCGCTGTGGTCGATTTGCAGCCGACGATTCCCAAGCCCGGCAAGCTCCTGGGCCTGCGAAGACGGCGTTCAGGTTGAACGCCGTCTTTGTCTAGCAACCGATTTGCGAGCCATCGCCAGCACCAGAAAAGGCCCCATGCAAACAACGACTGACTGCACGCAGCTGGTACAAGCCATTGGTGACGCCGTCGTCGCCTCTGACGCCAGCGGCGCGATTGTCCTGTGGAACCCGGCAGCCGAGCGCATGTTCGGCTTCACCGAAAGCGAAGCGCTCGGGAAGTCGCTGGACATCATCATTCCGCAACGCCAGCAGCAGCGCCACTGGGACGGCTACCACCAGACCATGGCAACCGGCAAAACCCGCTACGGCAACGACGTGTTGCGGGTCCCGGCGGTGCACAAGGACGGTCACGGGCTGTCCATCGCCTTCACGGTGGCCCTGCTTCACACGCCCGACAACAAGATTTCGGCCATTGTGGCGGTGATTCGCGACGAAACCAGCCGCTTTGCCGAAGAGAGAAACCTGAAAAAACGCCTGACCGAGCTTGAAATGCAGCTTGCCGCTCCGGGCAAAACTTCCTGAACCTGAACGCATGTACCCAGTGATTAACATAGAGCTTGAACCGGCCGCTAGCGCTGCCGGAACCATGTTTGAGTCATTCACATCAACTTTCAGGCAGAAATTTCCATGAGCAAAGCGTTAGACGGTGTCCGCATCCTTGATTTCACCCATGTCCAGTCGGGGCCAACCTGCACCCAATTGCTGGCCTGGTTCGGCGCCGACGTGATCAAGGTGGAGCGCGCCGGCGAGGGCGACGCCACACGCGGCCAGCTGGCCGACATCCCCGGCGTGGACAGCCTCTATTTCACGATGCTCAACCACAACAAGCGCTCGATCACGCTGAACACCAAGAATCCCAAAGGCAAGCAGGTTCTGGACGAACTCATCAAGACCTGCGACGTGCTGGTCGAGAACTTCGCCCCGGGCGCCATGGACCGCATGGGCATCACCTGGGAACATATTCAGGCGCTCAACCCGCGCATGATCGTGGCATCCGTCAAGGGATTTGGTCCCGGGCCCTACGAAGACTGCAAGGTTTATGAAAACGTCGCGCAGTGCGCCGGCGGCTCCGCGTCAACCACCGGCTTCGACGACGGCCCGCCCATGGTCACCGGAGCCCAGATCGGCGACAGCGGCACCGGCCTGCACCTGGCGCTGGGCATCGTGGCCGCCCTTTACCAGCGCAACACGACGGGCCGCGGCCAGAAGGTATTGGCCCCCATGCAGGACGCTGTGCTGAACCTGTGCCGCGTCAAGCTGCGCGATCAGCAGCGCCTGGAGCGCACGGGTACCATGCACGAGTACCCGCAGTACCCGGACGGCAAGTTCGGCGAGGCGGTGCCGCGCGCTGGCAATGCCTCTGGCGGCGGCCAGCCGGGCTCTATCCTGAAGTGCAAGGGCTGGGAGACCGACCCGAATGCCTATATCTACTTCATCACCCAGGCCGCCGTGTGGCCAGCCGTGTGCAAGGTCATCGGCGAGGAAGGCTGGATCACCGACGACGCTTACGCCACCGCCGCCGCCCGCCTGCTGCACCTCAAGCCCATTTTTGCGCGCATCGAGCAATGGACCATGACCAAGACCAAGTTCGAGGCCATGGAAATCCTCAACCAATACGACATCCCTTGCGGGCCGATCCTGTCGATGAAGGAAATCTCCGAAGAACCGGCACTGCGAGCCACCGGTACCATCGTTGAGGTGGACCACCCCACGCGCGGCAAATACCTGACCGTGGGCAACCCGATCAAGCTATCCGACAGCGCCACCGAAGTCACACGTTCGCCCCTGCTGGGCGAGCATACCGACGAGGTGCTGGCCCAGCTGGGTTACAGCGCCGAGTACATCGCCGAACTGCGCACCGAACACGTTATCTAGCCCGGCCCCACCACGCCATTTCGCCAGCATCAGTTAGAGCAAGCCCCTCTCCATGAATTATCCCGTCATTCCCATCGCCGTCCTGGAGGCTTCCTCCAAGCAGAGAAAACGCCAGGCACCCAAGGGCCGCCGTGTCGACCCCACAGCGCTGGCCGACGTACAGCGGCTGTTAGGCACCGAGTCACGCCAGGCCGATTTATTGATCGAACACCTGCACAAGATCCAGGACCATTTCGGCCACCTGTCGGCCGCCCACCTGGCGGCGCTGGCGCAGGAGATGCGCCTGGCGCAAACCGAAGTCTATGAGGTCGCGACCTTCTACCATCACTTCGATGTGGTCA
>NZ_JBDNGU010000068.1:0-3051 GCF_041689105.1 Polaromonas sp. | reverse complement strand
TCCGGCCATCGTGCCGCCACCGCGGGAATACAAGGATGCAATGCCAATTCTGGGAGCGATCCACTTCCCGGCGTCGGCGCGCCAGCGCTTGGGCGAATCCGAACGGGATGCGGATCTGATGGCATGGCTCGCGGCGGGTCCTGCGCCAGTCTTCTTTGGCATGGGGAGCATGCCGGTAGAGGACCCCGCTGCGATGTTGCAAACGATCGCTTCGGCTTCTACAACCTGCGGGGTCCGGGCGCTCGTCGGTGCCGGATGGTCACGGATGGACGCAGCTAAGAATTTGCCAAGTCACGTTCGCATCGTCGGCGCTGTTGATCATGGCTGGCTGTTGCCCCAATGCCGGGCTGCAGTGCATCACGGAGGCGCCGGCACAGTTCAGGCTGCGTTGGTGGCCGGCATTCCCGCAGTAGTTGCATCCGTCTTTGCGGATCAGCCCTTCTGGGGGGCGCAGTTGGAACGGTTGGGAGTGGGTGTGCATCTGCCTTTCAAGAACTTCAGCGACGCGACACTTCAGAAGGCGCTGACCCGCATACTCGATCCGCAAGTCACCAATGCGGCAAAGCGCTTGGGCGAGGCCGTGCGGGCGGAACAGGATGGGACCATCGAGATCGTGAACCGCATCGAAGCAATGAAGGCATCCGCGTCGATGGAGTGAGCAAATCGGCATACGCTCCGACGGCCCTTCCGCGGTGCAGTTGACGGAGCGCTTGGAACCGGTGCAGGTGGAGCACCGCGTCAGCCAGATTCAAATACCCACGCTTGTGATCCACGGCAGCCGTGACCGCATCACTCCCGTAGCAAGCTCGCGGAACCTCGCACAGTTACTCCCACCGAGCCAACTTGTCGTTATCGAAGGCGCCGGTCACGTCCCGACTATCACTCGCCCCAGTGAAGTCGTAAGCGCCATCGAGGAGTTTTTCACAATCGTATAGCCATACAAAGCGGCGATGCAGTGACGCCTGAGGGCTCACTCCGACAACTGCCGCGCGTGGTGGTTCAGGTGGTCGGCCATGAAGGTGCTGATGAAGTAATAACCGTGGTCATAACCCGCATGCCATCGCAGCTGCAGCGCCTGCCCGGCTTTGGCGCACGCTGCCTCAAACAGATGTGGGTGCAACTGCACTGACAAAAACTTGTCCGCCTGACCCTGGTCGATCAGAATGCCACCAGGGTAGGGCGCTGAGCCCATGCCGCTCATCAAGGCGGTGGCGTCGTGCGCGGCCCAAGCGGCGGTGTCTGCGCCCAGGTAGCCGGTAAATGCCTTGCGGCCCCAGGGGCACTGGCTGGGCGCGCAGATCGGCGCGAATGCGGAAACCGACTTGAACAGGTCGGGGTGTCGCAGGGCCAGGGTCAGCGCGCCGTGGCCACCCATGGAGTGACCAAAGATGCCGATGCGGCCGGGTTGCAGCGGCAGATGGTCAGTCAGCAGCGGCAGCAACTCGTCGGTGATGTAGCTTTCCATGCGGTAGTGCCTGGACCACGGAGCCTGCGTGGCATCGAGGTAGAAGCCTGCGCCCGCGCCGAAGTCCCAGTCGTCGGTTTCATCGGGCAGGTTGGCGCCGCGCGGGCTGGTGTCCGGGGCGATCAGCGCCAGACCCAATGTTGAGGCCAGCCGCTGCGCGCCGGCCTTGGTCATGAAGGTTTCCTCGTTGCAGGTCAGGCCAGCCAGATAGATCAGCGCTGGAACTTTGCCGCCGGCGTCGTTGATCACCATCTGCGGCGGCAGGAACACCGAAAACTTCATCGGCAAACCTATGGTGGACGAGGCGTGCTGATAGAAACGCTGCACGCCGCCGAAGCAGACATGTTCGCTGAGGAGTTCCGGATGTGTCGCCATGGGGTTGCTAATAAATGACCACACCGCGGATCGACTCGCCGCGCTTCATCAGATCAAAACCTTTGTTGATGTCCTCCAGCGGCATGGTGTGCGTGATCAGGTCGTCGATGTTGATCTTGCCTTCCATGTACCAGTCCACGATCTTCGGCACATCGGTACGGCCGCGCGCGCCGCCGAAGGCCGAGCCTTCCCACTTGCGGCCAGTGACCAGCTGAAAGGGCCGGGTGCTGATTTCGGCGCCGGCCTCGGCCACGCCGATGATGATGCTGCGGCCCCAGCCCTTGTGCGTGCATTCGAGCGCCTGGCGCATGACCTGGGTGTTGCCTATGCATTCAAAGCTGTAGTCGGCGCCGCCGTCGGTCAGCTGCACGATCGCGTCCACCACGTTGTCGGTCGTCTTCGGGTTGATGAAGTGCGTCATCCCGAACTTGCGCGCCATGGCTTCGCGTTCCGGGTTCAGGTCGACACCGATGATCTTGTCGGCGCCCACCATCTTTGCGCCCTGAATCACGTTCAGGCCAATGCCGCCCAGGCCGAACACCACCACGTTCGCGCCAGCCTCTACCTTGGCGGTGAACAGCACCGCACCTATACCGGTGGTGACGCCGCAGCCGATGTAACAGACCTTGTCGAAGGGCGCGTCCTCGCGGATTTTGGCCAGGGATATTTCGGGCGCTACGGTGTAGTTGCTGAAAGTGCTGGTGCCCATGTAGTGAAAAATAGGTTTGCCGTCCAGGCTGAAGCGGCTGGTGGCGTCGGGCATCAGGCCCTTGCCCTGGGTGCCGCGTATCAGCTGGCAGAGGTTGGTCTTGCGCGACAGGCAGAACTTGCACTGGCGACATTCAGGTGTGTACAGCGGAATGACATGGTCGCCCTTTTTGAGCGTGGTCACGCCAGGGCCGACATCCACCACGATGCCCGCGCCTTCATGGCCGAGGATGGCCGGGAAGATGCCCTCCGGGTCGGCGCCCGAGAGTGTGTAGTAGTCGGTGTGGCAAATGCCGGTGGCCTTGATCTCGACCAGTACTTCGCCGAATTTCGGGCCTTGCAGGTCCACGGTTTCGATGGTCAGAGGTGCGCCGGATTTCCAGGCGACGGCTGCTTTTGTTTTCATGGGAGGGCTGGTGCTGAAGTGATGGGAGACAAAGCACTATAAGCCAGCGCCCGGTCAGCCGCGGCCACCGCGCTGCATGTCCTGCGGCGGGCGGTGT
>NZ_JBDNGU010000067.1:0-94713 GCF_041689105.1 Polaromonas sp. | reverse complement strand
GCGGACCAATCTTGGAAAGCCATGACGCTTTTGCCTGGATCGCAGTCCAAACCGCGTTGATGCCGAACAGAGCAATGAGCAAACCCGCTCCAATGCGGAAAAATGGATCAACAACTCCGAAGAATGCAGCGTAGATACCAATACCTACCAAGAACAGACCAAATACACCCGTGACAAGTCTGTACACGCAACGACGATAGTATGGATTAGCGTTCGTGTGATCTGTCATGGCCTTGCCTAACGCCTGAATTAGGTGTCACCTGCGTTGCTCCAGACATGCATGGCCTCCGCAAGTAATAGCCCCGTGAGTGCTTGGTAGTTGGCGATGGCTCTCTCAAGCAGCTCCAAGCAGTCAGCCCGCAAGTCAAAGCTAAGCGATTCATCACCGTCGTAATGTTTGAGCGCGTTGCGGGTGTCATTGAGCATGGCTCCTACGGTCTGCTCGAGCTTTGGGTCAGATTCCCCGTCATGGCGCGCCAGAGCGACGATGAGGCTTTTCATCTGATCAAAGGACGGCTCGCGGCCGATCTTACGTAGCCGCTTTCCAAGTATTTCTTCTGCTGCGCCAGCCAACGTAAGCGACGACAAATAGTCCTCGTCTTGCCATAGCTTAATTGCTGCTAGGAGCTGATGCTCTGCGATTGCTTCTGCCGAGAGCGCCGTTATGTTCAAGTGACACCTAACGTTTGACATGAGCGGCACACAGCGGCAGGACGCGCTTGACCCAGAATGAAATGAAGGCCAAGCGTGGCATGCCGTTGTGTGTCCGCTTGATGGAAGGGTTAGGCCTGCCGGTTGAGAAACTCACTGATGATTTGCCATTGATCGCGCTGCTCCTTGAAGCCGGGAATCTTGGAGAGCGACAACTTTCCCCAAACGCTGTCTGGATTGTGCAATTGCTGAACCATTGCGACCGGCAACACATAGAACTCCGGCGCAAGCACTTTAGCCGTGCCATCTTTGGAACCACGATTCAGAAGTACAACGACTACGAAATCGCAGTCGAAGTTCTTGATGATGAAGCCTTCGGCTCCTGTGCGCCACCGACTCTTGACCTGAATACGAGCCGACCTGTTGCGTTCAGGATTCGTAGCCGTGATGTCGTAACCAGCCATATTGGTGTAGGTCTTGTATGACGGGACCCCAAGCGTGAGGAGGTTTCCGAGCACCAAGAACTCGGCGCCTTCGGACTCAAGATGGGTATTTTGGCGAGGCATGTTGCAGCGGGCCTAACGTGATGTAGACGGCAAAACCCGGTCGATACATCCGGCGCGTGCCGATACATCTTTTTTGGAAAAACAGCGAAACCCGCTTGCCTGTTGGATTTTCGGTCCGTATACTGGATAAATACACAGATATAAATTTTCCATGAAACCCGGTGCGCCTCCATTGCAATCTGCCCGCTTGCTTGATCAGGTGCGCGAGCTGGTTAGATGCCTGCACTATAGCGTGGCCGCAGACGATAAGGCATCCCTGCATCCCTATTGGATTCGCTTTCAAGCAGCCAATGACCGCTTTTCAGCAACTGTGCGAACGACCGGAATCTGCCAGAAGCGGAAATAGCTGAAATTGGCACGAATGTCTGCAGGTATTTGAAAACGGGAGTCCGATTTGACATCTTTCGATTTTGACGATGTCAACACCAGCGAGGCTGGTCAGCAATTTCCGGCTTGAAAGTCAACGATTGCCAGCACTTGCGCGGAGCACGGGACCGCCATGTTTGCACGCACTGGCAGCACACGCGGCCAAATGAAGTCCCCCTCCATCGCCCAGCGGGGCGAGGGCAGGGGTTAGGGGTGGGAGTGGGGAGTTGCGCCTACTGTCCACGGCGAACCACCGACGCCGCGTAATGCAAAAGACGCTATCAATTGAATAGCTGCTTACGCTCGAAGCTCAAGGGCCAATGCCCGATTCGCCTACAAGTCCGTCCGTAATTTCCAGATCTCCGGAAACAGCACCACATCGAGCATCTTGCGCAGATAACTCACGCCGCTGGTGCCGCCGGTGCCGCGCTTGAAGCCGATCACGCGCTCGACCGTGGTCACATGGCGAAAGCGCCAGAGGCGGAAGGCGTCTTCGAGGTCGGTCAGCTCCTCGCCGAGTTGGTACAGATCAAAGTATCGCTTCGGGTCGCGGTAGACCAGCAGCCAGGCCTGCTCGACCGCGTCGCTTTCCACATAGCCCTGGGTCCAGTCGCGCTGGGTGTGGCTGGTTGGCACGGGCAGGCCGCGCCGGGCCAGCAGGCGCAGTGCTTCGTCGTAGAGCGAAGGTGCCTCGTACGCCGCCTGCACCTGCGCCAGCAGGTCGGGCCTGTGGGCGTGGGGCTTGAGCATGGCGGCGTTTTTGTTGCCCAGCGCAAACTCGATGCAGCGGTATTGCGCGCTCTGGAAACCGCTGGAGTTGGACAGGTAAGGACGGATCGCGCTGTATTCGGGCGGTGTCATCGTGGCCAGCACGTCCCAGGCATGCACCAGTTGCTCCATGATGCGGCTCACACGCGCCAGCTTCTTGAAGGCGTCGCCGAGTTCGTCGCTCGCCACATTCGCAATCGCTGCGCGCAACTCATGCAGCATCAGTTTCATCCAGAGTTCGCTGGTCTGGTGCTGGACGATGAACAGCAGCTCGTCATGCGCGGGTGACAGCGGTTTTTGCGCGCCGAGGATGGCGTCGAGCTGCAGGTAGTCGCCGTAACTCATGTCGCGGCTGAAGTCGAGCTGCGCTTTTTCGTCAGTGACGATTTTTTCGGGTGTGGTCATGTTTAACGTGAAATTCGCGAAGCGACGCTTCTCACCCTCGCCCACTTGTGGGAGAGGGCCGGGGTGAGGGTACTGGAATGGCGCATTAATTTCATAATTTGGGTTGGCGTGTCGCCATGCAAGTTAACGTGAAATTCGCGAAGCGACGTTTCTCACCCTCGCCCACTTGTGGGAGAGGGCCGGGGTGAGGGTACTGGCATGGCGCATTAATTTCATAATTTGGGTTGGCGTGTCGCCATGCCAGTTACGTCACCGCGTGCTTCTGGTTGAACTCGGAGCGCTTCCATTCAGCGGTTTCGAGCACCTGCTTCAAATGCTCCACCGCTTGCCAGACGTCTTCAAAACGGATGTACAGCGGTGTGAAGCCGAAGCGCAGGATGTCCACATGGCCTGCGCCATCACCGGCGCGAAAGTCGCCAATCACGCCTCGTGCGATCAGGGCTTGAACGATGGCGTAAGCGCCTTCTTTGCGCGTAAGACAAACCTGCGAGCCGCGTTGACTGTGGTTCCGCGGTGTGGCCAGCCCCAGGCCATGGCTGTCGCAGCGTTCTTCGACCAGCGTGATGAACAGATCGGTCAGTGCCAGCGACTTGGCGCGCAGCGCAGGCATGCCACCGAAGACTTGCGCGGCACCAAACACATCGAGTCCACATTCAAGCGCAGCCAGACTCAGGATGGGCTGGGTGCCGCACAGATAGCGCGTGATGCCTGGCGCGGGGCGATAGTCAGGCGTGAACTCGAAGGGCGCCGCATGGCCCCACCAGCCGGACAGCGGCTGGTGGAAGCGGTCGGCATGTGCGGGGTTGACCCAGACAAAGGCTGGTGCGCCTGGCCCGCCATTGAGGTATTTGTAGCTACAGCCCACGGCGAAGTCGGCCTGCGCGCCCCGTAAGTCGACCGGTACGGCGCCCGCGCTGTGCGCCAGGTCCCACACCGCCAGGCAACCGGCCGCATGCGCCGCAGCCGTCAGTGCGGCCATGTCGTGCATCGCGCCGGTGCGGTAATTGACATGGGTGAGCATCAACACGGCGGCGTCCTGGTTCAGTGCTGGCAGGATGCCTTCCGCTTCGACGAGTTGCAGCTGGTAGCCGCGCTCGCGGCACAGGCCTTCGGCGATGTAGAGGTCGGTCGGAAAGTTGCTGCGTTCGCTGACGATGGTTTTTTTACCTGGCGCGTCCTGGTCGGCGATGTTGAGCGCAGCGCTCAGCACTTTGTAGAGGTTGACCGAGGTGCTGTCGGTGACCACGACCTCGCCCGGGCCTGCGCCAATGAGCAGAGCGATCTTGTCGCCCAGGCGTTGCGGCAGATCAAACCAGCCCGCGCTGTTCCAGGCGCGTATCAGGTCCTGGCCCCACTCTTTGGTGATGACCTCAGCCACGCGTGATGCTGCATTTTTGGGCAACACGCCCAGCGAGTTGCCGTCGAGGTAAATCACGCCGTCTGGCAAGACGAAGTGGTCGCGCAGCGGGCGCAGAGTGTCGCGCTCGTCGAGTGCGCGGCAGTCGTTCAGGGTGATGGTCATAGCTCTCTCAGCATGGCGCGGTGATCGCAAGTTCGCGCAGGATGGCGCGAACGGGCGAGGCATCGGCCTGGGTTAATTTCAGCGGCAGTGCAATCAGTTCGTAGTCGCCGGCCGGAACGTCGTCGAGCACCAGGTTTTCGAGCACGCGCAGGTCGTGCGCCAGCAGCAGGTGGTGGCTGGGCAGGTCCTGGCTGTTGGCCGGGTCCACACTGGGCGTGTCGATGCCGACAAGCGCTATGTTTTTGCTAGCTAGCAGCGCAAGCGTGGCAGGGGCTATGGCCGTAAATGATGCCCAGGACTGGCTGGCGACCGCTGCGGTGCGCAGCAGCACGCGCGGCGGCAGGCCCTGCAGGGCGTGGGCGATGTGATGCGGCTCCACCAGCGGCCCGCAGTCCAGGCAATCGATCACGCGGCACGTCCCCAGGTACGGTGCCAGATCCACCGCACCTATGGCTGCTCCGCCGTTGGCGTAATGCATGGGGGCGTCGGCATGAGCGCCGGTGTGCGGCGACAGGCTCAGGGTGTTGACGTTGACCGGGCAGTCGGGCGACAGCGCAAAGTGCAGCTTCTGCGTGTAAGGGGCGTCGCCCGGAAACACCGCCGCCTGCTCGTCCACGGCGGGAGAGATGTCCCAGATTTTTCGATTCGGGGTGTGCATGAGGGCAAGGTATCACCATCAAAAACCCTGCGGTGTCGGTTATTTCCAACAGGCCATGAAATAGATCGCCGCAGCGTGCGCCAGCGTGGATCGCTGGCGGGCTGTACAGTCTTTGTCTGGGGCCCGGAGACGTTCATCAGGGCGCAGATCATCAACCATCATTTCGGGACACAGCATGACTTCAAGCGGCAAAGGCAAAGTGGCATTGGTAACGGGTGCGGGCACTGGCATCGGCAAGGCGGTGGCGCTGGCCCTGCTGCGCCAGGACTACAGCGTGGTGCTGGTTGGCCGCCGCGCCGCGCCGCTGAACGAAGTGGCGGCAGCGTCAGGCGCTGGCAGCCGCGCGCTGGCCGTGCCTTGTGATGTGAGCCAGCCTGAGGCCGTGCGCGCGGCCTTTGACCTCGCACAGCAAACCTTTGGCCGGCTGGACTTGTTGTTCAATAACGCTGGTGTAGGCGCGCCGCCGGTGCCCATGGAAGAATTGACGTTCGAGCAATGGCAAAACGTCGTCAACATCAACCTGACCGGCTCGTTTTTGTGCGCACAACAGGCGATCCGGCTGATGAAAGCCCAGTCACCCCAGGGCGGTCGCATCATCAACAACGGCTCGATCTCGGCCCATGCGCCGCGCCCCAACTCTGCGCCCTACACCGCGACCAAACATGCCATCACCGGGCTGACCAAATCGATCTCGCTGGACTGCCGCCAGTACGACATTGCTTGCGGCCAGATTGACATCGGCAATGCGCAGACCGAGATGGCCGCACGCATGGCCAAGGGCGTGCCGCAGGCCAATGGCGAGATTGCCATTGAGCCGCTGATGGATGTGGAGCATGTGGCCGATGCGGTGGTGCAGATGGCGGCGCTGCCGCTGGCCACCAATGTGCAGTTCATGACCATCATGGCGACGAAGATGCCGTTTGTGGGTCGGGGATAGGTTTTTGTAGGGCGGGTCAACGGGCGTTGCCGCTGCGCACCCGGCTCGCCTCCAGCGGCGTGACCAGGGAAGCCTGGTTACCCCAGGACTGGCGGATATGCGTGAGCACCGCCGCCACGTCGTTGTCGTCCATCACCAGCATGAAAGGCGGCATGCCAAAGGGCCGCGGATTGCCGTCGGTGGCCGGCGCGTAGCCGCCGTTCAAAACGATTTGCACCAGGTTGGCGGTAGAGGCCAGGGTCACCGCGCGGTTTCCCGCGAGCGCCGGGTAGGCCCCGGACACGCCTTGCCCCTGCTCACCGTGGCACTGCACGCAATGTTGCTCATACAGCCCGGCACCGCGCGCCGCCGTGGCGGCAGGCGCGGGTGCTGCCGCAGGCAAAGGCGCGGCAGGCGGCGGCGCGAGTTCTTTCAAATACTGCGCCATGGCACCCAGGTCGGCATCGCTCAGGTACTGCGTGCTGCGCAGCACCACCTCGGCCATCGGGCCGGTGACCGAGGCGCGCGGCGAGACGCCAGTTTTCAGCAAGCCCACGATGTACCCGCGGTCCCAGTCGCCCACACCGGCCTCATGCGGCGAAGCCAGCGAGGGCGCGTACCAGTTCTGCATCGGAATCAGGCCGCCGGCCAGGTCCAGGGCGTTGCTGCTGGCACCCAGCGCGTTGCGCGCGCTGTGGCAGGCGGCGCAGTGTCCCAGCCCCCTGACGAGGTAGGCGCCGCGGTTCCACTCGGCGCTGCGCTGGCTGTCGGCTTCGTAAACGCCGGGCTTGAAGTAAAGCGCACGCCAGACCGCCAGCGCGGCTTGCGTGTCATAGGGAAAGCGCAAGGTGTGCGGCTGGTTGGGCTGTATCACCGCAGGCAGGCTTTGCAGGTAGGCAAACAGCGCGTCCGAATCCTCGCGGGTGACCTGGGTGTAGCTCGGATACGGAAAAGCCGGGGACAGCAGGCGGCCGTCTCTGGAGCGGCCGTTGTGCATGGCGCGCCAGAAATGCGCGGGTGACCAGGCGCCCAGGCCGGTCTGCTCGTCCGGGGTCAGGTTGGAGCTGAACACGCTGCCAAATGGCGTGTCGATGGCCCGCCCGCCCGCATAACTTTGCCCGCCGCGTGCGGTGTGGCAGCTCATGCAGTTGCCCGCCCGCGCCAGGTAGGCGCCGCGCGCGACCAGGCTGTCGCGCGGGCCGGCGGCGGCCAGCGGCGAGGTGGCATCGACATCGACCTCGTCACGCACATTGAGCGACCCGACCAAGGCCAGCGCGCCGACCAGCAGCAGGCCGGCCACCAGCAAGCCCAGCCATAATCTTTTCATGGGCGAGTCCCCGGCAGGGCGGCCGCTGCGCTGCCGCACTGCACGGTGGCGGCGCCCGGTGCCAGCGCGGGCGCCTTGTCCGCTGGCCGGGTGCTGGCAGGCAGAGGCTGGGCGGCCAGCCAGCTGGCGGCGGCGTGGATGTCATCGAGGTTCAGCCGGTCAACGACGGCCTTCATGCAGTCCGGCGCGTGGGCGCGGCGCTGGCCGGTTTTCCAGGCCCCGAGCTGCGCATTGAGGTAGTCGCGCGGCAGGCCCAACAGGCCCGGAACGGCGGGGGCAACGCCCGTCATGGCCTGGCCATGGCAGGACACGCAGGCCGGCAACTGCCGAGCCCGATCGCCCTGCATCACCAGTTGTTGCCCCTGGCGCAAGACTTCGGCCGAGGCGGCCGCCGGCAGCGGCGGAGGGTAAGGCACGTCCAGGTCAGAAAAATACTGGGCGATTTCCATCAGGTAGACGTCGCTCAGCGGCTCCACCAGTTGCGCCATCAAGCCGTAGTGGCGCCGCCCGTCGCGGAAATTGAGCAACTGGTTGTACAGGTAGCCTGCGGGCTTGCCGGCCAGACGCGGGTAGTAACCATCGGGCGCTGCGCGTCCCTGGGGGCCGTGGCAGGCGGTGCAGGCCAGGGTGCGCTGGGCGATGGTGTTTTCAAACGGCGCAGCAGCAAGGCCTGGCCCGGCGCCGCCGCCCAGCATGGCCACGCTCACCAGCCAACGGACCAGCGCAGTGCGCGGCAGCGGGAGAACAAGCGTCATCGGGACATCATGGTGGGACAAGTCATCAGGCGCAGGCCACTGCCCGTTTTGCACTGGGGTCAGGCAGACGCGCCTTTGGAGCGAAGGCAGGCCAGAAAATGGTCCCAGCTGGTTTGCAGCTCTTTCATTCGCGCCCCTTTGTCGAGCACCGCGCCGCTGGCCGCCCCGGTGCGCCTGACGACCTTGGCCAGGGCGCTGGCGGGGAGTGGGCCGATTTGCTGGCGCAGCTCTGCGGCCTTGGCGCGCATCTTGGCCATGGCATCCCTGGTCAGCGACTTGTTGGCCGAGCAGGCAATCCCGCCCACCAGTTCGGCCATTTCTGCCAGCGCCGGCTCCAGGTACCAGACAGCGGCGGTGCCCATCGCCAGCGCCCAGGTGCGCCTGGATCGCACCGACCCGGCGGCGGGGCTGGCAGGTTCAGGCGAAAGTGCGGGCAGTGTTGTCAAGGCGGTGTGGGCTGGTGGCCCGGGCTGGGCCAGCGCGATTCTCGCCGAGTTGACGCAGATGCGCTTGCCGGATGCGAAAAACCTTCAGACTCCCCCGAACTTCAGGCGTCAAAAGTGCCTGCAGCCCTTCGCGCACGAGCGCAAGCAGCTATCAAAAACGGAGCGTCTCAGGGCCCGGGCAACCATTCAGCGATATGCTGGCACACCCAGTCGGCGTCGTCGTGCGGCAGGTCATGGCCGGCCCAAGGGTGGCTGTGATGCACCGCCTGCCAGGCAAAGGCCAGCTGCTGCGAGCAGTGCGCGCTCACCAGCGCGTCAGCGTGTGATGACAGCAGCAGGGTGGGGCAGGCTGGCGCGGACGCAGCGGCGGAAAACCGTGCTGCGGCCCACAGCTGCCGCCAGGCGTTGCCAGGCTGCACGGGCGCACTGCGGCGGATGTCGACCCAGTCCGCGATGTCTTCCTCCAGCGTGGTGCTGCGGCGGCAGGTCAGCCCGTGGATGACGCGCTCTGCGCTGCTCGCATCGTCCCAACGCGCGGCCAGTCGCAGCAGCGACGGCCAGGTGCCAGGGCGCAGTCGTTGGGTAGGGGTGCTGAAGGGGCGCATGCTGGTGTTGACGAGCACCAGCGCGCCCACCTCGCCGGGAAACTGCTGCGCCCAGTCGGTGGCGACCATGCCGCCCAGCGACATCGCCAGGAGCCGGTAGGGCGGCGGCAGGCCTTGGGCCAGCAAGCGCTCGCGCGCAAAAGCCACCATGGTCCGCACTGAATCCGGCGAGCGCAGCCTGAAAAATTCGCCGTTGCCCGGAAGATCCAGCGCAACCACGCCGCTGGCGGCACTCTGCGGGAGCCGCGTCGCGAGTTGCAGCGGCAGCCCGCCCCAGTGGCGCGCCTCCCGCGCCAGGCCCCGCAGCAGCACCCAGGTCACAGCGCCCGCCTTGGCCGCCAGTGGGCGGTGGCCAGTTGCTGGAGTTGGTCCCGGCGCGCTGCCAGCGGCAGCCAGCCCGGCGCGGCAAAGGCTGCACGCGCCAGGAAGTCCAGCAGGTCCGCATGGCGGCGCAGCACCCGCTTGATGCGGTGCGCCTTGATCGGGTTGAAGATGCCGTGCCGCGAGAACAGCTGGCGCGGGTTCTTGCGTATCCACAACCATGAGCCGAGCTCCAGCGTCATCGGCAAAAACACGTGGTCCTCGGGCGTGTGGTCATAGGCGTGGTCCCAGAGGTCGCCGTGCAACAGGTACTGGTTGCTTTGCGGCTCGAAGCTGTAGTCGTGGTGAGGCATCGACTGCTCCAGCATGGCCTTGAGGGTAAACATCTCCGGCAGATGCGCCATCAGCCGGCGCGTGCGCGCGTAGGGAAACCAGAGGCTGTCTGTGAAGCCGTAACCCGAATGGCAATCGAGCGCCAGGCTGAAAGGCCGGCAGGCCAGCTGCTCGCGAACGACTTGCAGCAGGGCGGCGCTTTCGGTCTCCATCGCCTGGCCGGCCCGGCCGCAGTACCAGGGCAACAGCGGTGTGAGTGTTTGCCCACCCGCCAGGAATGGCACACGGCCTTCGGCGCGTTGCGGCGCATTGCGCATCAGGTCCACGCCGCGCGGGTTGGCGCGTTTGTGGGCCCACATCCCGCCGGGGTTGACGATGGGCATGAAAACCAGCCGGATTTTTTGCAATTGCTGCTGAAGCAGCGTGTCCCATTCGAGGCGAAACAGCAGCGCGCGCATGTAGTGCAGGATCAGTTGCGTGCCTATGCGCTCCAGGCCGTGGATGCCGCCAAAAAAGCCAATCGCCGGCGCCTGGGGGTCGCGCGAGCCGATGGCCGCGCTGAACAGCGAAAACGACGGCCCGGCGGTGTGCACCTCGGCCACGGTATGCACTTCAAAATGCGCGCCACCCGCCAGCAGGATGGCCTTCAGGTCTTCATGCTCGGCAAAGGTCGCTGCCGCGTCAGGCGTGCGGGCAAAGCGATAGGCATCGGCAAGAGGGGGTAGAAAGTCCATTTCACCATCCTTGCAGATTTGTATGACAACCGACTGCATGCATGGTTGTGTTGCCCGACCTTGCGGCAAGCCCCTGTCAATGTGTGATCACCCTGCTATCAAACATGTAGCTGGTAGCGTCCGTCCTGTAAGGGCTGGAGCCAGAGTTTTGATAAAACTACAGCAGCACCAGCGTCATCACCACGTCCGACACCGGGTAGGCCACGCAGGGCAGGATGAACCTCCCGGCTTTTTCATCGGCGCTCAGTCCCGGCCATTCGATGCGGTAGTTCACTTGCCCGCTGGCGAGCCGGCAGATGCAGCTGCGACAGGTGCCATTTCGGCAGGAGCTCTCCAGCCCGATGCCGGCACCCACGGCCGACTGCAGCAGCGTCTGCCCGGCGGGCGCGTCAAAGCGCAGCCCCTGGGGCTCCAGCCGGGCCTGGAACACCAGCGGTGCAGCGGGGTCGGCAGATAGCGAAGATGCAGGGGATAGCATGGTTGGCGAACTGCTATAAATTAGATAGCTATCGACGCACGTCAGGCAAGGGCTGTCGGCCGTTTTTTCTTAAAAACCAGCAACTACCCAGCTCCCTGTGTGCCGTTTGCCCTCACCCCTGCCCTCTCCCAGGGGGAGAGGGAGTAACACGGGCCTCTTGTTCCCTCTTCCTCTGGGAGAGGGTTAGGGTGAGGGCTCCCCTGTTTGCCGGTGATCGCCAAGAGGTGCTGAGCAGCTACGAAAATCAACTGGCCTGTGGCCGAATTGCCGATTTGGGGCGAAAGGCCTTGCACACCGCATCATCGGTTTCCAGGTAGGGCCCGCCGATCAGGTCAATGCAATACGGCACCGCTGCAAAAATGCCAGCCACGGCCTGCGAGCCGTCGGCGTTTTTCAGGCCCTCCAGCGTTTCGGCAATCGATTTGGGCTGGCCGGGCAGGTTCATGATCAGGCTTTGCCCGCGCACCACTGCGCACTGGCGCGACAAAATGGCTGTAGGCACAAATTTCAGGCTGATCTGACGCATCTGTTCGCCAAAACCGGGCATTTCCTTGTGCGCCACCGCCAGCGTGGCTTCGGGCGTCACGTCGCGCAGGGCCGGCCCGGTGCCGCCGGTGGTCAACACCAGCGAGCAGCCGGCATCGACCAGTTCAATCAATGTCGCGCTGATGTGTTCTTTTTCATCGGGGATCAGGCGTTCCTCGAAGGTCAGCGGATTGCGCAGCGCGCGGCCCAGCCACTCTTTCAGCGCGGGCAGGCCCTTGTCTTCATAGACGCCGCTGGAGGCGCGGTCGCTGACCGAGACAATGCCGATCTTGACGGCGTCGTGGCTGCTCATGGCACTTCCGGCGTCAGCGCCTGGCGCACCAGCTGGAAAATCTCGCGGTAGGACTTGCCGTGGCGCGGCGCTTCACCGGGTTTTTCGGGTTTGGCGTCCTTGCGCGCCTGACGGATCAGGGCGCGCAGCTGCTGCGAATCGGTGTCCGGGTGTTCGGTCAGCCAGTCGCCCAGCGCCTCGTCGTCGGCAATCAGCCTGTCACGCCATTGTTCGGTCAGGTGCAGGATCAGTGTCAGGTCGGCCGAGCCGTTGGCCTGTTCGTCGATGGCGGCGCGTATCGGCCCGGTGTCCAGCGGGCGCATCAGCTTGCCGATGAACTGCATCTGGCGACGCCGGCCCTCGAAGTTGGTGATGCGTTTGGCCTGTTTCACGGCGTCCAGCAGTTTTTCGGGCAGATCCAGCCGCGCCATCAGGTCGGCGCGCAGGGTCAGCAGCGCCTCGCCGAGCGCCTGTTTTTCATCAGCCTCGGCCTTGAGCTGGGTCTTGCTGGGTGGGCCCACTTCCTCCAGGGCAATTTCCTCGGGTTTCACGAAGCGGCCGTTGGACCAGTAGCCCTTGATGGCCTTGGGAGTCTTGTTGTTCATAGCAGTCAGTATCATAGCTACCCATATGACCCCAAAGACCACCAAGACAACGTCCGCCGACTCGCTTCCCGAGTCGGGCTTCAGTTACCACCGCGATTTCTTCGAAGACCTGGTCGACAGCGCGCTGGCTCACGCCAAAAAAATCGGTGCCACCGACGCCGCTGCGGAAGCCTCCGAAGGCTGCGGCCTGAGTGTCAGCGTGCGCAAGGGCGAGCTTGAAAATGTCGAGCGCAACCGCGACAAGTCGCTGGGCATCACCGTCTACCTCGGCCAGAAACGCGGCAATGCCGCCACCAGCGATTTTTCCAAAGCTGCGATCCAGCAGACGGTGCAGGCCGCTTACGACATTGCGCGTTTCACGGCTGAAGACAAGACCTCGGGCTTGCCGGCCGACCGCGACATCGCGCGTGTGTACCGCGAGTTGGACCTGTTTCACCCTTGGGCGATTGACTCCGAAGGGGCTGCCCACCTGGCGCTGGAATGTGAAGCCGCTGTCTTCGACACCAGCAAACTCATCACCAACAGCGAGGGCGCGGGCGTGTCGGCCCAGCAAAGCCATTTTTTCAGCGCCCACACGCGTGGTTTTCGCGGCGGTTATGCCAGCTCGCGCCACAGCATCTCGGCCGCAGCGATTGCAGGCAAGGGCAGCCAGATGCAGCGGGACGCCTGGTACAGCTCCATGCGCGATGCGAGCGAACTGGCCAGCGCGCAGGCGGTGGGCCGTTACGCCGCAGAGCGCACGCTGTCGCGCCTGAAAAGCCGCAAGATCAAGACCACGCAGTGCCCGGTGCTGTTCGAGTCGCCGCTGGCCGCCGGCCTGCTGGGCGGCTTTGTGCAGGCCATCAGCGGTGGGGCGTTGTACCGCAAAAGCACGTTTTTGCTCAACAGCCTGGGCAAGCCGGCGTTTCCGGCGCACATCGACATCACCGAAGACCCGTTCGTGAAAAAAGGCAAAGGCAGCTCGCCGTTTGATGAAGAGGGCGTCAAGACGCGTGCCCGCACGGTGGTGGACGCCGGCATCGTGCGCGGCTACTTTTTAAGTACCTACTCGGCGCGCAAGTTGGGCATGCGCACCACCGGCAACGCCGGCGGCTCGCACAACCTGGTGATGAGCAGCCGCAAGACCAGAGCGGGCGATGACCTCGACGCGATGCTGAAAAAACTCGGAACCGGCCTGTTTGTCACCGAGTTGATGGGGCAGGGCGTCAACTACGTGACCGGCGACTACTCGCGCGGCGCCTCTGGCTTCTGGGTCGAAAAAGGCCAGATTGCGTTTCCGGTCGAAGAAATCACGATTGCCGGCAACCTCAAGGACATGCTGATGGGCATCCAGGCGGTGGGCGCCGATGTCTACAACTACGGTGCCAAAAGCGTCGGGTCCATCCTGATCAACCGGATGAAAGTGGCGGGGAGCTAACGTTTTTGGGTCTTGGAATGGGACTTGAGTGAATTATTTTATTTCGTTATAATAATTCAAAACTGAGGAAGACCCCATCATGCAAAGTACCATCACCGAACGCGGGCAGACCGTTGTTCCTGCTCAGATCCGGAAGTTATTTCACCTCAGCCCGGCGGATCGTCTGGAGTGGCTGGTGGACAAGGACGGCATTCGCGTTTTGCCAGTGCGTTCGGACCCGATTGCAGCATTTCGCGGTCGGGGTGCAGGCGGGTCGACCAAGCGCCTGTTGGCTGATCGCCGCAAAGAAGCAGCCCGCGAGACATGAAGACATACCTGCTGGACACCTCGGCGCTACTCTGTCTGCGCGACGATGAACCCGGTGCAGAACGGGTTGCCGAGATTCTGGCTTTGGCCCAAAGCGGCCAGGCGCAATGTGTCGGCTGCTTCATCACGTTGATGGAGTTGATGTACCGTGTCTGGCGCGATGAGACCAAGGCGGATGCCCGTTTGGCTTATGAGCAGTGCCTGGCGCTGCCCATCGTCTGGATACATGAAACGCCTGAACTGCTCATCGCCGCAGCGGAAATCAAGGCGCAATACCCCCTGTCAGTGGCTGACGCGTGGATAGCTGCCGCTGCCCAGCAAGCCAGGGCTGTCCTGGTTCACAAAGACCCTGAATTCGCACAAGTCGCGCTCGCGCAAGAGTTGCTCCCGCTAAAAGCCGTCAGGCGCCGAAAGCCTTGACTGCCCGGCTGAGTGCCGGTCAGCCCGCCAGCGCCGCCTTCACCGCTGCGGACACCTGGCCCATGTCGGCCTTGCCGGCGAGTTTGGCTTTCACTGCACCCATGACCTTGCCCATGTCGCCAGAGCCTGGTTTGCTGCCTGATGATTCGCCGAGTTCGGCGACGATGGCCTTGACGGCTGCCGTGACTTCCTCAAGACTCAGGCGTGCCGGCAGGTAGGCCTGCAGCACCACCAGTTCGGCGGCTTCCTTGTCGGCCAGGTCTTTGCGTTCGGCCTTCTGGAAAGCCTCGATCGAGTCCTTGCGCTGCTTGATCAGCTTGTCGACGATGGCCACCACGGCGGCGTCGTCAAGCACCACGCGCTCATCGATTTCTTTCTGCTTGAGCGCCGCCAGCAGCAGGCGGATGGTACCCAGGCGCTCGCTGTCCTTGGCGCGCATGGCGTTTTTCATGTCTTCGGTGATCTGGTCTTTGAGGGACATGAGGGTCTCCAGGAAACGGGTTGAAATTTCAAAAAGGATTCAAAAACACAAAAGCCCGCAGAGCGTCCTCGTGCGGGCTTTTGGTTTGCCGTGAGGCGTGTACTTTTAGTACAGCTTCTTGGGCAGCTGCATCGAGCGGATACGCTTGTAGTTGCGCTTGACGGCGGCAGCTTTCTTGCGCTTGCGCTCGGCGGTCGGCTTTTCGTAGAACTCTCTGGCGCGCAGGTCGGTCAGCAGGCCGAGTTTTTCGATGGTGCGCTTGAAACGGCGCAGAGCCACGTCGAAGGGCTCATTGTCTTTTACACGAATGGTCGTCATTGATGAAGGGGTCCAAAAATATGCGTCTGATTAGCCATGCGATCTGATCAGAATCAGGCCGGACGCGGGTTTGCTAGCAAAGCCCTGGATTATATACCAGCCCCCACGCTTGTCACTGCGTGTACTGCGCTGCCCCCCGAGGGGGCGCTGCGCCTGCGGGCCGGCAGAGCCGGACCCGCGGCACGCCAGAGCCCCCACGGTCGCTCACTTCGTGTAGCTCCCTGCCCCCCGCGGGGGTCGCTGCGCCTGCGGCCCGGCAAAGCCGGTTCCGCGGCCAGACCTGGAGCCCCCACGGTCATTCACTGCGTGTAACTCCCTGCCCCCCGAGGGGGCGCTGCGCCTGCGGACTGGCAGAGCCAGATCCGCGGCCCTTGCTGGTCAAAGCGGGGTCTGGGAGCCGGTGTGGTGCTTTTGCGCCAGGGCTTCTGCGCAGGCATGGGCGCTGGCCCAGGCCCACTGGAAGTTGTAGCCGCCTAGCCAGCCGGTCACGTCCACCACTTCCCCGATGAAGTACAGGCCAGGCTGCTTCGACTCCATGGTCTGGGACGACAGGTCCCGCGTGTCGACGCCGCCCAAGGTGACCTCGGCTTTTTTGTAGCCCTCGGTGCCCGTCGGTGTCAGCTGCCAGTCGGCCAGGCGGTCGGCCAGCGCGGTCAGGGCTTTGTCGGTGGCTTCGCTGACGGGTTTTTGCCAGGCCGGGTCGCGGCTGGCCCAGGCGTCGGCCAGCCGGCCCGGCACCAGAGTGGCCAGTTCGTTGGCGATCAGCTTTTTCGAGCTGGCCTTGGCGCGCAGCAGCAGGGTGGGCAGGTCAACGCCGGGCGCGAGGTTGATGCGCACCGGTTGGCCTTCGCGCCAGAAGCTGGAAATCTGCAGCACCGCCGGGCCGCTCAGGCCACGATGGGTGAACAGCAGGTCTTCGGCAAACACCGCGGCTTTTTTGCGCTGTTTCGGTGTGGCGTCCGCTGGCCCGGTCTCCATCAGTACCGGCAGGGCCAGTCCCGCCAGCTGCGCATACGGCGCCCAGGCTTCGCCGTCAAAGATCAGCGGCACCAGGCCGGCCCGTGGGTCGACCAGGCGCAGGCCGAACTGTCTGGCGATGCGGTAGCCAAAATCAGTCGCGCCTATCTTGGGGATCGACAGCCCGCCTGTGGCAATCACCACCTGCGGTGCTTCAATCAGACCCCGGTCGCTCTCAATTTGATAGCTGGTTGCGCCCGTCGGTTGTGGGTTGGTAATGCTTTTGATGCTGCATGGCTGCCAGCGCGTGACGCCGCCCACGCCGCACTCGGCAAGCAGCATGTTGATCACGTCTTCGGCTGATCGGTCGCAAAAAAGCTGGCCTTTGTGCTTTTCATGAAAAGAGATCTGGTGGCGCTGCAACAGGGCGATGAAGTCCTGCGGCGTGTAGCGCGACAGGGCGGAGCGGCAGAAGTGCGGGTTCTCGCCCAGGAAGTTGGCGGGTGTGGTGTCGCGGTTGGTGAAGTTGCAGCGGCCACCGCCAGAGATGCGGATTTTCTCGGCCACTTTCTCGCTATGGTCCACCAGCAGTACCTTCAGGCCGCGCTGGCCCGCAATGCCAGCGCAAAACAGGCCGGCGGCACCGGCGCCTATCACCACCACGTCAAATTTTTGAATCAAATCGGCCTCCAGCCCATGATTGACGGGCATGAGCAGCTATCAAAAATAGAGCAAATCAGCCTGACCGGGACAGGGCAGTGTAGCTGGGTGCAAAGAGCCGGAGGCCACCGCAAAGGCCAAGGGGCAGCGTCAGGCAGCGCGAAATTGCGTCGGGTGTTCTGCTGCGGCCGCTACGCCGCTGACCACATCGCCCACCACGATCACCGACGGGCTGGCCAGGCCGGATTCGCTGATCGCGCCGGTCATCTGGCCCAGCGTGGTGGTGATGTGGCGCTGGGTCGCCAGTGTGGCGTTCTGAATCACGGCTACGGGCGTGGTCGCCGGCAGGCCGGTCAGCAGTTCATGCTGGATGCGTCCGGCGCCGCTGACGCCCATGTAGATCACCAGCGTGAGTTTGGCCTTGCGCGCGGTGTCGGCCAGGGCGCGCCAGTCCGTGCCCTGGTCGTCCGGTTTGGCGTGGCCGGTGACAAACACCACGCCATGGGCGTGCTGGCGGTGTGTCAGCGGCACGCCCAGGGAGGTCACCGCGGCCAGGCCGGCAGTGATGCCGTTGATGATTTGCACGTCAATGCCGGCGGCCCGCAGGTGTTCGACTTCCTCGCCACCGCGTCCGAAAATGAAAGGGTCGCCGCCCTTGAGGCGCACCACCTTTTCGCCCTCGCGCACAGCCATGATCATGAGTTTTTCGATGAACTCCTGCGGCGTGGACTTGCAGCCGCCGCGCTTGCCGACGTACACAATGCGCGCGCCGGGCGGGGCGAAGGCCACGATCTCGTCGCTGACCAGGTCGTCCACCAGCAGCACGGTGGCGGCCTGGATGGCCTTGAGCGCCTTGAGCGTCAGCAGCTCGGGGTCACCCGGGCCGGCACCGACCAGGGTGCAGCGACCGGAGGTCGTCAGAGGGGAATGGTGGCTGGTCATAGTTGTGAAGTCAGTTGCAAGATATGTTCCACCTGCCGTGTTATCGATGCAGGTACGGCGTGAGTGCCTGACAGGACAGCGCGGATATACGCGGCGGTGCTGTCACTGTCGATTTCTTTGGGCAGATCCGGCACGCTGGCCAGCGTTCCCGGTTGCGCGGCCTGTAGCAAGGTGCGTTTGCCGTCAATAAAGGCTTCCATCTGCGGTGTGCGCCGTGCGTCGGCCACAACCTCGCCTTCGGTGCCGCGCAGCAGCAGCGCGTTGGCTTCGATCAGCTCGAAGGTCTGACCCATGGAGATGGCGTATTCGGGATGCGTGTAGCTGCTGACCACCAGCGCCTTGCCCAGGCAGGGGTTCATGATCTTCACCAGGCTGTGCGCCGGGTTGCGCAGCCCGACAGCGCGGCGCACGTCCAGCAGGCGCTTGAGGCCGGGGCACAGCAGCTCGGTCGCGGCAAAGACCACTTCACCGTTTGCTATTGTTTTGATAGCTGCCAGCGCATGGATATCAAGGGCGGAAAGCACGTTCGATGTAAAAATCCGGCCCGACTCGGTGGCCGTTCCGTGTATCAGAACCGGCAGGCCCTTGCGCGCCAGCAGCAGCGCCAGCAGCGGCGTCAGCCCCGGCAGCTTGCGCGCGCCGTTGTAGCTGGGCAGCACCACGGTGGGCCGGTCCGTGGCCGGCAGGCGCTGCATGCGCTGGTAAGTGGCGTCCAGGAAACCGGCCATCTCCTCGGGCGTTTCGCCCTTGATGCGCATGGCCAGGCAAAAGCCGCCTATCTCCAGGTCGGTCACGCTGCCGTCCAGCACTTGGCCGAACAGGTCGGCCGCCTGCTCGCGCGTGATCGGGCGCGCGCCGTCTTTGCCACGGCCTATCACCTTGATGTACTGAGCGATGGACATGCTTGATTGTCGGCGAAGGCAGATAACTTCCAGTTATGAGCTTAAGCGCGTGTTTTCAAGCGATGACCCGGATCGGGATCACCGCGCGTACGCAAGCAGAGCTGTCGGAGGCATGTTGGCGGGCCTCAGTTGCGCTGCGGATGATGCGCTTGATCTCGGGCACGCATGAGCCGCAGTTGGTGCCGCATTTGAGTTTGTCCTGCAGCAGCCGCAGGCGGTCGTCGTCGCTGGCCAGGTAGCCGGCGCCGCCAGTCGTCTGGGTGATCTCGTTCAGGCAGGTGCCGATTTCGGTATCGCTCACGCTGAAGCAACTGCACACAGGTTTGCCGCGCGCTTGCAGCGCCACCGGCGCCTTGCCCCCGGGCAGCAGCAGCAAGCGACCGTATGCTTGCGCCGGCAACTCGTCCTGCAGCAGGGTCTTGATCCAGGCCTGCGCGCTGACATCGCCGGCCAGCACAAAACCGATGAGTTCGGCCTCTTCCTGTTGTTTGCCCTTGCGCACCAGCCGTGCCGTGCGATGCTGACCTTTCTTTTTGTCCGCGTAACGCAGGGCGTCGGCGCCGTCCAGGCCGAGAATGTTTTCTATTTGCTCCAGCAAACTTTCGGATGGCGCTTCAAAACCGGCAGCGCGAAACAGCACACCGGTGCGCTGGCGGCCTGCTTCGCCCAGTGGCACTTCGTTGGAAAACGGCACGCAACTGCTGAAGGCAAAGCTGGCCATCAGCGGCTTGAGCTGCTCGCGCGCCGCCAGCACCTGGTCGTCGGGCAGCCAAGCCATTGCCAGCAGCGACCAAGGCAGCTCAGCCTTGAGGATTTTGACCGCGGCATGTTTGAGTTCGGGCTGCTTGGAGCTGGGGCAATAAGCCGAGGTGGTCAGCGCGTTGACACCCGCCAGCCGCTCGCCCTTGCTCGACAGGCCGCTCAGATAGTCGTCGCCCCAGTGCATCGCCATGAAGGCCTGGCTCACCGCGACTTCGGGTGAAGCCTGTAGCGGCACCACGATGGAGCCGCGTTTGGAGGTGACCTGTACCAGGTCGCCGTCTTTGAGCAGGCGCCGCGCCATGTCCTGTGCGTTCATCTGGATCGAAGGTTCGGCGACATGCCCAAACAGCCGGCCCAGCGTGCCGGTGCGGCTCATGCCGTGCCACTGGTCACGCAGACGGCCGGTGTTCAATGAAAACGGGTAACGCGATTCGCGCTGTTCGGCCACCGGCTTGTAGACGGTGTTGACGAAGCGCGCCTTGCCGTCTTCGGTCGGGAAAATGCCGTCTTCATAAAGCCGGACTTTTCCGGTGCTTTCGCCTTCACGCAGCGGCCATTGCTGCGGCGCGGCTTCCAGCATGGCGTAACTCATGCCGGTGATGTCGAGATCGCGCCCGCGTGTGGATTCGCGGTGTTCGTTCCAGATGGTTTCGGCGCCGTTCGCTTCATCGGTCAGCGAATAGGGGAAAAGCGAGTAGACGGGCAGGCCCTCACCCCTGCCCTCTCCCACAGGGAGAGGGAGCAAGAGTGGCCGCGAAGGGGGTCGGTCCGCCTCGGCAATGGTTTCCTTTCCCTCTCCCCCTGGGAGAGGGTTGGGGTGAGGGCTCTTCGGCCCCAGCAGATGTTCCAGCCGCTGTGCAAAGGCCACTGCAATCGACCAGTCGTGGCGGGTTTCTCCGGGCGCAGCAACCGCTGGTCGCACGCGGCTGATACGCCGCTCGCTGTTGGTCACGGTGCCGGTTTTCTCGCCCCATGTGGTGGCCGGCAGCAGCAGGTCGGCGTAGTCGCAACTCGATGTGGTCGCAAACGCCTCCTGCACGACCACCAGTTCGCAGCGCTCCAGCGCGCGGCGCACCGTCGCCTGGTCGGGCATGGACTGGGCCGGGTTGGTGCAGGCGATCCACAGGGCCTTGATTTCGCCGTCGGCGGCGGCCTGGAACATCTCAACCGCTGTTTTTCCGGGTTTTTCGGGCACCGAGGGCACGCCCCACAAAGCGGCGACTTCGGCGCGGTGCTGCGGGTTGGCCAGGTCGCGGTGCGCGCTGAGCAGGTTGGCCAGGCCGCCGACTTCGCGCCCACCCATGGCATTGGGCTGACCGGTCAGCGAAAAAGGCCCGGCGCCGGGCTTGCCGATTTGCGCAGTGGCCAGGTGCAGGTTGATCAGCGCCGCATTTTTGGCGGTGCCGCTGCTCGACTGGTTCAGGCCCTGGCAATACAGGCTCAGGGTGGCGGCCGAGGTGGCAAACAGTCTGGCGGCGGCAAACAAATCGTCTTTGGTGATGCCGCAGGTTTGCGACACCAGCTCGGGCGAGTAGTCGCGCACCGTGGTTTTCAGGGCTTCGAAACCATTGGTGTGTTCAGCGATGTAGGCCGGTTGGGTCCAGCCTTCCCACAGCATGATGTGCAGCATGCCGTTGAACAGCGACACGTCGGTGCCGGGCTGGATCGGCAGGTACAGGTCCGCAATGCCTGCGGTGTCGGTGCGGCGCGGGTCGCAGAAGATGATTTTCATCGCCGGGTTGGCGACCTTGGCGTCTTCAATGCGGCGAAACAGAATCGGGTGAGCGTAAGCGGTGTTGCTGCCGACGATGAAAATGCACCGCGCATGGTTCACGTCGTCATAACAGCTGGGCGGCGCGTCGGCCCCCAGCGTCTGCTTGTAGCCGGCGACCGCGCTGCTCATGCACAGGCGCGAGTTGGTGTCGACGTTGTTGGTGCCTATCAGACCCTTGGCCAGCTTGTTGAAGACGTAATAGTCCTCGGTCAGCAACTGGCCGGAAATGTAAAAACCGACAGCGTCCGGCCCGTGTTCGCGGATGATCCGCGCGAAACCTTCGCTCGCCGTATCGAGCGCGCTGTCCCAGCTGACGCGTTGGGGCGCTGCGCCGCGCTGCGCGCGCTGCATCGGGTGCAGCAGCCGCGTCTGGCGCGTGACGATGCTGGACGCGGTCAAGTGCAGGGTCGAGCCCTTGGTGCACAGCCGCCCGAAGTTGGCCGGGTGGTCAGGGTCGCCGCGCACCCCCGTGATCTCATCGCCCTGCGACTCGATGACTACGCCACACCCCACGCCGCAGTATGGACAGGTTGACCTGGTTTGTCTGACCCCCTCTCCCTCTGGGAGAGGGCGGGGGTGAGGGCTCTCCGTCTTGGTCAGAATCACGTAGCTGCCCTCACCCTAACCCTCTCCCAGGGGGAGAGGGGACAAGCGGGCTGGTCCAGCAACCGGCCGCTCCAGATCGAGTGCCAGCGTGGCCAGCTCGGCAGTGTCGAGCATGACCTGGCCGTCGTCGACCTTGCAGGCAAACTTCGGCGTGCAGCCTTCATCGGCGCCCTGGGCGCAGCCGTCGGCCAGGCCGATGGTCCAGTTGTGCAGCGGGCAGGCCACGCTGGTGCCGAACACGATGCCCTGCGAGAGTGGGCCGCCTTTGTGCGGACAGCGGTCCAGCAGTGCAAACACCTGGTCTTCCGAATTGCGGAACACCGCCACGTCCACGCCTTGCGGGCGCGCCACCCGGCGCGAGCCGAGCACGGGGATGTCCTCAACGCGGCAAATCACGGTCCAGTCGTTCATCTTCATGCTTCCTGCCCAGCGGTTTCGAGTTTGATGAACTGCCTGGCATCGACAGACGCCTTGTCCAGCTCAAACCACGGATCGGGCTCGCCGTCGAGCGCAAATTGCAGTTGCTCCCAGAGCGCCTTGCGGCCTTCGTGGTCGTCCAGGATCTTTTTCTTCACATAGTCGAGACCGACCCGGTTCACGTAGTGCACCGTGCGTTCCAGGTACCAGCCTTCCTGGCGGTACAGCTCGCAGAAAGCGCCGGTGTACTCCAGCACTTCGGCTGCCGTTTTGAGTTTGGTGAAAAAGTGCGCGACCTCGGTCTTGATGCCCCCGTTGCCGGCGATGTACATCTCCCAGCCCGAATCGACACCGATGATGCCCACGTCCTTGATGCCGGACTCGGCGCAGTTGCGCGGGCAACCGCTGACGGCGAACTTGACCTTGTGCGGCGCGTACATGCGCCACATCGCGCGCTCCAGGTCCTTGCCCATTTGCGTGCTGTCCTGCGTGCCCATGCGGCACCATTCGCTGCCGACACAGGTTTTCACCGTACGCAGGGCTTTGGCATAAGCGTGGCCCGAGGGCATGCCGATGTCTTTCCAGACGTTTTGCAGGTCTTCCTTCTTCACGCCCAGCAGGTCGATGCGCTGGCCGCCGGTGACCTTGACGGTCGGAATTTTGTACTTGTCCACCGCGTCGGCAATGCGGCGCAGTTCGCTGGCGGTGGTCTCACCGCCCCACATGCGCGGGATCACGCTGTAGGTGCCGTCTTTCTGGATGTTGGCGTGGCTGCGTTCATTGATGTAGCGACTTTGCGGATCATCCTTCGCTTCCTTGGGCCAGGTGCTGATCAGGTAGTAGTTGACGGCCGGGCGGCAACTGGCGCAGCCGTTCGGCGTCTTCCAATCCATGAAACTGAAGACATCGGCAATGCGCAGCAACTTGTTGGCCCGGATGGCGTCACGCACCGCCTGGTGGCCGTGATCGGTGCAACTGCACATGGCCTTGAGTTTGGGCGTGGCCGAGTAGTCGCCGCCAGCGGTGAACATCAGGATCTGCTCGACCAGTCCGGTGCAGGAGCCGCAGGAGGCGCTGGCTTTGGTGTGTTTGCGTACCTCGTCCAGCGTGAACAGGCCTTTTTCCTTGATGGCCTTGCAGATGGTGCCTTTGGTGACGCCATTGCAGCCGCAGACCTCTGCGGTGTCCGGCATGACGGCGGCCTTGTTGTGGCCTTCGTGGCCGGCATCGCCGATGTTCGATTCGCCGAACATCAGGCGTTCACGTATGTCGCCTACGCTGCGTCCATCGCGCAGCAGCTTGAAGTAATAGCTGCCGTCTACCGTGTCGCCGTACAGGCAGGCGCCGATCAGTTTGTCGTCCTTGATGACCAGTTTTTTGTAAACGCCGCCGAAGGGGTCGCTCATGACGATTTCTTCTGTACCTTCGCCGCCCATGAATTCACCGGCAGAAAACAGGTCAATGCCGGTGACCTTGAGCTTGGTGGAGGTGAGCGAGCCGGTGTAGCGGCCTATGCCGAACTGCGCCAGGTGGTTGGCCGCGACCTTGGCTTGTTCGAACAGCGGCGCCACCAGGCCGTAGGCAATGCCGCGGTGGGCCGCGCATTCACCCACGGAGTAGATGCGGGCGTCGGTGACGGTCTGCATGGTGTCGTTGACCACAATGCCCTTATTGCAGTGCAGACGCATGGTTTCGGCCAGCTGCGTGTTGGGCCGGATGCCGACGGCCATCACCACGAGGTCAGTGGCCACTTCGCTGCCATCCTTGAATTTGATGGCGGTAACGCGGCCGTCTGCGACGCCCACCAGTTCTTGAGTCTGCGCGCCCATAAGAAATTTCAGGCCACGCTCTTCGAGCGACTTCTGCAGAAGCTTTCCCGCCACGCTGTCGAGCTGCCGCTCCATCAGTGTTGGCATGACGTGCACCACGCTGACATCCATGCCGCGCAGCATCAGTCCGTTGGCGGCCTCCAGTCCGAGTAGTCCGCCACCAATCACGACGGCCTTTTTATATTTCACCGATGCGTCAATCATCGCGTTGGTGTCGGCAATGTCGCGGTAGGCAATCACACCCTCCAGGTCCTTGCCGGGCACGGGCAGGATGAAGGGGTTGGAGCCGGTGCACATCAGCAGGCGGTCGTATTCTGCTTCGGTGACGCGGCCTTCCAGATCCACGGCCCGCACCACGCGCTTGATGCGATTCACTTCAACAACCTTCTTGCCTGCGTGCAACGTGATGTGGTTGTCGGTGTACCAGTCCCGGTCGTTCAGCACGATCTCATCGAGCGACTGCTCGCCGGCCAGCACGGGCGACAGGAGGATGCGGTTGTAGTTGGGGTGCGGCTCGGCGCCGAAGACGGTGATGTCGTAGAGATCGGGAGCGACCTTGAGCAGTTCCTCGATGGTGCGAACGCCAGCCATGCCGTTGCCGACCATGACCAATCTGGATTTTTTCATCGTGCCACTCCCAGGGGATACGGTATTGCCGGCGCAGGCGCCGAAGCCATGCAGGCTTGCGAAAAACAGGAGGTAAAAACCATGATGCGCTCTCCTGTCAAACAGGGACCCGGCTGTTGCCGGTGATGAGGAACACCAATACGCACGTCGTTATGCGCAGAACCCGCAGTTGGAGGCCGGGATGGGCGCGTCGTTGCGCCTGCAGTCACTCATGCAAAACTTGTGCCACAGGCAAGATGCCATGGCGGGGGGAGGGGGAGAGGTCGGCATGATACGTGGCGCAGACATCACCGCCATCAGTGCGGGAAATGCACCAAATATGAGCGGTTTTTAAAAGGGGGGTGCCACGGCGGTGCCCCCTGCTGATCCCTGTTGGGCCGGACTTGCACTGAACCTTGAAGCCCTTTGGCTTTTCAGTCGCACCCGGTGTACGCAGGCTGCTTGCAATTGAATAGCGCGGTCAAAGCGACAGGCCCAGCACCTCGGTTGCGTCCAGTGCGTTGCTGCGTCCAGCCAGGGAAAACCGTTTGCGTCTGCCTGTTTTCAGGCCGCCGTCCACCTCGCGCAGCAGGGAAGCACTGGCCGCGATTTTCCAGCCCGACTGGGTGGCCTGCTTTTGCAGCAGCAAGGCGGTGCTGACGCTGTCGCCGACCGGCAGGATCTGCGGCCTGCCCCACAGCGGGTCTTCCAGTTTTGCCAGGGTCACGGTGCCGCTGTTGAGTGCCACGCAGACTTCAAAACGTGGCAGCGCACGGCCTGAAAAATGTGTCTGCAAAAAGCCGTTCACGCGCTGGGCCGAGTCGATCAGGCCGAGCGCCGCGCGCGTCGCGCGCAGCCCATGGTTGACGGTGTCGGTGTCCGTGCTGTCGACAAATACCGCCAGCAGCCCTTCGCCGACGAACTGCATGTGAAAAGCGCCGAAAAGGTACAGGGTGTCACCGACATTTTTATAAAATTGGCGCACCACCGCGCTGAGTTCGGTGCTGGACAGTTTTTCCGACAGCAGGGGAAAGTTGACAACGTCCACGAAGAGCACCGTGGCGCTGGAAAACTTCTCGTCGGTCACCAGGGCTTCGGCGGTTGGCCATTTTTCGCCGAGCTCGGCAATCAACCGCTTTTCGTACAGCTTGCTCAGCTTTTCCTCCTGCGCCAGCAAAGCCTCGCCGATGGCCGTCCCCAAGGCGGTGTCCTGCGCCGACTGGCGCATCAACTGTTTGTTGAGTTGGGTGGCGGTGGCGGCCAGCAGGTCGTCAAAATCGATGGGTTTGGTCAGGTAGTCGTCGGCGCCACTGGTCATGCCGGCACGCACATGCGCGCGCTCCTGCAAAGAGGTCAACAGGATCACTGGCGTGGCCTGGATGGCGGGATCCGCGCGCAAGGCCTGGCACATGGCAAACCCGTCCATCACGGGCATATTGATATCGCTGACGACCAGGTCCGGCCTGTCGTCGCGTACCATGGACAGCCCGGCGGCGCCGTCTTCGGCTTCCAGCACTTCGTAGCCCTCGAAACGCAGGGCGGCAGCGATCAGTGTGCGGATCGCCTCGTCGTCGTCGATCACCACAATCAGGGCCACTACTTTTTTCCAGTGAAAGATTAATCAGCAGGTTTGAAGCTTACCAGCGCTTTTGTCTGATCCCTGAAAACTGACCTTTCCCCCGAAAAACGTACTTCTTGGCTGATGGGTAAAAATCAGTTCAAGGAGACAGAAATGAGTGAAGTAAAACGACGTGCCAAGTACACACTGGAATTCAAGATGGAGGCCGTGCGGCTGGTCAAGGGTGCTCCTCCTGCTGTCGTTTCTCAGGCTGCGACTTTGGCGGAGGGGCTGGCGCCTGTACTTGACCGGCTGGTGGTGATGGGTGCCACCTTGCGCTGCTTCTCGTACAGGAAGGTGAGGATTTCCTGGCGGCAGTGGTTGTAGATCTTGTCCTCGGCCAGAGCGATGCGGTTGCGCGGGCGCGCCAGCGGCACGGGCAGGATCTGGCCCACGGTGGCGTTGGGGCCGTTGGTCATCATCACCACACGGTCCGATAGCAGCACGGCCTCATCGACATCGTGGGTGATGATCATCACCGTGTTGCCCAGTTCGGCCTGGATGCGGATGACTTCGTCTTGCAGGTGGGCGCGCGTCAGGGCATCGAGCGCGCCAAAGGGCTCGTCCATCAAGAGTACTTTGGGCTCCATGGCCAGCGCCCGCGCGATGCCTACCCGTTGTTTCATGCCCCCCGAAATCTGAGAGGGCAGGAGGTTGAGCGCGTGGCTCATGTTGACCATGGCAAGGTTGTGCAGCACCCAGTCACGCCGTTCTTCCGCGCTGCGCGTGCTGCGGAAGATCTTGTCGACGGCAATCTCCACGTTCTGGTAGACAGTGAGCCAGGGCAGAAGCGAATGGTTCTGGAACACGACGGCACGGTCGGGTCCCGGTGCGTTGACCTCGCGACCATCGACGATCACGCCGCCGCTGGTGGCCCTGAGCAGCCCGGCCACGATGTTGAGCACCGTGGACTTGCCGCAGCCGGAGTGGCCGATCAGCGAAATGAATTCGCCCTGGCGGACTTGCAGGTTGATGCCTTTGAGCACGGTGTTGGCCGTGCCGCCGGCGCCAAAGGTCATGTCGACCTGGGAGAGGGTGAGGTAGTTGTCGCTCATGGTGTGTGCTCCGTATTCAGCTGGCCGAGGTACCGCGCGTGACCTTGTCGCCGATCCAGCCGACGGCGCGGTCGAGCATGAAGCCGATCAGGCCGACGTAGAAGAGCGCCAGGATGATGTCGCTGATGCGTGAAGAGTTCCAGGCGTCCCAGATGAAGAAGCCGATACCCACGCCGCCAATCAGCATTTCGGCAGCGATGATGGCCAGCCATGACAGGCCGATGCCGATGCGCAGACCCGAGAAGATGAAGGGCGCCGCCGCTGGCAGCATGATCTTGGCGAAGTACTCAATGCCGTTCAGGCGGATCACCTTGGCGACGTTGCGGTAGTCCTCGGGGATGTTGCGGATGCCGATCGAGGTGTTGATGATGATCGGCCAGATCGAGGTGATGAAAATCACGAAGATGGCCGATGGGTGTCCGTCGCGAAACCCTGCCAGCGAAATCGGCAGCCAAGCCAGCGGCGGCACGGTGCGCAGCACTTGGAACACAGGGTCCAGGCCGCGTAACGCCCAGGTGGATTGGCCCACCAGCACGCCCAGGCCGACGCCTGCCACCACAGCCAGCGAGTAGCCGTAGGCCACACGCTTCAAGCTGGCCAGCAACTGCCACGCGAGGCCAACGTCGTTGCCGCCGTTGTCGTAGAACGGGTGGACGATCAGCTCCCAGGTGTCCTGCACCACCTTGCTGGGCGACGGCAGGGCCGCTCCGGGGCGTGAACCGAGTAGCTGCCAGATGAGCAGGAGCACACCAATCACCAGCAGTGGCGGCAGCACATGGGTCAGAAAGCCATTGACCGCCGCCTTGGTGCCGGAGCGCAGCGCGCTGGGCGCAGCGGTTGCAGGGAGGTACGCGGGTTGGAGGTTTTCGGTGTTGGACATGTTTGCCCCCTGGGTTGGGAGAGTGATCGTCGTGCCCATCGCTCAGGCCGACTTGAGGTACTTGATGGACAGGCTGTCAAGGTACTTCTTCGGGTTAGCCGGATCGAACACCTTGCCGTCGAAGAATTTCTCGACACCGCGCGAGGTCGATGTCGGAATGTCTTTCTTGTCCACGCCCAGTTCGGTGGCAGCCGCGCGCCAGATGTCTTCGCGGTTCACCTTGGCGATGAGCGCTTTGGTGTCGAGAGTGGTGGGCAAGTAGCCCCATCGCTGGTTCTCCGTCAGGAACCAGAGGTCGTGGCTCTGGAACGGATAGCTCGCATGGTCTTTCCAGAAGCGCATCTGGAACTTGCTGTTGAGGTCGACGCGGCCTGTGCCGTAGTCGAAGTCGCCCTTGACGCGGTCAATCACATCTTCCACAGGAGCGTTGATCCAGCGGCGGCGCGAGCAGATCTCGGCCACTTCGGCGCGGTTCTTCGGGTCCTCGCACCACATTTGTGCTTCCAGTACGGCCTTGAGCAGGGCTTTGGTGGCATTCGGATTGGCCTGCACATAGTCGGCGCGCATGGCGAAGGCTTTTTCCGGGTGGTTCATCCACATTTCGCTGGTGGTGAGCGCGGTGTAACCAATCTTCTGGTTGATCAACTGGCGGTTCCATGGTTCGCAAACGCAGAAGGAGTCCATGCTGCCGACCTTCATGTTGGCGACCATCTGCGCCGGGGGGACCACGATGGTGGTGATGTCCTTGTTCGGATCCACGCCGCCTGCGGCCATCCAGTAACGGATCCACATGTCATGCGTGCCGCCGGGGAAAGTCATCGCGGCATTCACCGGTTTACCGGTCTTCAGCCGCCTGGCGAGCAGCGCCTTGCCATACTGGCTGGTGTCCAGGCCAACCTTCAGGTCTTTGTATTCGTTGGCCACCGAGATGCACTGGCCACCCAGGTTCAGGCGGGCCAGGATGTTCATCGGCACCTTGACGTTGTTGGCAGTCACCGCGCCGGTACTGATCAGGTAGGGCATCGGCGTGAGGATGTGCGCGCCGTCGATACCGCCAGACTTGGAGCCCAGCACCAGGTTGTCGCGCGTGGTGCCCCAGGAGGATTGTTTGAGCACTTCCACCTCGGTCATGCCGTGCTTTTTGAAAAAGCCTTTTTCGTCGGCCACGAACAGGGGGGCGGCGTCGGTCAGGGCGATGAAGCCCAGCTTGGCGGCCTTGGTTTCCAGGGTGGGGCTTTGGGCCGATGCGGCGACAGGCCAAAGGCCAGTGACAGCGCTTGCGCTACCGAGTGCGGCGGCGCTTTGGAGGACCGAGCGGCGAGACCAGGTTGGCTTGGGGGACGGTGTGGTTGGCATGGTGAATTCCAGTGGGCTGAAAAAACAAAAAAGGCGGCCATCACGCCACTCGCGATCGCGAGCAGTGGATGGACGCCTTTGTCCTTGGGTCGGGGTGAACCCCCCCGAATTTGCAGGCACCGCCGTTGGCGTCTGCGCCCACATCTATGCAGCAACCGTGCCAGATTGCTGCACTGCAGCGAAAATGCCGGGTTTCCCCTGTGAAGAGACCCTTGCGGCAGGTCAAGGTGTGCGGTTTCGGCGGCGGGTGCAGGCGCGCCATCCTGGTGCGAACTCCGCGAGTCTGTACAAAGGCGGTGCGTCATTGGGCCTGTCAGCCGCAGGAATCAGGGCTTTCCGGCGGCCAGGTAGTCGGCCATGGCCAGCACTGCCTCAGCCACGTCGGCGAGGCGGCGGTTCTGGTTCATCGCGGTTTGCCTGAGCATCTTGTAGGCATCTTCCTCGCTGAGCTTGCGGTGCGCCATCAACAGGCCTTTGGCGCGCTCGACCAGCTTTCTTTCGTTGAGGGAGGCGCGCGTTGTTTCCAGCTCGTCACTCATGGCCTGCAGCCTGCTGGCCTGTTCCTGGACCAATTCCAGGATGGAGCGGTCCAGATGGGGCCCGTAAGGGAGCGCGGGCGGACTGACCTGGCCGGCGGCGACCGGCATACCGTTTGCGTGCCCGTTGTGCGCTGCAAGAATCATCTGGTGGTCATGCAGTTCGGCGCGGGCCTGGACGATCTTCTGGCCGCACAACGACAGCAATTCGGCCGCCAACTGGTCCTCCACCGTTTTCATGGCATCGATACGGTGCGTGCAGCAATCAAACCAGCTCTGGCTGAGGTTGGGGTCGAGCGCGCCGGCTGCGGCCGAACAGGCGATGCGGCGAAGCCGCTCGAGCTCTGCCATGGTCGCGGGGCTTTGGCCGCTCTGCCACAACTCGCGCAGCTCCGGGGTGGAAAAGTCGCTGAACACCTGTACGCAGCGCTCCTGCGACTGGATCAGGTGCAGCCACTGTTGCTGTCGCTGACTATCGGTCCGGCCCGAGGCGAAGGTGGCAGCGCCGAAGGCGCGCTCCTGGCCTGAAAATTCCTTGCCCTGCATGAAGTTGAACATGGCCACCAGCAAGCGCGATATCTCTGGGTTGGTAGCGCTGTCGGCAGCTTCAAAAACCACGGCGAGCAGGCCGGCAATCAGTTTGACAAACGCGGCGGTGGCGTCAGCGGCCGCGACGTCCTGTCTGGCTATGTGCTGGCGCAGCTCTGGCAGCCCGTCGAGCTCGTGCAGCACGAAGGCGATGCGGCTGAACAGCCTCGCGCCGTTGCTCAAGTGGCCGGCATCCGTGTCGAGGTGGTCAAAGCTGGCGCGCAGCTCATCTTCGGCTTGGCGGCACTCCCGCACCTGGAGCGGCAACTGTTCGGCAAACCTTGCTCCCTGGGAGCCCAGGAATACATTGGAAATACCGCGTTCTTTCTGCAGCGCATGCACCAGGTGCCCGATCACGTTCACCAGGGCGCTGGTGCGTGTGAGCTGTTCAAGGTCATTGATTTCGCAGCGCCGCGCGGCGATCAGAAAGCTCAATCCAGATTTCATCGTGTTCTTAAAATGGGAGTCAAGTTCCATGTTCCAGCAACATCCATGCCGCCACCGATACGGCGGGATTTACACTGAGGGCATGCTTGTACTTGGAATTGAATCGAGCTGTGATGAAACCGGCGTGGCGCTTGTCGACGCCTCGGGTCAGGGTGTGCCTGTGCTTCTCGCTCACGCGCTGCACAGCCAGATCGACATGCACCAGGCTTATGGCGGTGTTGTGCCGGAGCTGGCCAGCCGCGATCACATCCAGCGTGTGTTGCCGCTGATTGACGAGGTGATGGGCAGGGCGCAACGCTCGCTGTCCGAGGTGGATGTGGTTGCCTACACACGCGGGCCCGGCCTGGCGGGCGCCTTGTTGGTCGGGGCCGGCGTCGCCTGCTCGCTGGCGGCAGCGCTGGGTAAACCGGTCATGGGCGTGCACCACCTTGAAGGCCACTTGCTGTCGCCATTTTTGAGTGCCGATCCGCCGGCGTTTGCGTTTGTGGCGCTGCTGGTGTCGGGCGGGCACACCCAATTGATGCGGGTTGATCGTGTCGGCAGCTACGAATTGCTGGGCGAGACCATTGACGACGCAGCGGGGGAAGCCTTTGACAAGTCCGCCAAGCTGCTGGGCCTGCCTTATCCCGGCGGCCCGCACCTGGCGCGGCTGGCGCAGCAGGGCAACAGCGAGGCTTTGAAGCTGCCGCGGCCCTTGCTGCACAGCGGCAACCTTGATTTTTCGTTCTCGGGCCTGAAGACTGCTGTGTTGACCCAGGCCAAAAAACTGGGCCCCTTCATGAGTGAGCAAGCACGCGCCGATCTGGCGGCTTCGACGCAGGCGGCGATTGTTGAGGTGCTGGTCAAAAAATCACTGAAAGCGCTGGAGCACACCGGCCTCAAGCGGCTGGTGGTGGCCGGCGGTGTGGGTGCCAACAGATTGCTTCGCGAGCAGCTCGATGCAGCCTGCCAAAAGCGCGGCATTCGTGTGCATTACCCTGAACTGCATTTGTGCACCGACAACGGCGCGATGATCGCGCTGGCAGCCGGCATGCGCTTGCAGGCCGGTATCGACGAGGCCAGCACGGCTTACAGATTCGACATCAAGCCGCGCTGGCCCCTGGGCATGCTGGTGGCCTGAGCCCCGAGGCGGTGGCCTCCGACGGCGATCAGCTGATAGCGAGCTGGGTGACGTTGCTGACCGGGATTTTCTTGGCCAGTGTCAATGTCAGTACGCCGTTTTCCAGTTTGGCGCTGCTGGCTGCTGCGTCGATGTCCAGCGGAAAGCGGTAGGCCGCTTTTACCGGGCGCCTGGCCTCGGCCTTGCTGTTGATGCGCACGACATCACCTTCGATGTCGATCTCGAGCTGGTCCCTGGCCACGCCCGGAACATCGAGTTGCAGTGAGTAGGCGGTGTCGGCGTCTTCCACCGTTGCAGGCTGGGAGAGGCGGGCGCCAGACAGCGAGCCCAGCGTGTCGTCAAGAAACCTGTCGAGTGCGCCGTTGTTGATCAAGGCCGTGTTGTGGCGCTGAAAACGTGATGCGGGACGATTGGCGAGTGAATAGAACATCTTTACTCCTGGGTTTGGGGCGGGGAGTTTTCCCCTACACTTCGCGGCTCTCAACCGTGATTGCCGCATGCTCAGCAAGTAGGCGTGTTGCGGGGTATTTCAAGGAAATTTTTGCATGTATTTTTTTAGCCCTCAGCTCTTGAAACGCGGGGCGCTGACCCTATCGGCCAGCGCCTGCCTGCTGTCACCCGCCGTGTTTTCCCAGCAGCCGGCAGCAACCCAGCCGGCTGTGCGTGTGGCCCTGATCGAGAGTCTGTCCGGGCCTTTTGCCAACACCGGCGAAGCGGTGTTTCGCAACCTGGCGTGGGCGGCCGAGCGGGTCAATGAGCGGGGCGGCATCAAGCTGCCTGGCGGCAACCGCCCGCTGGTGTTCGAGCGTTACGACAGCAAAGGCCAAAACGAAGAGGCCCTGTCAGCGCTTCGCTCGGCGCTGGACGACGGCATCACGCTGGTGACCCAGGGTAATTCGTCGGCCACGGCCGCAGCGCTGATCGACGCGATCAACAAGCACAACGAGCGCGACCCCGCCAAGCGGGTCCTGTTCATGAATTACTCGGCGGTCGATCCTGTGTTGACCAATGAAAAATGCAGCTACTGGCACTTCCGTTTTGATGCGCATGCCGACATGCGCATGGCGGCCTTGATGGACGTGCTCAAGGACGACAGGGCGCTAAAAAGCATTTATCTGATTGGCCAGGACTACAGTTTTGGGCAGGCCGTGCTGCGGGAAGCGCGCAAGCAGCTCGGTATCCAGCGCCCGGACATGCAAATCGTCGGCGACGAGCTGCACCCGATGGGAAGAGTCAAGGACTTTCTGCCCTACGCCGCAAAAATCAAGGCCAGCGGCGCGCAGGCCGTGCTGACCGGCAATTGGGGCAACGACCTGACGCTGCTTGTGAAGGCGTCGAAAGACGTCGGTTTTGAGGGTAAGTTCTACACCTTCTATGGCAATGCCCTGGGTGTGCCGGCCGCCGTGGGGGATGCCGGTATCGGCAAAGTGATTGCGGTGGCGGACTGGTTTCCGAACGCGGTGGGCGCACCGTCCGAAACCTTTTACCAGTCTTTCCGCCAGCGCTTTCCCAATCCAAAGGATGACTATGTGCACATGCGCATGCAGTTGATGGTTGAGGCGCTGGTGCAAAGCATCGAAAAAGCCGGTGCCACTGACGCCGCGTCGGTCGCCGCGCAGATGGAAAAAGCGACCGTGCTGTTTGCCGGGCACACAGGTGTCATGCGCCGTGCTGACCACCAGTTCCAGCAGCCCTTGCTGGTGGCTGTGATGGACCGGCAGGGAACGCCCGGCGTGAAGTTTGATGTCGAGGGTTCGGGCTATGGTTTTCGTGTGATCAAAACCATCGCGGCGGCGCGCGCCGAGCAGCCGCACAGCTGCAAGATGATTCGGCCCTGAAAGGTTTTGCCATGCGACAGGTTGTCCTTGATCTTGAAGAGTCCCTGATCCGGCAGGTCGCCAATGCGGGCATGGGCCGCAGCGATGTGCTCAAGTTCTGGTTCGGCGAAAGCGACGAAGTCACGCCAGCCTTTATCCGTGAAGCGGCAGCGCGCTCGCTGAATGAGGGTGAAACCTTTTACGCGCACAACCTCGGACTGCCAGAGCTGCGCGAAGCCATCGCCGCGTATTGCAGCGCGCTGCGCTGCGAGGGGGCGGCGCCTGTCGGTGCTGACAGGATTGCCGTCACCTCGGGCGGTGTCAATGCGCTGATGCTGGCGGTGCAGGCGGTGGTGGATGCAGGCGATGAGGTGGTGGTGGTCACGCCGGTTTGGCCCAACCTGACCGCGCAGCCGGCCATCATGGGCGCGCAGGTGCGCTGCGTCAGCCTCAGGCCGGTGGACGGGCAGTGGCGGCTCGACATGGATGAACTGCTGTCAGCCGTCACCTCGCGCACCAAACTGTTGATTGTCAACTCGCCGAACAATCCGACCGGCTGGACCTTGAGCTGCGCCGAGCAGGAAGTGCTGCTGGCGCATTGTCGAAAGACGGGCACCTGGATCCTTGCTGACGAGGTCTACGAGCGCCTGTATTACGAAAAGTCGCCAAACGGTTGCGCCCCCAGTTTTCTGGACATCGCCTTGCTGGACGACAGGCTGATGGTTGCCCACAGCTTTTCCAAGAGTTTCCTGATGACCGGCTGGCGGCTCGGCTGGCTGGTGCTGCCAAAGGCGGCCACAACCCACCTGGGCAAACTGATCGAGTTCAACACTTCCTGCGCGCCGGTTTTCATCCAGCGCGCCGGCGTTGTGGCGCTGCAGCGCACCGAGGAGGTCACGCCGCAGGTGGTGGCCCACCTCAAGCGTTGTCGCGACACGCTGGTGCCTTTGCTGCAGGCTTTGCCCGGGGTGGAAGTGTCCCCCGCGCCCGGCGGTATGTATGCGTTTTTCAGGCTGGCGGGGCAGGGCGACTCTTTTGAGATAGCGAAGCGGCTGGTGCTGGAAGCCGGACTGGGCCTGGCGCCGGGCAATGCCTTTAGTTCAGACCCATCGCCGGCCATGCAGGGCTGGCTGCGCTGGTGCTTTGCGAGTCAGGACCCGGCCAGGTTGGGCGAGGGCGTCAGCCGCCTGAGGGGCTGGCTGGCGACGGCCTGACGGAGAGGTGGGCCTCCTGGGCTATAATCCAAGGCTCTGCGCTAAAGCGGCGTGTTTCTCACAGGACACGTGCTGCAGAACACGACGGCTCCGGTCAAGTCCCACTTCGGGAACACTGGTCCGCTCGCAAGTTACACAAGGAAAAATCCATGATCGAGAAATCCATCAAGGCCGAGATTGTCCAGTCCAACGCACGCGCGGTTGGCGACACCGGCAGCCCAGAAGTTCAAGTGGCCCTGTTGACCGGCCGCATCAACGAGTTGATGCCCCATTTCAAGACCCATGCCAAGGATCACCACGGTCGCCGCGGTCTGCTGCGCATGGTGAGCCGCCGCCGCAAGCTGCTGGACTACCTGAAGTCCAAGGATGCGGCCCGTTATGTTGCGCTGATTGCCAAACTTGGCCTGCGTAAGTAATCGGTAAAACCAACAGGAAGCGCCTGAGTTAGTTCACTAGCTCAGGCGCTTTTTACTTCGGAGCAAGGCAAAACGATCACGCGCTGTGTCATTCCACAAGAAAAGCCCTGGCCTGCAGGCAGTTTTTGTGGAATGGCATCGTGTTCAGCAGCCGACTCTCCGGGCCTCAAGCGCTGCCTCAAGCGCTCGGAACTAGTGGAGAAAAAACATGAGCATTTTCAACAAAGTCACCAAGTCTTTCCAGTGGGGCCAGCACAAGGTCACGATGGAAACCGGCGAAATCGCCCGCCAGTCCGGCGGCGCTGTCATCGTTGACATGGACGGCACCGTGGTGCTGGCCACCGTGGTCGCCAAGGCGGATGCCAAGCCCGGCCAGGACTTCTTTCCCCTGACCGTCGATTACCTCGAAAAAACCTACGCCGCCGGTCGTATTCCCGGCAGCTTCTTCAAGCGTGAAGGCCGCCCCAGCGAATTCGAAACGCTGACCTCGCGCCTGATTGATCGCCCGATCCGCCCGCTGTTCCCTGAAGGCTTCTTCAACGAAGTGCAGGTTGTCATTCACGTGTTGTCGCTCAATCCCGAAGTTGAAGGCGACATTCCCGCACTGATCGCTTCGAGCGCGGCGCTGTCGATTTCCGGCATCCCGTTCAACGGCCCCATCGGTGCCGCACGCGTTGCTTACATCGACGGCCAGTACGTGCTCAACCCCGGCAAGACCCAGCTCAAGGACTCCACCATGGACCTGGTCGTGGCCGGCACCGAAGCCGCCGTGCTGATGGTCGAGTCCGAAGCCAAGCAACTGTCCGAAGAAATCATGCTGGGCGCCGTGGTGTTTGGCCATGAGCAGGGCAACATCGCCATCAACGTGATTCACGAGCTGGTCCGTGACGCCGGCAAACCGGTTTGGGCCTGGCAGGCGCCAGCCAAGGACGAGCCGCTGATCGCCAAGGTCAACGAGCTGGCCGCCGCCAAGCTGCAGGCGGCTTATCAGATCCGCGCCAAACAGGCCCGTACCCAGGCTTGCCGCGTCGTGACTTCTGAAGTCATGGCCGCGCTCAAGGCCGACGGCACAGTGTTTGATGGCGTCGCTGTTGAAGGCATGTTGTTCGACATCGAAGCCAAAATCGTCCGCAGCCAGATTCTGGCCGGCGAGCCGCGCATCGACGGCCGCGACACGCGCACCGTACGCGCCATTGAAATCCGCAACAGCGTGCTGCCCCGCACCCACGGCTCGGCCCTGTTCACACGCGGTGAAACCCAGGCGCTGGTCGTGACCACGCTGGGCACCGAGCGCGACGCGCAGCGCATCGACGCACTGTCGGGTGACTACGAAGACCGCTTCATGCTGCACTACAACATGCCTCCGTTCGCCACCGGCGAAACCGGCCGCGTGGGTTCGCCAAAACGCCGCGAAATCGGTCACGGCCGTCTGGCCAAGCGCGCGCTGATCGCTGTGCTGCCGACCAAGGAAGAATTTCCGTACACCATGCGTGTGGTCAGCGAGATCACCGAGTCCAACGGTTCCTCCTCGATGGCGTCGGTCTGCGGCGGCTGCCTGTCGCTGATGGACGCCGGCGTGCCGATGAAAGCCCACGTGGCCGGTATCGCCATGGGCCTGATCAAGGACGACAACCGCTTTGCCGTGCTGACCGACATCCTCGGTGATGAAGATCACCTCGGCGACATGGACTTCAAGGTGGCCGGCACCACCGCCGGTATCACCGCGCTGCAGATGGATATCAAGATCCAGGGCATCACGAAAGAAATCATGCAGGTCGCATTGGCCCAGGCCAAGGAAGCCCGCATGCACATCCTGGGCAAGATGCAGGAAGCCATGGGCGAAGCCAAGGCCGAGGTCTCTGACTTCGCGCCGCGTCTGTACGTGATGAAGATCAACCCCGAGAAAATCCGTGACGTGATCGGTAAAGGCGGCGCCGTCATTCGCGCGCTGACCGAAGAAACCGGCACGCAGATCAACATCGAGGAAGACGGCACCATCACCATCGCGTCGAACGACAGCACCAAGGCTGATGAGGCCAAGCGCCGCATCGCCGAGATCACCGCCGAAGTCGAAATCGGCAAGGTTTACGAAGGCGCGATCACCAAGATCCTGGACTTCGGCGCGCTGGTCAATCTGCTGCCCGGCAAAGACGGTTTGCTGCACATCAGCCAGATTGCCCATGAGCGCGTTGAGCGGGTCACGGACTATCTCAAGGAAGGCCAGATCATCAAAGTCAAGGTTCTGGAAACCGATGAAAAAGGCCGCGTCAAGCTGTCCATGAAGGCGCTTCTGGACCGTCCGTCCCAAGGCCAGGATCAGGGTTGATTCGCTATTGATTCTGTAGCTTCCAGCGCCCGCCCGTCGGAGGGCTGGAGCTACAAATGACTGGAAATTCCATGAAAGCAGTTGAAATAACCTCCTATGGCGCGCCCGACGTTCTGTGTCTCGGCGAACGCCCCGACCCGGTGCCGGGCGCCGGCGAGTTGCTGATTCGCGTGAGTGCCAGCGGCGTGAACCGGCCAGACGTGTTGCAGCGTACCGGCAACTACCCGGTTCCGCCGGGTGCATCGGACATTCCAGGGCTGGAAGTCGCGGGTGTGGTTGTCAGCGGCGATGACCAGGCCATGGCGCAGGCCGGCCTGAAGGTCGGTGACCGTGTCTGTGCCCTGGTGGCGGGCGGCGGTTATGCCGAGCTGTGTGTTGCGCCAGTGGGGCAGTGCCTGCCGGTGCCGCAGGGGCTCAGCGACACCGAGGCGGCCTCGCTGCCCGAGACCTTCTTCACCGTCTGGAGCAATGTGTTTGACCGCGCGCGTCTGCAAAAGGGCGAAACCCTGCTGATCCAGGGTGGCTCCAGCGGCATTGGCGTGACGGCCATCCAGATCGCCAAAGCCATGGGCGCGACGGTGATTGTGACGGCCGGAAGCGACGAGAAGTGCGCCGCGTGCCTCAAACTCGGAGCCGACCACGCGATCAACTACAAAACCGCTGATTTCGCCGAAGAAGCCAAAAAGCTGACCGGGGGAAAAGGCGTGAATGTGATTCTGGACATGGTGGCAGGCAGTTATGTCGCCAGCGAGATCGGCTGCCTGGCCGAGGACGGTCGCCTGGTGTTTATCGCGGTGCAGGGCGGGACCAAAGCCGAGTTCAATGCCGGTCTGGTGCTGCGCAAGCGCCTGACGATCACCGGTTCGACCCTTCGTCCACGCCCGCTCGAGTTCAAGGTTGCAATTGCCGCTGCGCTTAAAGATAAGGTTTGGCCACTGCTGGCCAGGGGTGAGATCAAGCCGGTCATCCACAGCACCTTTGCTGCGGCCGATGCCGCCAAAGCCCATGTGCTGATGGAGTCCAACCAGCACATCGGCAAAATCGTCTTGATCTGGTAGATGGGGGCACCATGAAAAAACTGATCGCAGGAAACTGGAAGATGAATGGCAACCTGGCTGCCAATGAGGCCTTGCTGCGCGACATCGCCGCAGGCCTGCCGGCGCAGCCGGCGTGTGCCGTGGCCGTGTGTGTTCCGGCACCTTATATGGCTCAGTTCAAGGCCATGGTTGCCGCCGTGCCCGTCTTGTCGGGGATTGACCTCGGCGCGCAGGACGTCTCCAGCCAGCAGTCAGGTGCGTTCACTGGCGAGGTCAGTGCGGCCATGCTCAAGGAGTTTGGCTGCCGCTATGCCATCGTGGGTCACTCCGAGCGGCGTCATTACCACGGGGAAACGGATGCCGTGGTGGCCGACAAGGCCAAGGCCGCGCTGGCGGCAGGCATCACGCCGATTGTCTGCGTCGGTGAAACGCTGGCCGAACGCGAAGCAGGGCAGACTGGCGAGGTGGTCAAACGCCAGCTGGCGGCAGTGATCCACACCAATGGCCACTGCATCAGCGAAATCGTGCTTGCCTACGAGCCTGTCTGGGCTATTGGCACCGGCAAAACAGCCACGCCGGAAGAGGCGCAGGCGGTACATGCCGTGCTGCGGACGCAGCTCAAGGCTGCGACCGACCAGGTCGCGCGCGTGAAAATTTTGTACGGCGGCAGCATGAATGCGTCCAATGCGGCGTCGCTGCTGGCGCAGGCTGATATTGATGGTGGCCTGATTGGCGGCGCTTCGCTCAAGGCCCCGGATTTTTTGAAGATTATTGCTGCAGCTAACGCCTGATGGGCATAGGTTGCTATTAAATTAGGAATAAATATGAACGCGATGTTAACTGCTCTTCTGGCGACCCAGATGATTACTGCCCTCGTCATGATTGGCCTGATTCTGGTGCAGCACGGCAAAGGCGCTGACATGGGCGCTGCATTTGGCAGCGGTGGCTCGGGGAGCCTGTTTGGCGCCAGCGGCAGTGCCAACTTCCTGTCGCGCACCACCGCCGTGCTGGCTGCGGTGTTTTTTGCCTGCACCCTGGCGCTGGCCTATTTTGGCAACCCGCGTCCGCAGACCGGCACCAGTGTGCTGGAAGGTTCTGCGTTGACGGCGCCAGTACCGGCACCAGCCGCATCGGGCGCTGCGCAGATTCCGGGAACTTCAGCGCCATTACCCGCGGCCCCCGACCTTGCTGTGCCGCCTTCGCCGACCAAACCTGACGCAGGTCAAATTCCGACAAAATAGCGCGATTAAACAAGCCGCTTCCCTCAGGGAGCGGCGCAATTTCAGGGTAAACTCTGAGACTGCCCGGAAAGCCAAAACCGCAAGGTTCCTCATGCCATCCGGGCAGTTAAAAACCGCGGACGTGGTGAAATTGGTAGACACGCTATCTTGAGGGGGTAGTGGCGAAAGCTGTGCGAGTTCGAGTCTCGCCGTCCGCACCATTTACAGGCAATGATCACTCCTGCGCAGGCGAGGCTGATCACCTTGAACTGCAAACTGGCACAAGGTAAAGCAGCTTCCAGAAGTTGAATTGACGATGAACCTCGACCAATACCTTCCCGTCCTGTTGTTTGTTCTGGTCGGCGTTGTTGTCGGCGTTGTGCCCCAGGTGCTTGGACGGCTGCTGGGGCCACACAGGCCGGACAGCGAAAAAAATTCCCCCTATGAGTGCGGCTTCGAAGCGTTCGAAGATGCTCGCATGAAATTCGATGTACGGTATTACCTCGTCGCCATCCTCTTCATTCTTTTCGACCTCGAAATTGCCTTCCTGTTTCCCTGGGCGGTGGCGCTCAAGGAAATCGGTGCGGTCGGTTTCTGGTCCATGATGATTTTCCTGGGCATTTTGGTCGTGGGGTTTGTCTACGAGTGGAAAAAGGGCGCGCTGGACTGGGAATAGCATATAGGGATAACCACGATTCAGCGGCAGCAGGGCTGCCGCCACAAAGGTACGGGCATGTCACTTGAAGGTGTTTTTAACGAGGGATTCATGACCACGAGTTACGACTCGGTGGTCAATTGGGCCAAAACCGGATCGCTCTGGCCAATGACCTTTGGTCTGGCTTGCTGCGCTGTGGAGATGATGCACGCCGGCGCGGCACGTTACGACCTGGACCGTTTCGGCATGCTGTTTCGCCCCAGCCCGCGCCAGTCCGACCTGATGATCGTGGCCGGCACGCTGTGCAACAAGATGGGCCCGGCCCTGCGCAAGGTGTATGACCAGATGTCCGAGCCGCGTTGGGTGCTCTCCATGGGCTCCTGCGCCAACGGCGGCGGCTACTACCACTACAGTTATTCGGTGGTGCGCGGCTGCGACCGCATTGTGCCGGTTGATGTCTATGTGCCGGGCTGCCCGCCCACGGCCGAAGCGCTGATCTACGGCATCATCCAGTTACAGCAGAAAATCCGCCGTACCAACACCATTGCGAGGGCTTGATGGGCCCCTTGCATCCCGCTTCTGCTGAGCAGATCGCAGACACGCTCACCGCTGCTCTGGGCGAAAAAGCCAAACGTGTGACCGTTGCATTCGGCGAGGTCACCGTGGTGGTGGCTGCGCCCGACTACCTCGCTGCTGCGCTGGTCCTGCGCGATACCCAGGGCTGCCAGTTCGAGCAGCTGGTTGACCTGTGCGGCATCGACTATTCTGAATACGCCGACGGCCGCTACGACGGACGGCGCTTTTGCGTCGCTACGCATTTGTTGTCTATCAGCCTGAACCAGCGCGTGCGGCTCAAAGTGTTTTGCGATGACGACGACTTTCCGGTGGTGGCCTCACTCAATGAGGTGTGGAACTCGGCCAACTGGTTTGAGCGCGAAGCCTTCGACCTGTTCGGCATCATTTTCGAAGGCCACAACGACCTGCGCCGCATCCTGACCGACTACGGTTTTATCGGCCACCCTTTCCGCAAGGATTTTCCGACCACCGGCCACGTGGAAATGCGCTACGACCCTGAACAAAAACGTGTGATTTATCAGCCGGTGACGATCGAGCCCCGCGAAATTACGCCGCGTGTGATCCGCGAAGACAACTACGGAGGGCTGCAATAGGCCATTTGTCGTTGCGGGCCTGACCCGCATCCACGGCGGCGGGAACGCCAATATGGATGCCGGATCAAGTCCGGCATGACAAGCCAAAGCAGAACTAAACATGGCTGAAATCAAAAACTACACACTGAACTTCGGGCCGCAGCACCCGGCCGCGCACGGTGTGCTGCGTCTGGTGCTGGAGCTTGACGGCGAAGTGATCCAGCGCGCCGACCCGCACATTGGTCTGCTGCACCGCGCGACCGAGAAACTCGCCGAGAGCAAGACCTACATCCAGTCGCTGCCCTACATGGACCGCCTCGACTACGTGTCGATGATGTCCAACGAACATGCCTACTGCCTGGCCATTGAAAAACTCATCGGCGTAGACGTGCCGGTGCGCGCGCAGTACATCCGTGTGATGTTTTCCGAAATCACGCGCCTGCTGAACCACCTGCTGTGGCTGGGCGCGCATGGTTTCGACTGTGGCGCGATGAACATCCTGATTTACTGTTTCCGCGAGCGCGAGGCGCTGTTCGACATGTACGAGGCCGTTTCCGGCGCCCGCATGCACGCGGCCTACTTTCGTCCGGGCGGCGTCTACCGCGATCTGCCCGAGACCATGTCCCAGTACAGGGTCAGCAAGATCAAGAACGCCAAGGCCATTGAAGCCCTCAATGAAAACCGCCAGGGCTCCTTGCTGGACTTCATCGATGACTTCACGGCCAAGTTCCCCAAGCTGGTCGACGAATACGAGACCCTGCTCACCGACAACCGGATCTGGAAGCAGCGCACCGTCGGTGTCGGCGTTGTTTCGCCGGAACGCGCGCTCAACCTTGGTTTTACCGGCCCTATGCTCAGGGGTTCAGGCTTCGCATGGGATTTGCGCAAGCAGCAGCCTTATGACGTGTATGCCCAGATGGATTTCGACGTGCCAGTCGGAAAAACCGGCGACTGCTACGACCGCTACCTGGTGCGTATTGAAGAGATGCGCCAATCCAACCGCATCATCAAGCAGTGCATTGACTGGCTGCGTGTGAATCCCGGCCCGGTCATCACCAGCAACCACAAGGTGGCTGCGCCCGACCGCGAATCGATGAAGTCCAACATGGAAGAGCTGATCCATCACTTCAAGCTCTTCACCGAAGGTTTCCACGTGCCCGAAGGCGAGGCTTATGCTGCGGTGGAGCACCCCAAGGGCGAGTTCGGCATCTACATCGTCAGCGACGGCGCCAACAAGCCTTATCGCCTGAAAATCCGCCCGCCTGGTTTCCCGCACCTGGCAGCCATGGACGAAATGTCACGCGGGCACATGATTGCCGACGCGGTAGCCGTCATCGGCACGATGGATATCGTGTTTGGTGAAATTGATCGCTAAACCTGATGATTTCCACCATGATTTCTGAACCTACCCCAACGCGTACCCCCGTGCTTTCAGCGCAGGCGCTGGCGCGTTTCGCGCGCGAAGTTGCCAAGTACCCGGCCGACCAGAAGCAGTCTGCCGTGATGGCCTGCCTGACCATCGTGCAGGAAGAGCAGGGCTTTGTCAGCGCGGACAGCGAAAAGCTGGTGGCCGACTACCTGGGCATGGCGCCGATCGCCGTGCACGAGGTCACCACCTTTTACAACATGTACAACCAGCGGCCGGTGGGCACTTACAAGCTCAATGTCTGCACCAACCTGCCGTGCCAGTTGCGGGATGGCGCCAGGGCACTCAAACACCTGGAGCACAGGCTGGGCATCACCATGGGCGGGACCACCGCAGACGGTTTGTTCACGCTGCAGCAGTCCGAGTGCCTGGGTGCCTGCGCCGACTCTCCTGTGGTCCTGGTCAACGACCTCACGATGTGCAGCTTCATGAGCAACGAGAAGCTGGACCAGCTGGTCGATGGCCTCACCTCAGCCGCAGCGAAACAACCATGACGCTTTCCAGCAATCCAAACAATGCCGCAGCGCAAAACGTGCTGTCGGAATTCGCCGCCACCGGCGTGCAGACCTGCTTTCACGGCAGGCACATCAATCCGCAAATCCTGGCGGACCTCGATGGCAGAAACTGGCGCCTGAAGGACTATGAGGCGCGTGGCGGCTACCAGGCGCTTCGCAAGATCCTTGGCAAGGACGGCAATCAATCGGAAGGCGACGCCAGCGTCGCGGGCATGACCCCGGACCAGGTGATCGCCGAGGTCAAGGCCGGCAGCCTGCGTGGCCGTGGCGGCGCCGGTTTTCCGACGGGTCTGAAGTGGAGTTTCATGCCACGCCAGTTCCCGGGCCAGAAGTACCTGGTCTGTAATTCGGACGAGGGCGAGCCAGGTACATGCAAAGACCGCGACATCATGCAGTACAACCCGCACAGCGTGATCGAAGGCATGGCGATTGCTGCCTATGCGATGGGCATCAGCGTGGGCTACAACTACATCCACGGTGAAATTTTTGCGACCTATCAGCGTTTTGAAGAGGCGCTGGACGAAGCCCGCGCCGCCGGCTTGCTGGGCGACAAAATCCTGGGTAGCGCCTTCAGCTTCCAGCTGCATGCTTCGCATGGTTTCGGCGCCTACATCTGTGGCGAAGAAACCGCCTTGCTTGAGTCGCTGGAGGGCAAAAAAGGCCAGCCACGCTTCAAGCCGCCATTCCCCGCCAGCTTTGGCCTGTACGGCAAGCCGACCACCATCAACAATACCGAAACCTTTGCGGCGGTCCCCTGGATCATCCGCAATGGCGGGCAGGCCTACCTCGAATGCGGCAAGCCCAACAACGGCGGCACCAAGATTTACTCGGTGTCGGGCGACGTTGAGTTGCCTGGCAACTATGAGGTGCCGATGGGTACGCCGTTTGCAAAACTGCTCGAACTCGCCGGTGGCGTGCGCAAGGGTCATACGCTCAAGGCGGTGATTCCCGGCGGCTCCTCGGCGCCGGTGCTGCCTGCCTCCATCATGATGGAATGCACCATGGACTACGACTCCATCGCCAAGGCCGGCTCCATGCTCGGCTCGGGGGCCGTGATTGTCATGGACGACAGCCGCTGCATGGTCGAGTCGCTCAAGCGCCTGTCCTACTTTTACATGCATGAGTCCTGCGGGCAGTGCACACCCTGCCGCGAGGGCACAGGCTGGCTGTGGCGGGTGGTTGACCGCATCCACAAAGGGCAGGGTCGCCAGAGCGACCTGGACCTGCTCAACTCGGTGGCTGACAACATCCAGGGTCGCACCATCTGCGCGCTGGGCGACGCAGCGGCGATGCCGGTGCGCGCCATGATCAAGCATTTCCGTCATGAGTTTGAGGCCATGATCAAGCCGCAAACGCCTGCGGCCTCCACCGTCCCAGTTCAGGCTTCCCTGCAAGCCTGATCGCGGAAAGAAATACATATGGTTGAAATACAACTCGACGGCCAGAAAGTGGAAGTGCTCGAAGGCAGCACGGTGATGCACGCAGCTGAAAAGGTCGGCACCTACATTCCGCATTTCTGCTATCACAAGAAGCTCAGCATCGCTGCCAATTGCCGCATGTGCCTGGTAGATATTGAGAAGGCGCCCAAGCCGATGCCGGCCTGCGCCACGCCTGTGACGCAGGGCATGGTTGTGCACACCAAGAGCGACAAAGCCATCAAGGCCCAAAAAGGCGTGATGGAGTTTTTGCTGATTAACCACCCGCTCGATTGCCCGATCTGCGACCAGGGCGGCGAGTGCCAGCTGCAAGACCTCGCCGTCGGCTACGGTGGCAGTGGTTCGCGTTACGAAGAAGAAAAGCGCGTGGTCTTCCACAAGGACGTGGGCCCGCTGATCTCGATGGAAGAGATGAGCCGCTGCATCCATTGCACCCGTTGCGTGCGCTTCGGCCAGGAAGTCGCCGGCGTGATGGAGCTTGGGATGTCGCATCGCGGTGAGCACGCCGAGATCGAGACCTTCGTCGGCATGTCGGTGGATTCCGAGCTCTCTGGCAACATGATCGATATCTGCCCGGTGGGCGCGTTGACCAGCAAGCCTTTCCGCTACAGCGCCCGCACCTGGGAGCTCTCGCGCCGCAAATCAGTCAGCCCGCACGACTCGACTGGCGCCAACCTGATTGTCCAGGTCAAGAACAACCAGGTCATGCGTGTCGTGCCTCTGGAAAACGAAGAGGTCAACGAGTGCTGGATTGCCGATCGTGACCGCTTCTCTTACGAAGCCCTGGGCAGCGACGAGCGCCTGACCAGCCCCATGCTCAAGCAGGGTGGCCAGTGGAAAGCGGTCAACTGGCAGACCGCGCTCGAATACGTGGCCAACGGCCTGAAGCAGATCAAGGCCGACCACGGTGCCGACAGCATTGGCGCGCTGGCCAGCCCGCACAGCACGTTGGAAGAGTTGTATCTGGCAGCCTCGCTGATGCGCGGCCTGGGCAGCGACAACATTGACCACCGTTTGCGCCATGCCGAGTTCAAGCCTGCGGGTAGTGTGCGCTGGCTGGGTACCTCGATTGCTTCGCTGTCGAAGCTGCAGCGTGTGTTGGTGGTGGGTTCCAACCTGCGCAAGGACCATCCGCTGTTTGCGCAGCGGATCCGGCAGTCTGTCCGCAAGGGCTGCGCGCTGAGCGCTATTAATTCTGTAGCGGAGCTGGCTTCTGCTGACGCCTGGGCCATGCCCGTTGCCAATGCTTTGCTGGCTGAACCCGGTGTCTGGGCGCAGGCGCTGGCCGATGTAGCTACTGCGATTGCGGCCGACAAGGGTGTGCCTGCACCGGCCTCCGGCCAGGCGACGGACGCCGCAAAGGCCATCGCCAAGTCCCTGCTGGGTGGGGAGCGTAAGGCCATCCTGTTGGGCAATGCCGCTGCGCACCATGCCAACGCCGGCAGCCTGCTCGCGCTGGCCAACTGGATTGCCGGGCAAACTGGCGCCAGTGTGGGTTACCTGACGGAAGCTGCCAACACGGTGGGCGCTCAGCTGGCGGGCGCTCAGCCGGCCGACAAGGGTCTGAACGCCGGGCAGATGCTGGCCGGCAAGCTGAAGGCTGTATTGCTGCTCAACACGGAGCCTGAATTCGATTCAGCGGCGGGCGCCGCGGCCAAGGCGGCGCTCAATGCTGCGCAGATGGTTGTGACCCTGAGTCCGTTCAAGGCCAACATGGCGTTCAGCGACGTGTTGCTGCCGATCGCACCTTTCACCGAGACGTCCGGTACGTTCATCAATGCCGAGGGCCGCGTTCAAGGCTTCCATGCGGTGGTCAAGCCACTGGGCGAAACCCGTCCGGCCTGGAAGGTGCTTCGCGTGCTGGCTAACTTGCTGGATGTACCCGGTTTTGACTTCGAGTCTTCGCAGGATGTGCTCAAGCAGGTGCCAGGCGCAGGCGCTGCACAGGTGCCGGCGGACCGGCTGGGCAATACCACAGAAGCGGGCATTGACCTTTCCACAGTGGGCGTTCGGCCAGCAGTGGCCAGCATTTACCAGCTCGACAGCCTGGTGCGGCGGGCGACATCGCTGCAACTCACTGCCGATGCGCGGCAGGCTGCTGCTCTTGAAGGGGTGGCTGCATGATTGACACCGTTTTTGGCTTTGGCCAGGGGTTGATGGGCGGCATCTGGCCCGGCACCGTCTGGCCCGTGGTGTGGACGCTGATCAAGATCATTTGCGTGTTGCTTCCGCTGATGGGCTGTGTGGCCTACCTGACGCTATGGGAACGCAAGGCCATTGGTTTTACCCAGATCCGCCTGGGGCCGAACCGGGTGGGACCCCTGGGCCTGCTGCAGCCGATTGCCGATGCGCTCAAGCTGCTCACCAAGGAAATCATCATCCCGACGGCTGCCAGCAAAGGCCTGTTTGTGCTCGGCCCCATCATGACCATCATGCCGGCGTTGGCCGCGTGGGCGGTGATTCCTTTTGGGCCGGACGTGGCGCTGGCTAATATCAATGCCGGCCTGTTGTTCCTGATGGCCATCACCTCCCTGGAGGTTTACGGCGTCATCATTGCCGGCTGGGCATCCAACTCCAAATATGCCTTCCTCGGCGCCATGCGTGCTTCGGCGCAAATGGTCAGCTACGAGATCGCGATGGGCTTTTGCCTGGTGGTGGTGCTGATGGTGTCGGCCAGCTTGAACATGACCGACATCGTGATGGGTCAGGCCAAGGGCATGGGCGTGGGTTACGGCATGAATTTCCTGTCATGGAACTGGTTGCCATTGCTGCCGATCTTTGTCGTGTTCTTCATCTCGGGCCTGGCCGAAACCAACCGCCATCCTTTCGACGTGGTCGAGGGTGAATCCGAAATTGTGGCTGGCCACATGGTCGAATACTCCGGCATGGCGTTTGCCATGTTCTTCCTGGCGGAATACGCCAATATGTGGCTGGTTGCGATTCTGGCTGTGATCCTGTTCCTGGGTGGCTGGCTTCCCCCGTTCGAGTTCCTGTCCTTCATTCCCGGCTGGATCTGGCTGGGCGCCAAGACCTTTGTTGTCGTGACCATGTTTCTGTGGGTGCGTGCCACCTTCCCGCGGTTCCGCTACGACCAGATCATGCGCCTGGGCTGGAAGATCTTCATCCCCGTGACCCTGGTCTGGCTGGTGGTCGTCGGGGCCTGGATGCAGACCCCTTACAACATCTGGAAATGAATATGGCCCCCACGCTTTTCACTTCGTGTAATGCGCTGCCCCCCGAGGGGCCGCATTTTTCCTTGGGGCAGCCCGGCGAAAAATTGATGAGCCCCCACGTTCGCTCACTTCGTGTAGCGCTCTGCACCTTGCAGGCCGCCGCTCGCCAGAGGCTTCGCTTCTGGCGCCTGTCCAAGCCTGCTCAAGCAGGGTTGGAGCCGCAGGCACCAGCCCCGAGGGGGCCGCTGCGCCTGCGGCCCGGCAAAGCCGGTTCCGCGCCCCCGGCTGGTTTGAAGAACCTCTGTGCGCGCCTTATTTCTGCAGGAATCTGATTTATGTCCGCCGCCGCCGTCAAAGACTTCCTCTCCAGCTTCATGTTGGCCGAGCTGTTCAAGGGCATGGCCCTGACCGGCAAGTACATGTTCAAGCGCAAGATCACGATCCAGTTTCCTGAAGAAAAAACTCCCTTGAGCCCGCGTTTCCGTGGCCTGCACGCGCTGCGCCGGTACGAAAACGGCGAAGAGCGCTGCATTGCCTGCAAGCTGTGCGAGGCGGTGTGTCCGGCCCTGGCCATCACCATCGAGTCTGACGTGCGCGAAGACGGCAGCCGCCGGACTTCGCGTTACGACATTGACCTGACCAAGTGCATTTTTTGCGGCTTCTGCGAGGAAAGCTGCCCGGTGGACGCCATCGTCGAGACCCATATCTTCGAGTACCACGGCGAAAAACGTGGCGACCTGTATTTCACCAAGGACATGCTGCTGGCCGTCGGTGACCGTTACGAAAAAGAAATCGCCGCTGCCCGTGCCGTCGATGCCAAGTACCGCTGACATGACCCCCTCCTTGTTGGCTCAAGAAAGATTCGCAGAACATGGACGCTAAAACAGGTCTTTTTTATGTCTTCGCCCTGGTGCTGCTGGTTGCAGCCTTCAAGGTGATCACTGCACGCAACCCCGTGCATGCCGCCCTGTACCTGGTGCTCGCATTTTTTCAGGCGGCGGCCATCTGGATCCTGCTGAAAGCCGAGTTCCTGGCGATCGCGCTGGTGCTGGTCTACGTCGGCGCTGTCATGGTGCTTTTCCTGTTTGTCGTGATGATGCTCGATGTCAACATGGACGGTGTTCGCAAGAACTTCTGGAAGCATTTTCCGCTGGCTGCCACTGTCGGGGCCTTGATCGCGCTTGAAATGGCGGCTGTGCTGATAGGCGGGTTCCGTCCCGGCCAGGAACCCAAGCCTGCGGTCGCACTGGCGGGGGAGGCCGCTGCGCAGGTATCCAACACCAAGGAGCTCGGCAAGGTGCTTTATTCAGAGTACCTCTACCCGCTGGAAATCGCCGCGGTGATTTTGCTGGTGGCCATCATTGCTGCCATTGCCTTGACCCTGCGTGAGCGCAAGGACTCCAAAAACATCAACCCGGCCGACCAGATTCGCGTCAAGCCCGGAGACCGGGTCCGCCTGGTCAAGATCCAGCCAACGGTCGCAGCACCCGTGGCCACAGTTACCGAGGACAAAGCATGATGGTCACATTGGGACATTACCTGACCTTGGGCGCCATCCTGTTTGCGCTGTCGGTGATCGGCATTTTCCTGAACCGCAAAAACCTGATCGTGTTGCTGATGGCCATCGAACTGATGCTGCTGGCGGTCAACATGAACTTTGTGGCCTTCTCGTATTACCTCAATGACATGGCCGGCCAGATTTTCGTGTTTTTCATCCTGACCGTGGCCGCTGCCGAATCGGCCATTGGCCTGGCCATCCTCGTGCTGCTGTTCCGCAACAAGTCCAGCATCAACGTGGACGAACTCAACACGCTCAAGGGATGATGATGACGCTCCCCCCCGACGCGGCTTTCAGCCGCCTCCCCCTCAAGGGGGCGCCGCTGACGGCCCGGCAAAGCCGGCTCCGTGGCGGCCCTGGCATGGCTTCCCTGTTTGCCTGCGCAACTTGCTTGGCGAAAGTAATCTGATATGGCATCCACCCTCAACGCCGCCACCCTGCTGGCTGTTCCCCTGGCACCTCTGGCGGGCGCTTTGCTCGCCGGTATTTTTGGCACGACCTTTGGCGGCAACTGGATTGGCCGCCGCCTGTCGCACACGTTGACCATCCTGGGTGTGCTGGTCGCTTTTGTCATCTCCGCGATGACGCTCAAAAGCGTGGCGATGGACGGCGCGCGCTTCAACGAAACTCTCTACACCTGGATGGTGGTCGGCGGCCTGAAGATGGAAATCGGTTTCCTCGTGGACGGCCTGACAGCGATGATGATGTGTGTGGTGACTTTTGTATCGCTCATGGTGCACGTTTACACTATTGGCTACATGGAAGAGGACGAGGGCTACAACCGCTTCTTTGCCTACATCTCGCTGTTCACCTTCTCCATGCTGATGCTCGTCATGAGCAACAACATGCTGCAATTGTTCTTCGGCTGGGAGGCCGTGGGCCTGGTGTCTTACCTGCTGATCGGTTTCTGGTTCAACAAACCAACCGCTATTTTTGCCAATATGAAGGCCTTCCTGGTCAACCGTGTGGGCGACTTTGGCTTCATCCTGGGCATTGGCCTGCTCGCCGCTTACGCTGGCAGCCTTAACTACACCGAAGTTTTTGCCAAGTCGGGAGAAATCGCCAAGCTCAACCTTCCGGGCACCGACTGGATGCTGATCACCGTGATCTGCATCTGCCTGTTCATAGGCGCTATGGGCAAGTCAGCCCAGTTTCCCCTGCATGTCTGGCTGCCTGACTCCATGGAAGGCCCAACACCGATTTCTGCACTGATCCACGCCGCCACGATGGTGACAGCCGGCATCTTCATGGTGGCCCGCATGTCACCGTTGTTCGAGCTGAGCGACACAGCGCTGAGCTTCATCATGGTGATTGGCGCCATCACCGCGTTGTTCATGGGATTTCTCGGCATCATCCAGAACGACATCAAACGCGTGGTGGCTTACTCGACGCTGTCGCAGCTAGGCTACATGACGGTCGCGCTGGGAGCCTCCGCCTATTCGGTGGCGGTGTTTCACCTGATGACCCACGCCTTCTTCAAGGCCTTGTTGTTTCTGGCTGCAGGCTCGGTCATCATGGGCGTGCACCACAACCAGGACATTCGCTGGATGGGCGGTCTGCGCAAGTACATGCCCATTACCTGGATCACCGCGCTTTTGGGTTCGCTGGCGTTGATCGGCACCCCTTTGTTTGCCGGTTTTTACTCCAAGGACAGCATCATTGAAGCGGTGCATGCGAGCCATTTGCCGGGATCGGGCTTCGCGCACTTTGCGGTGCTAGCCGGGGTTTTTGTCACCGCCTTTTATTCCTTCCGCATGTACTTTCTGGTCTTTCACGGCAAGGAGCGGTTTGACCAGAACCCCGACGCGCATCACGACGACCACGGGCACGGCCACCATGGCGACCACCATGCGCCGCACGAATCACCCTGGGTGGTGACTGCCCCATTGGTGTTGCTGGCCATCCCCTCGGTGGTCATCGGTTTCATGGCTATCGAGCCCATGCTGTTTGGCGATTTCCTCAAGGATGCGATTGCGGTTGATGCCGACAAGCACCCGGCGATGGCCGAGCTCGCGTCGCTGTTCCACGGCCCGGCGCAAATGGCGCTGCACGGCCTGATGACCGCACCTTTCTGGCTGGCGCTGGCCGGCGTGGTCACGGCCTGGTACATGTACCTGGTCAACCCGGCCCTGCCGGCCGCCATCAAGCGGGTCTTCCAGCCGGTCTACGTGTTGCTTGAGAACAAGTACTACATGGACTGGTTCAATGAAAAAGTGCTGGCGCGCGGCGCGCGCGCCCTGGGGACCGGCCTCTGGAGGGGCGGCGACGAAAAAATAATCGACGGTGCACTGGTCAACGGGTCCTGGAAGCTGGTGGGCTGGGTTTCCAGCCTGGTGCGCAAGGCACAGACTGGCTTCATCTACCACTACGCGTTCGCGATGATCATCGGCATCTTTGTGCTGATCAGCTATTTCGCGACCTGGCCGATGATCAAAGAACTGCTCAGCAAATAAGAGACAAGGGAAGAACAAAAATGGGATTGTTGAGCCTTGCCATCTGGACGCCGATTATTTTCGGCGTCGTGCTGCTGGCACTCGGACGTGACGAACAGGCACGCAGCGTGCGCTGGATCGCACTGATCGGTGCCGTGGTCAGTTTTCTCGTGACCCTGCCGCTGTACGGTGGTTTTGAGCTGGGCACGTCTGCAATGCAGTTTGTCGAAAAGGCTGCATGGATAGACCGTTTCGACATCAACTACCACCTCGGCGTGGACGGCATCTCGCTGTGGTTTGTGCTGCTGACGGCCTTCATCAATGTGGTTGTCATCATCGCCAGCTGGGAGTCCATCACGACCCGCGTGAATCAGTACATGGCCGCCTTCCTGATTCTCAGCGGACTGATGATTGGCGTGTTCACAGCGATGGATGGCATGCTGTTTTACGTGTTTTTCGAGGCAACGCTGATCCCGATGTACCTGATCATCGGTATCTGGGGTGGCCCGAAAAAGATCTACGCGGCCTTCAAGTTTTTCCTCTATACGCTGCTCGGGTCGCTGCTGATGCTGATCGCGCTGATCTTCCTGTACGTCAAGTCTAACGGCAGCTTTGATCTGGCGACCTGGTACAGCCTGCCTTTAAGCGGAACGGCGCAGACCTTCCTGTTCTTCGCCTTCTTTGCCGCCTTTGCGGTCAAGGTACCGATGTGGCCGGTGCATACCTGGCTGCCCGACGTGCACGTGGAGGCGCCCACAGGGGGCTCTGCGGTTCTGGCCGCCATCATGCTCAAGCTCGGCGCCTATGGCTTCCTGCGTTTCTCGATGCCGATTGCCCCCGACGCCGCGCGCGAGTGGGCCTGGCTGATGATTGCGTTGTCGCTGATTGCCGTTATCTATGTGGGGCTGGTCGCCATGGTCCAGCAGGACATGAAAAAACTGGTCGCCTACTCGTCCGTGGCCCACATGGGTTTTGTGACGCTGGGCTTCTTCATCTTCAATGACCTCGGCGTGTCCGGCGGCATCGTGCAGATGATTGCGCATGGCTTTGTGTCTGGCGCCATGTTCCTGTGCATAGGCGTGTTGTACGACCGCGTGCATTCGCGCGAGATCGCCAGTTACGGCGGCGTGGTCAACACCATGCCCAGGTTTTCGGCGTTTGCGCTGCTGTTTGCCATGGCCAATTGCGGCCTTCCAGCGACAGCCGGTTTTGTCGGTGAGTGGATGGTGATCCTGGGTGCCATCAAGTTCAACTTCTGGATCGGCCTGGCCGCCTCCACCGCCCTGATTTTCGGTGCGGCCTATACGCTGTGGATGTACAAGCGGGTGTATCTGGGCCCGGTCACCAATGACGATGTCAAAGGTCTGACCGACATCAATAGCCGCGAATTCCTGATGCTGTCCCTGCTGGCAATTGCCGTGATGTTCATGGGCATCTACCCCAAGCCTTTTACTGATGTGATGGACAGCTCGGTCGCCGGCTTGCTCAAACATGTCGCAGTATCCAAACTGCAATAAGCCACCTATCCAGAAGAATTCAGATGATTGACAAACTCAGTTGGATCGCGGTTTCTCCCGAGATCGTCCTGCTCACGATGGCTTGTGTCATCCTGCTGGTGGACCTCGGCGTCAAAAGCCCGCAGCGCACGCTGACCCATGTGCTGACATTGCTCACGCTGGCCGTGGTGGCTGCGCTGACGGCGGTCTATGCGGTCAACGGCAACACGGTCTATGGCTTCGGCAACATGGTCGTCAGTGACCCGATGGGCAACTGGCTCAAGTGTTTTGCCTCCATTGCGATGATGGCGACTCTGGTTTACGCCCGGCCCTATGCGGCGGACCGCCAGATGTTGCGCGGCGGCGAGATGTTCACGCTGGGCCTGTTTGCGCTGCTGGGTATCTTCGTGATGATTTCCGGCCACAACTTCCTGGTGATCTACATGGGTCTGGAGTTGATGGCGCTGTGCAGTTATGCCCTTGTGGCACTGCGCCGCGACAATGCGACGGCCACCGAGGCAGCGATGAAGTATTTTGTGCTCGGTGCGCTGGCCTCGGGTTTTCTGCTTTATGGCATGTCCATGATGTACGGCGCCACCGGTTCGCTGGACGTCAACGAGGTGTACAAGGCGATTGCCAGCCGCCAGGTGAAACATTCGGTGCTGGTGTTTGGCCTGGTCTTCATTGTGGCTGGTCTGGCCTTCAAGCTGGGCGCCGTGCCTTTTCACATGTGGCTGCCTGACGTTTACCAGGGTGCCCCCACGGCCATCACGCTCTTGATAGGCGCTGCGCCCCAGCTTGCCGCCTTTGCCATCTGTATCCGCGTGCTGGTGCAGGGCCTGTTGCCACTGGCCATCGACTGGCAGCAAATGCTCGCGATTCTGGCGATAGGTTCGCTGCTGGTTGGCAACCTCGCGGCCATCGCGCAGTCCAACCTCAAGCGCATGCTGGCGTATTCGACGATTTCGCAGATGGGTTTTTTGCTGCTGGCCCTGCTCGCCGGTGTGGTCAACGGCAACAAGCTCAACGCCGAATTCGCCTATGGCGCGGCCATGTTTTATGTCATCACCTATGTGCTGACCACGCTGGCGGTGTTCGGCATTATTTTGCTGCTGGCGCGTGTCGGCCATGAGTCCGAAGAAATCACTGATCTGGCCGGTCTGAACCAACGCAGCCCGCTGTTTGCCGGTGTCATGGCGATCTGCATGTTCTCGCTGGCTGGTGTGCCGCCTGTGGTCGGCTTCTTCGCCAAGCTCGGCGTGTTGCAGGCGCTGGTGTCGTCACAGCAAACCCCCTACGTCGTGCTGGCGGTGTTTGCCGTGATGATGTCGCTGATCGGCGCCTTTTACTACTTGCGTGTCGTGAAGGTCATGTACTTTGACGCGCCCAACCCGGGCATGCCAACCGCCATCGTCGCGCCCGCCGATGCCCGCGTGGTGCTGACCATCAACGGCGCGCTGGTGCTGTTGCTGGGCCTCATGCCTGGCGGTCTGATGACCTTGTGTACGCAGGCGATTGCCAGCGTCGTGAGGTCGTTGGGGGTATGAACCAGACCTTCTCGGTGTGGCTGCTGGTGGCGCTGGCGCTGCTGGCTGCCAATCTGCCATTCATCAGCAACCGCCTGCTCGTGGTGGTCAGGCTCGCCTCACCCAAGTTGCTGGCCGTTCGTGTGGCGGAGATGGTGTTCTGGTATTTTGTGGTCGGCGGCATCGGCCTGTTTCTCGAACAGCGGGCCGGGCAGATTGCGCCGCAAGGCTGGGAGTTTTATGCGATCACTGCCACGCTGTTCATCACCTTCGCCTTCCCCGGCTTTGTATACCGTTACCTCTTCAAGCACCGCTGAGCATGGCTTCGGCTGAGCTGCCCGCAGGGCTTCCCGATTCGTCGGCGGACCGCCATCTGCGGGAAGAAAAAATCACCAGCCAGGAACTGCTCAAAGGGCATTTCCTGCATGCCTTTCGCGATACGGTCAGGTTGCCCGACGGTCGCGAGGCGACGCGCGAATATGTGCGTCATCCAGGGGCGGTCGTGATCATTGCCCAGCTGGACGACGGCCACGTGGTGCTTGAGCGCCAGTTTCGTTACCCCGTGCAGTCGGTGATGATCGAATTTCCTGCCGGCAAACTCGATGCCGGCGAAGATCCCCTGGCATGCGCCAAGCGCGAGCTGCTGGAAGAAACCGGCTACACCGCGCGGCGTTGGGCCCGGGCCGGCGTGATGCACCCGGTGATTTCCTATTCCACCGAATTCATCGATATCTGGTTTGCCAGAGACCTCACAGCGGGCGAGCGTCAACTTGATGCCGGCGAGTTTCTCGACGTGCTTACCGCCGCACCGGACGAGCTGGTGCAATGGTGCCGCGATGGCCACGTCACCGACGCCAAGACCCTGACCGGCGTGCTTTGGCTGCAAAATGTGTTGTCCGGCGCGTGGGTTTTGGACTGGCAGGACGACGCGTCTTGAGTCCGACGCGATAATCCTTGCATGAAAGTCCTCAACCTCCAGTGTTCGCACCAGCACGCCTTCGAAGGCTGGTTTGGCTCGGAAGAAGATTTTCAGGGCCAGCTGGCCCGCGGCCTGGTCACCTGCCCGCTGTGCGCGGACCCGGCTATCCAGAAAATGCCGAGTGCGCCCCGGCTGAATTTCGGCGTTGCTGTTGATGCGAAGCTGGCGGTGTCGCCATCGCGTGAAGTGTCTGTTCCTGCATCAGCGCCGGCCGCGTTGCCTGGCCATGACGTAGCCGCTGGCAGCCCAGCCATGCGGGCGGAGTTTTTGTCAGCGCTCAGGCACGTTCTGGCCAACACCGACGATGTGGGTGAGCGTTTTGCCGACGAAGCGCGCGCCATGCATTACGGCGACGTCGAGCCGCGCAGCATTCGCGGCCAGGCCAGCCGGGCCGAAGCGATAGAGCTGATCGAAGAAGGCATCGAGGTCATGCCCCTGCCGCTGCCCGCTGCGCTGAAGGAAACACTCCAGTAGATATAAACCCCCACGGTCGCTCATTGCGTGTAGCTTCCGAGGCCTTGCAGGCTGCGGCTCGCGAGGCGCTTCGCCTCTGTCGCCTGTCCAAAGCTGCGCAGGCAGCTTTGGAGCCGTAGGCTCCAGCCCCTCGGGGCCGCGGCCCCTGCGGGCCGGCGGACCCGCACTCGCACCCCTGCTTGAATTGAACGCAAGGATGGCCCTTCGTGACGACTCGAGGCCGCGGACGCTCAAGGGTACAAACCCCGCAGCTCACGCGTGTGCAGAATGCGTTTGCAGGCCACGATAAACGTGGCTGTGCGCAGGCTGACCTTGTTGTCCTGGGCCACCTGCCAGACGCCGGCAAAGGCCTCTTTCATGATGCGCACCAGACGGGCGTTGATCTCGGCTTCGTCCCAGAAAAAGCTCGAAAAATCCTGCACCCATTCAAAATAGCTGACCGTCACGCCACCGGCGTTGGCGATCACGTCGGGCAACACCAGCACATTGCGCTCCTGAAGAATGTCGTCGGCCTCGGGCGTGGTCGGGCCGTTCGCACCTTCGATGATCATGCGGGCCTTGATGCGGCTGGCGTTGTCCTTGGTGATCTGTTGCTCCAGCGCGGCGGGGATCAGGATCTCGCAGTCAACGTCCCAGAACTTGTCGTCGGCCAACACCTCGGCCTGGGCAAAGCCGGCCACACTGCCGCTATCCAGAACGTGTTTGAGCAGTGAGGGCACATCCAGCCCGGCTTCACGGTAAATCGTGCCGCCGTGGTCCTGCACCGCGACAATGCGCGCGCCCGCCTCGGCAAACAGCTTGCCGGCCACGCCGCCCACATTGCCGAAACCCTGCACCGCAATGCGGGAGGTGGCGATGTCCAGTCCTATGTGTATGGCGGCTTCCGCACCCACGGTGAAAACACCGCGGCCGGTGGCTTCGCGCCGTCCCAGCGAGCCACCCAGATCCACCGGCTTGCCGGTGACTACGCCAGTGGCGGTCGAGCCGGTGTTCATCGAGTAGGTGTCCATCATCCAGGCCATGATCTGCTCGTTGGTGTTGACGTCCGGTGCGGGGATGTCCTTGTTCGGGCCGATGATGATGCCGATCTCGCTGGTGTAGCGGCGCGTCATGCGTTCGAGCTCGCCACGCGAGAGTTTTTTCGGGTCTACGCGGATGCCGCCCTTGGCGCCGCCGTAAGGCACATTGACCGCGGCGTTCTTGATGGACATCCAGGCCGACAAGGCCATGACTTCCGACAGCGTGACGTCCTGGTGAAAACGCACGCCGCCCTTGCCGGGGCCGCGTGAGACATTGTGCTGCACGCGGTAGCCCTCAAAGTGCGCCACCGTGCCGTCGTCCAGGTGGATGGGTACATCGACGATCAGGATGCGTTTGGGTCGTTTGAGTGTTTCGGCCCAGCGCGCGAGGTTACCCAGGTGCGGGATCACGCGATCAACCTGCTGCAGATAGTTGCCCCAGGGGCCGAGTTTGTCGGCCTGCAGGTAAGAGGGCAGGGGATGGGCGCCGGCGGCGGCGGGTGACGAGGACGGTTGCGACATGAAAAACTCCTGGTGGACGAATCAATGCCCAGAGCTTAGGCGCATGGCTTTCAACTGTCCAAGGCCGGCTTCATGCGTTCTCATGCAAATAATGCATAACAGAGGGTTGCCGCAGTTTGTCATTGCGGCCTTGAGCCGCATTCCATGCGGCGCGGGCCTGAGGCGGTGGTTCATGCGGCATGGATCCCGGATCCAGTCCGGGATGACAGGCAAGGCTCGGGATGACTATCGCCTCAGGCGTTGAACTGCAGCGCCGCCAGGCGCGCATAGATACCGCCACGCTCCACCAGCTCGGTATGGGTTCCCTGCTCCACCAGCCGGCCGTGGTCCAGCACGATGATGCGGTCGGCCTGTTGCACAGTCGCCAGGCGGTGGGCAATGACCAGGGTGGTGCGCCCCTTCATGGCAGACTCCAGCGCCGCCTGCACCATGCGTTCGCTCTCGGCGTCGAGGGCACTGGTCGCTTCGTCCAGCAGCAGCAAGGGCGAATTTTTCAGCATCGCGCGGGCTATCGCGATGCGCTGGCGCTGGCCACCCGAGAGGCGCACGCCGCGCTCACCCAGAAAGGTGTCATAACCCTCGGGCAGCGTCATGATGAAGTCATGCGCAAACGCGGCCTGGGCCGCCGCTCTGGTTTCCTCGTCGCTGGCGCCGGGCTTGCCGTAGCGGATGTTCTCCAGCGCGCTGGTCGAAAAAATCACCGCATCCTGCGGCACAATGCCGACGCGATGGCGCAGGTCTTCCAGTGCCAGATCGCGCGTTTCCGCGCCGTCCAGCTCGATGCGCCCGGAGGCCGGGTCGTAAAAGCGAAGCAGCAACTGAAACACCGTACTTTTACCGGCGCCGCTGGGCCCGACCAGGGCCACGGTTTCGCCCGGCTGGACATTCAGCGTGAAGTCGGTCAGCGCCGGTTGCAGCGGCCGGGACGGATAGTGAAACGTCACTGCTTCGAATTTGATAGCGCTTCCCGACCGCAGGACGGGGGCTGCAACCGGATTTGATGGTGAAGTGACAGGCGAACGGGTTTCCAGCAGTTCCATCAGCCGTTCTGTGGCGCCAGCGGCGCGAAGCAGGTCGCCATACACCTCGCCGAGCACGGCCGTGGCGCCGGCCAGCATGATCACGTAGACCACGGTCTGGCCCAGGTGGCCGGCCGTGATGTCGCCGCGCAGCACGGCCTGCGTGCCCTGGTACAGGCCCCAGAGCAGCGCACCCGACGTGGCAATGATGATGAAGGCAATCAGCACAGAGCGCGCGCGGGTGCGGCGCACGGCGGTCTCGAAGGCTTCCTGGGTCGAGGCATCAAAGCGTGCCGCCTCGCGCGTTTCGGCGGTGTAGCTTTGCACCACGGGTATCGCGTTGAGCACTTCGGCCGCAATCGCGCTGGAGTCGGCGACACGGTCCTGGCTGGCGCGCGAAAGCTTGCGCACGCGTCGGCCAAACCACGCCGATGGCAGCACGATCAGCACCAGCACACCCATCACCTGGAACATCAGGTAGGGGTTGGTGTACACCAGCATGCCCAGCGCGCCCACACCCATCACCGCATTGCGCAGGCCCATGCTGAGCGAGGAGCCCACGACAGTCTGCACCAGCGTGGTGTCACCGGTCAGGCGCGACAACACCTCGCCGGTCTGCGTGGTTTCAAAAAACTCCGGGCTTTGCCGCAAGACGTGGCCGTACACCGCATTGCGCAGGTCGGCCGTCACACGTTCGCCCAGCCAGCTCACCATGTAAAAGCGCCCGGCCGAAAAAAGCCCCAGTGCCGCTGCCACGCCAAACAGTTCAAAGAAGTGGGTGCGCAGCGCCATCAACTGTTCACCCTTGTCAGCTTCGCTCAAGCCTCCGTCGATCAGGCCTCGCAGCGCCAGCGGAAAGATCAGCGTGGCCACCGCCGCCATCACCAGGAAAACCATGGCCAGCGCGATGCGGCTGCGGTAGGGCCGCAAAAAAGGCAGCAGGCCAGACAGGGAGCGGGGTGCGCCCTTGGATGCGTCGGAGGGAGATGTAGTGGCCATCGCTTCAGTTTAGTCGGGTGCGCTCGTGCGTTCTGGCGCGCAGTTGGCTACAGTTTGCGGCTGCGCCGCGACGCGCTGACGGACGACCCGCGCGGGGGCGGCTTGACCTGTGGGCCCTTTGCAGGCGCCGTGGCAATGCGCGGCCTGGAGGTGGCTTTTCCCGCGACACTCCGCAATCCGGCCAGCGCCGGCGCCAGCACCGTCATGTCGGCATCGGCCGCATACACCGCATAGGCCGGGTACAAAAATTCCGGCGCGCCAGCGACGCGGTGCAGCCGTCCTTCCTGGATGTGTTTGCGCACCACGTTCTGCCGGAAAAAACCCGCGCCGCCGACCGCAAGCAGGTACTCCAGGCCCAGCGGTCCCAGGCTGGACGACACGCCCACGCTGGACAGCTCGGGAAAGGCCAGGCTGTGTTGCGCCGCAAACTCGCGCCCCCAGTCCACATACACATAGTCGGCCGTCTGCGGCGCCTGCCCGCCGGGCGCGGTGCTCACCAGCACCAGTTTCTCCTCGATCAGCAGCTCGATGCGCAGGCCCGGCCGCTGCCGCGGCGCATACGCAATCACGATGTCCAGGGTGCCGTGCGCCACCCGTTCGAGCAGTTCCTCGGCCAGGCCGACCTCGGTGCGCAGCGCCAGATCTGGCGCGCTCTTGCGCATCCACAGCAGCCAGTCCACAAGCAGGGGGTGCCACAGGCTGATCTCGCAGCCCACCGTGACCAGTGCGCGCCGCCCCGGCGGCACCGCCATCTGCTGGCGCGCACGTTCCCAGACCTGCACCAGCGTCATCGCGTGACGGACAAACTGCTCGCCCGCCGGCGTCAGCGAGGCACCGGCCTTGTTGCGCACAAAGAGCTGGCGCCCCAGCATTTCTTCCAGCGTTTTCACGCGCGCGCTGACGGCCGTCTGCGTGACGTGCAGACGCTCGGCCGCCTGCACAAAGCTGTGGCAGGCCACGATCTCCAGGAAGGTGCGGGCGAGGTTGATGTCCATGCTTGTCTCCTTTTTTTGGGCAGGCCTACCTAACAAAATTATTGCATTCAAACGAAATATAAGTCGTTTTACTTTTATACAGGTTAACCCTACATTTGAGACCTGACCCCTGTTCGACAGCCTTCTTCTGTCGTCATGTCAGTTTGAAAGGACATCCCATGACCTCCACTACTTTTTTCTCTGGCTCCACACCTTCCGGCGTTACCGGCAAGCGCTCCGCACCTGCCTCGGCGCTGATCAACAAGGCCGTCGGCGGCGGCCAGGCGCCTTTCAAGGTGCCCCGTTCCGTTGTCAGCGCCATCACGGCTTATCCGTGGATGACGCAGGCCATGCTGGCCAGGATGAGCCCGCGCGCCCGGCGCCTTCTGCGCGCCGATTACTGACGCGGCGCAAAATCCGGCGGTGCACAGGCCCATGCACCGTTTGCCGCTCATGCGTTTCTTCATGTTCCAGATCAAACGCTGGTGACTCCGGCAGGCGCACAATTTCCTGAAGTTGCCCGGTGCGCCTTTTTCTGAGGCGTTGCCGCAGGCGGCGGGTCGACGGCACCATGCCGCCAGAGTCACAGGACGAACCGACATGCTGAAAAACAAAGTGGGCTTGGTCACGGGCGCTTCATCGGGGATTGGCCGCGCCGTCGCGTTGGCGTGGGCACGCGAGGGCGCCCGGGTGGTGGTGTCAGACGTCAGCATTGCTGGCGGCGAGGAAACGGCTGCCTTGATACGCGCCCAGGGCGGCGACGCGCTGTTTGTCGCCGCCGACGTCGGCAAGCCCGAAGACGGCGAGGCGCTGGTAGCGCAGACGCTGGCCCGCTACGGCCGCCTCGACATCGCCTGCAACAACGCTGGCATCGGCGGTCCGCAGGCCTCCACGGCAGACTACCCGCTCGACGGCTGGGCCCAGGTCATCAACATCAACCTGTCGGGTGTGTTCTACGGCATGAAATACCAGATCCCGGCGATGCTCAAAAGCGGGGGCGGCAGCATCATCAACATGGCCTCCATCCTTGGCGCCGTCGGCTTTGCCGGAGCGCCGGCCTACACCGCCGCGAAACACGGCGTGCTTGGGCTGAGTCAGGCTGCTGCGCTTGAATACAGCGCACACGGCGTTCGCATCAACGCCGTCGGACCGGGCTTCATCCACACCCCCATGATCACCGGGCTTGAAGAAGACCCCGCCATCAACGCCATGCTGGTCGGCGCGCACCCGATAGGCCGGCTGGGAAAGCCGGAGGAAGTTGCCGAACTGGTGCTCTGGCTGTCATCGGACAAGGCGTCGTTTGTGACGGGCGCCTACTACCCCGTGGACGGCGGCTACCTGGCGCGTTGAGTACAAACGCCAGCGTGAGTGGTGCATCCGGATTTTCCAGGCAAAAATAGCTATGCATTTGATAGCTGCTAACGACCACGCGACAAGGGCTGGCGGCCTGAAACATGCGTCATCTGGCATGTGCACGGGGTTCTGGCAAAGCGCGTTACACGCCACTTCGTCGGCCAGGCCACACAGCCGCACCCACTTCCCCTACGATAGGGGCTGGCGACAAGCACACCTGCCGTAGCGGTGCGAACGCCGCAACCTGGGCTTACAGCGATGTACCGAATGCCGGTCGGTCAGGAAACCCATATCTTCAAGGACCTCGCCACGCTGATGGCCTGCGCCTCGCCGCTGCGCAGTGGCGATGTATTAGCCGGGCTGGCGGCAACATCGGCCGAGCAGCGGGTGGCGGCGCAGTTTGCACTGGCCGATGTGCCTCTGACAGATTTCCTCAAACACGCTGTCGTGCCTTATGAGGCTGACGAAGTCACGCGGCTGATCATCGACACGCATGACGCTGCTGCGTTGGGGCAGGTCGCGCACCTCACGGTGGGTGGCCTGCGCGACTGGCTGCTGGCCGACAGCACCGTCACTGCCACGCTGACCGCCCTGGCGCCCGGCCTCACGCCGGAGATGGTGGCGGCCGTCAGCAAACTCATGCGCCTGCAGGATCTGATGATCGTCGCGGCCAAGTGCAACGTGGTCACGCGTTTTCGCAACACCGTCGGCCTGCCCGGGCGCTTTTCTGTGCGTCTGCAGCCGAACCACCCGACCGACAACCTGCGCGGCATCGCGGCCAGCATTCTTGACGGCCTGCTGCTGGGCGCGGGCGACGCGATGATAGGCATCAACCCCGCCACCGACAGCCCTGACAGCGCGCACACGCTGCTGTGCCTGCTCGACGAGGTGCGCAACAAGCTGGCCATCCCCACACAAAGCTGTGTGCTCGCGCATGTCACCACCACGCTGGGCCTGATCGCCCGCGGCACGCCGGTGGACCTGGTGTTCCAGTCCATCACCGGGAGCCAAGGCGCCAACCGCAGCTTTGGCATCAGCCTGGCAATCCTGCAGGAGGCGCACGACGCGGCGCAGTCGCTGGCGCGCGGCACGGTCGGCAACAACGTGATGTATTTCGAGACCGGGCAGGGCAGCGCGTTGTCGGCCGGGCAGCACCACGGGGTGGACCAGCAGACCATGGAGGCGCGCGCTTATGCGGTAGCGCGTCACTTCAAGCCCTTTCTCGTCAACACCGTGGTCGGCTTCATCGGCCCTGAGTATTTGTACGACGGCAAGCAGATCACGCGCGCCGCGCTCGAAGACCAGTTCTGCGGCAAGTTGCTGGGCCTGCCCATGGGCTGCGACGTTTGTTACACCAACCATGCCGAGGCCGACCAGGACGACATGGATGCGTTGCTGGCCCTGCTGGTGGCGTCGGGCGTCAACTTCGTCATGGGGGTGCCCGGTGCCGACGACATCATGCTGGGTTACCAAAGTACCTCTTTCCACGACGCACTGGCCATGCGCGACCTGCTGGGCAAACGGCCCGCGCCCGAGTTCGAGGCATGGCTGGGTGCGCAAGGACTGATCGACGGGCAGGGCCGCGTGCGGCCTGGCGGCGTGCCTGCGTCTTTCAGGCAGTTGCTGGGCAAGAACGCATGACGGACGACAAGGCCCCGACCCCTGCCGGTGATCTGCCATCGGCTGTCAGCGAGATGTGGGCAGCGCTGCGGCCGCTGACCGCTGCGCGCATCGGCCTGCCACGCACCGGGGCCTCGCTGGCGACGCCCGCGCTGCTCGACTTTCGCCTGGCTCACGCAAGGGCGCGCGACGCTGTCGGTGCGGCGCTGGACGCTGCCGCTCTGACGGCGGAGCTGGCGCAGCTGGGCCAGCAGGCGCTGGTGTGCCACAGCGCCGCGACAGACCGGCGCAGCTACCTGATGCGGCCCGACCTGGGGCGTCAACTTGACGAGGGTTCGCTGGCCTTGTTGCAGGCCAGCCCTTCGCCGGGCGGGCTGGCCATCGTGCTGGCCGATGGCTTGTCGGCGCAGGCCACGCAAAACCACGCCGTGCCAGTGTTGCGGGCCTTGCTACCGGCATTGAAGGCGCAGGGCTGGACGCTCGCGCCTGTCGTCGTGCTGCATTACGGCCGCGTCGCGGCGGGTGACGCGGTGGCGCGGTGCCTGCAGGCCGAGGCCGTGCTGGTGCTGATCGGCGAGCGGCCCGGCCTGTCCTCGCCCGACAGCCTGGGCGCCTACCTGACCTGGGCACCCGGCGCAGGCGCCAGCGACGCCGACCGCAACTGCGTCTCCAATATCCGGCCCGAGGGTTTGGCGCCTGCGGCTGCGGCGGCCAAGATCGCCTGGCTGCTTGACCAGATGCGGCTTCAAAAGCGGTCGGGCGTGGCGCTGAAAGACGACATGGAACAAGGTCTGCCGCGCGTGCCTGACCGCTGAGCAACTGGGGCGTTCACGTTATGCTATCTATTTAATAGCTGCTTACGCCCATCCGCCAGGGGCTGGAGGCCAAAATCGTTCATAAATGTCAGGGGAGCAGCGCGCGGCGCACTTCCTCGAACACCGCTTCTAACGCAGGCTTGTCCAGACTTACCAGGTCAAAGTGCCCGGCGTGCGCCACATCTCGCAGACTTGACTGCTGACCCCTACCAAGCGCCTGACCAGGCCCCGCCGCGCGCACCCATCACAGCCGCAGTGGGGACGCATACCCCGTCATCTCCAGGTACCCGCGCCCCACGCGCTTGCCATTGCTGTCAATCAGCTCGCTCAGTCCCTCCCAGTAGATCGCCCCAGTGGACTGGCGGCTGTCGAGTTCCTGGTTGTCAATCACCGCGCGCACCGTATAAAAGTCTGCGGGTGTACGCAGGATCCACTCGACCGGGTAACTGGCCTGGCTCAGCGGGCTTTTCCAGCGGCGCACGGGTTTGAAGACCACTTCGCCGCGGCGGAATGTGTACGCGTTGCCTTTTGCGGGGCGGAAAGAGCCGCCGTCCCACACTGCGTTGCCGTCCTTGTCGCGCAGGCGGAAAGCGGTCAGCGCGCTGCCGTCGTCAAGGTTCATGCCAATCCAGTCCCAGCCCACGGCGTCGGGGTGCAGGATCTCCTCGCTCCACTCATGGTCCAGCCAGGCCTTGCCGCTGACCTCGAAGGTCTGGGCCTTGATACGCAGGCTGCCGCTGGTCGCCAACTGCGGCAGGCTGTAGTAATAGCTGGCCTGTTTTGGCTCGGGGCCTTTGCGTGACAGGCCCTGGTCGCCCTGCAGCAGCAGCGGCTGTGTCTCGGTGAACTGCAGGTCCAGCGCAAAGTCGCTTGCAGGCAATTGAGCGCGGTGCGTTCGGCCCTGGCTGTTCAGGGACCACTCGCGCAGCTTGAGCGCCATGGCTGACACCGAGGCGCTGGCAATGTCAAAGCCTTCGCGGGCAATGCGCTGGTCATGCCAGAGCTTGTTGCCTTGCACATCGGTGATGGCGGCATGCGCAAAAATCAGCTGCCTGGCGGCGAACTTCGAGGTCATGGCTTGCGTCGCGTCCACGCGTGAGCGGAAGAAAGTGAGCTGAAAACCGAAAGACCGTGTGCCGGCGTTGGCGTAGCCGGTGACGTACCACCACTCGGTGCGAAAGTCAGGGTGTGCACCAAAGTCGCGCGGAAACTGCAGGGCTTTGAGCGGCAAGCCGAGCGCGGGCCGGCCTGTTGCCATGGCGCCCAGGCCCGCAAGCCCGCCGGCAAGCAGCAGGTGGCGGCGTGGCAGGCCAGAGAGCAAGGGAGGACGCATGGGCTGATTCTCGCAGCAAGGGAGATTCCGTCTTGCGTGGATGCCATGGACGGTCTATCCTTTTATTCATCTTTTCACCGCATGGGCTGTACGTCACACTGACGCCCACACTGGAGATTCTCACCGTGTACAAAAAAATATTGCTGGCTTATGACGGTTCCAAGGCGGGGCAGAAGGCGCTGCTGGACTGCCAGGAGATTGCGCAGTGGAGCCAGGCCTCACTGACCCTGATCGCCGTGACGCCCCTGTACATGGACCTGATCGGCGTGGAAGGCGGCGTCTACGACCGCAGCCTGGCCGAGGCTGAAAAAGAAAAATACCGGGGCATTCTCGATGAAGGTCTGAGCCAGCTGGCTCAGGGCGGCCACCATGCCGCCGGTGAAGTGCTGCTGGGTGAAACCGTGGACGAGATCTCCAAATACGCGAGCAAGATGGGCGCTGACCTGATTGTCGTCGGCCACAAGCACCTCGATGGCTGGGCCGCACGCTGGTGGCGCGGGTCGGTGTCCAAGTCGCTGATTGAACACGCGCCCTGCAGTGTGCTGGTGGTGATCACGCACTGAGCTTTCGGTCCGATACGCGGACTGATCAGGCCAATGCCTCACGGCCAGGGTTGGTGTTTAGTGGCTGATGAAAGAAGTCTGAAAAACAACTTCGCCGCTGGGAATATGCACCACGCGGATTTCCTGGCAGGTCGGGTCGCCCACGCTTTTTACCGCTACGGCTACAGCCAGTGACCGGTCGGCGTACAGCGAGCGAAACGTGGCGAGCGGCAACAGGCTGTGCTGAAGGGAGTTTCTGCTTTCAATGCGGTATTGAGCGGAGGCCATGATGAATTCCTTGTTGGCAGTGATGCGACCATCGTAGGCGCGCCCTGCGGCCTTGTGATGACAATGCGGCGTCGAAAGCGTGACCAAGGTAAGCAAACGAAAAATTTGATTGCCAAAAGCTTTTAGATAGTTGAAAACAATTGCCGGGCGATTATCCTTAAGCAATTCCGGAGCAGGCAGATTGAGTCAGTGGGCAAGTTTTGATAACGCGGCCTGCACCCAAGTGAACCCTATTCTTTCCTGCTCAAGACGTAGCCTTGGGCGCAAACGGTTGTCTCGCAGATCGTCATAAAGTGCCAACTCATCCGCTGTGAGCCGAGGCAAGTCTCGCTGCGTTCGCATCTCGTCTTCACCCCATTGGGATTCAAATGCCATTAAGGTAGCGCGATCCATGAGAAACGAATCGACGTGGCCAAAGTGGGCGCGCAACTGATCAAGAATGGCAAACCCGTGGGTATCGATATCGCCCCAGTAGTAGATTCGACACCGGGTTAGCCATGAAGTTTGAGCCAGCATTTCAAAACCGTAACCTGCACCGAAAATGACAAGGGCGTCCTTGACAGTCGGGAAAGCCAAGAAGTTCACTTCGTTCTCGGTGATGAACACCCGTGAAACGCTGACCTCCAGCCGCGCGAAACTGAGGGCGTCCAGGGTTATATCTTGTTCCGGGCTCGTGATGCCCAATGCATGCTTTGCATCGAGAATGCGAAAGCGGATTCGAAGTGGTTTTTTGCGAAAACCGTAACGCTGTGCAAATTGGCTTGCGCCAGTTGCTGCTGGATCAACTGTTTCTGGTGGCAAAACGAGATCCAGCAACTCCGAGAGTACGCCACGGTATGCCTCGATGAACTTGGTATGTACGCCAGGAATATCTACTTGACGAATATAGATGCCGGGACGTGGATGGGCTCGCATCCAGGAAATGATCTCCAGCAGTCGGTGCCAGTCATTGGATAACTCCAGGGCTCGAAGTGGCCGTCTGGCCAGCCAAGCTAACAATTTCGGCTCGCGCTCGCGTGTGGCAAGGACAAGCGCGGCAAAGTGCGCGGCATCCCGCCGTTTGCCGACGAGTACCAATGCATCGTCGAGGCTATCCACCCATAGTTCGTGTGGAACGCTATTCGTGCCGAACACCCGATGCCTGAATTCCCGCATGGTGACGCGGCAGCATGGCATGGAACGTAGCTCGCCAACCCAGACGCGGACTGCGTCGAAACTGTCAGCCATCTCCCTTGATGTAGGGGTTTTGATAGCCAAGCGCAAGGGGAACAGCGATTTTCCTGTCACGAGACTGGCGAGCAACTCTCCGCGGTCCCAGAGTTTTTGAATTTGTGCACGAAGGTCCGCTGGGCTTGTCCAGCTCATACCGTCGCCTGAGCTTTTTCCGAGCGGTACTCTTCAATGGAAAGATTCCGCAATTTCGAGGCGCGGCCTTCTTCGTTATGTACAAAGCCGACACTTGAAACAAAAGGCTCAATAATGTGAATTTTCTGCAAGGGCGTCACGATGAGCAACTGCAAATTGAGCTCAGCAAACAAACGCAGACCGTACTGCGCTGATTCATCAGATCCGCGTCCGAAAGCCTCGTCAATCACTACGAAGCGGAAGGAACGGGAGCGCACTTCTCCCCACCCCAAACCAAATTGATAGGCCAAACTGGCTGCGAGGATGGTGTAGGCCAGCTTTTCCTTTTGACCTCCCGATTTCCCCCCGGAGTCTGAGTAATGCTCATGTTCGCTGTTGTCTGCACGCCAGCGTTCGCTGGCAGCAAATACGTACCAGCTGCGCACATCAGTGACCTTGCTGGCCCAACGACGATCCTGCTCGGACAGGCCTTCTCGCCCTCGAAATCGCTCAATGATGTGCTTGACTTGAAGAAATTTGGCTTCTGAGTATTGGGCGTCGTCCGAGCCTGTCAGTGCGCCTTCGGTACAGGCGCGCAACTCTGTCTGAAAATCGCGAACATCTGCATCGGGTGTTGGCTGGGCCTCCAGTACGATGAAGCGGTCGGGGTTGTAATCGATGTGATTGAGCGATTCGTTGATCCGTGTAATCCGCTCCCGAATTGTCTCCCGCTCCCGCGCCAACTGCGACTGGAAATTGGCGACTTCGCGTATCGTGTTTTCGTTGAGTAGTTCTTTGAAGCGCGCCTCGAAGCGGGGCAGGTCGTCGGCTTGTAACTCAATGAGCATGGCCCGATATTCAAACCCAGCCTCTACACTGGCATCGACCTCTGCCGTTTCAAGCTTGAATGCTTCCTTGTACGCTGCCATTGACTGAATGATCTTGTCGCGCAGCCGTTTGAGTTTTTGATCTTCTGCATCAATCTTGGTTTGAAGCCAGTCCCGCATATCACGCTCCCGGCTGTCGCACGTCTCGACAGTCAACGGGTGCGCTCCAGGGGCTTCATCCCTTGTGATGTCGAGCTTTGTAAAGTACGCAGCGTGTACGTTGAAGCTTGGCTCCTCCATCAGAGCCTGAATTTGCGTGCGAAGTGCTTCAGCGTCGGTTTTCTTCTGCTCGTTCTTTGAGCGTTTGTCCCGATATCCTTCCTGCCCCTCTAGTTGGGCTTCTATTTTTCTCAACGCCTGTTCAACTTCAACAAGCTGTGCGGCCAGCGTGATGAGCACATCAGAGGCAGACTCCAGCGCATGCTTTTCATCTTCTAGCTTGGCAACTTCAGCAGCGAGTGACTGCCAGTCAAGCTCCATGAAATTGTCATAAACATCAAGTTTTGACAATGAGTCCAAACGCTCTTTTAGCAAACCCTGCTGGGTCTGTATCTTGCTGATGAGGCTTGCCACTTCATCCATTTGTTTCTCTAACTGCCTGGCTTGAGTTTCGAGTGTTGCTATTTTGGCGGAATTACTCCAGCCGAGGACATAACGGCTGCGGTCGTCCAGGCGGTGGCGATCATCTTTTTCATGACGCTCGCCACGGGACTTGATCTGTCCGGCACGGGTGATCGCGTGCACCTCCCTGCGGAACTGTTCTTGTGTGGTGCAGCAGGCTACATCGAAGCGGTGAAAAACCTCCCGCTCCAGCCAAGCGTAGAAAGGGGAGTCAGGCTTGATCGCCAGCTTGCGCGCCAGGGAATCACGATGAAGACTTGGCGTCTCTGCACGCACACCTGTTCGCACTCTGAAATAAACCAGCCGGCCTCTTAAATGTGTTTTATCCACCCACTCAGATACTTCGGCGTAATGGATATCTGGTACCAAAAGCGACAGTCCGAAGGTATGCAGCAGCCGTTCGGCAGCGCCTTCCCAATCGCGTTCTTCGTCCCGCACTCGAAGCAGCTCGCCGGCAAAAGGCATGTCACCCTCAGACAGGCTCACGGCTTGACATAAGGCTGTACGCATGGCGATCTGGTCTGCTGGAATATTGCTGCGCCTTGCCTTCAGGCTTGTGATCTCGGCAGCCAAGCCATCATGCGTTTGCTTGCCTTGGCGAAGTGTCACCGAATGCTCGGTCAAATCGTTTTGAAGATCGGCATCCCGGTTCTGCTCCGCCTGCTTCATACCCGACAGACTATGCCGCTGCGATAAAAAGTCGGCTGCCGACCCCATCTTGAGCAAGCCAACAGACCGAGCGAGGGTGCTGTAGTTCGTTGCTTTTTCACGTCGCCTGTCAGTTTCTTTCAATTTTTCGCTGATGGTTGTGGCCAGCTGTTCCAGCCGCTCGCCCCCGTTTTCGGCAATGCTGCGTTTAAGTCCGCTCTCCTGGATGCGCTGCGAATTACGGAGCCCGTCGAGGCGCTGCACATGCGCGTCCAGGCGCTCCCATTCCTCTCCCAGCGTCGTGATGCGCCGGTTGAGCAAACCAAGCTTCAAACCTGCAAAGTAAGGCCTGAGCGCGTCGCGGCAACTGCGCAGCTCGTCGGTGTTTATAGAAAGAAAAGCATGACGCTCGCAATCCGCGACCAGCGGCGTGAGCAGTTCCACCTGGCGTTTGGCTTTGAGCACGGCCTCGTGGGCTCGGTTCAGATCGTCAAAATGGCCGATGAGCGCTGTGATGCGCGGTGCCACATCAAAAGGCTCAAGCATGTGGCTGCGTACAAAGTCAGTTAGATTCCCGACAGACTTCATCGACACCGTCTGATGAAACAACTCCATGGCCTGGTCGTTTTCAATGCCGAAGCGGCGGCGAAACCAGGCACCGTAGGGTGGAAAGCTGTCGGCTATTTCCGCACCGCCTGATCGCAGTTTCTTGCGCAAGGCTGCGATATCCGTACCGAAATGCGCGAAATCTGTAGCGATCGACAAGGAACGCTCCGCACCGACAAACAGCCGGGCGGGCTGGCTCTGCGCATCCTTCATCCAGAACACCTGCGCCAACGTGACGGTTTGGTCGTAACCCTCGTTGTAAAAAACGCCGAGAATGACGCTGTAGTTGTTGTGGTCCCGCAGTGGCACAGGCTTTGATGCACCGCTGGTTTCATTGCGCTCGGATTTATAGTGCCCGAGCACATAGGACCGCAGCGTGCGCTCCTTGTTGTCGGCGCCGGCAGCCTTGTTGTAAGCCACCCGGTGCGCGGGAACCAGCAGCGTCGTCACGGCATCCACCAGCGTGGATTTTCCCGAGCCGATATCGCCGGTCAGCAATGCATTTTTGCCATCCGGGTGCAGTATCCAAACGCGGCCGTCAAATGTTCCCCAATTGAAAACTTCCAGGCGGTGCAAGCGGAAACCCGACAAGGTGTCGTCCGCAACGAAATCCAGCTCCGGAGCTTGCTTGTCATTCATCCGCAGTACCTTCCAAACCAGCCTGGAGTTGCAGCCGGTACCTGTTGAGCCGGGTGTCGAAATCTGCGAGCCATTGCGCGTCGATGAAGGCTTTGAGGATACGCCGGACCTCAAATGTCCCCGCTTTGCTGGCCTGAGTCCCGCTACTGGACTTGAGTCGGCGCAGGAAGCCGAGGTCCACGATCTTGTTCAGATGGGTGTCGAGCTGATCGATCAGCTTGGCCTCGTTGCTTTTATCTGGCAGGAACACCCGGATGATGTCGACGATCTGATCAAGCGAGAGAATGAGCCGCGTGTCACTTCCGCTCGCATCGAACTCTGCCAGCTTCTTGCGTAACAGGGCCAACAGCAGGCTCACGGGAAAAGAAAGTGGACGCCTGGCGATCAATCTGGGTAACTTTTCTGCTGACGGGTCATCCACACCTTCAGAAAATTGCGGTCGAGACCGCAAAAAGGCATAGCCTTCTGCTTCGTCCAGCACCAAGTCTAGGCCCAGCACCGAGACATAGTCGCGCACGCGCGACTGCAAGCTGAAGAGCGCACTCCATAGCCGGGCATCCGTTTCTTGGTAAACGACGCCCTTGAGCAGGGGAATAACCACTGCCGACAAGTCGTAAGCTCCCGGCACCGGGCCAGACGCCGCCGCCAGCCCTGACGTGATGGGGTGTTCGCCATCGTCTTCTGTCATTCAATCTCCCCGTGTTTATCGAACGAATATCACGCGCGGTAAATGTGCCCGCCGTGGATGTGTCAGACCATCTCGCCCCGGGCCGTCCCAGGCGATGATTTCAGTCGTTTCTTCATCGACAACTGCGCTGAAAGCCTCGTCTGCGAGCTGTAAATAGGCGACCAGTTCGGCCAGTCCTTGCCGTAGCGGCTGTATTTCCGTCAGTTCCCGCAATGTGACCCGTGAGCGATTTTGCAAAGTATGGCGGATATGCCCGGCAAGTTGCACCTTGTCAACAACCACCTGCGCGAACAGGGCGGCGGCATTCAGGTCGTCGTCGCCAGACTCCAGTGCCACGTCGGCAATCACGGGCTTGAACGCCGGCACATGCAGTGGTCTTTCCATGGGCAATTCAACATCGGCCGAAGTAGCCGCAACAGTCATCACTTCCCCGATGGGTGGCGACTCACGCAGCGCTAAAGCCTGGCCTTCTATGCTGCGGAGAATATCCATGATTCGGCGGTTTTCCAACCATGCCTGATCGTCCAGAAAACGTCGCAGTTGTTGCGACAGCTGTGCCACAGTTCGCTGAGCGTGCTCACCTGCCTCCAGCCAGTCGTAATGCACCCGGCGGGTGCGGACGTCTGGCTTGAGATCAGCAATCGGCGGCAGCGTCAGCACGCGGTCCAGCAGCGTCGTCAGCTCCTCCTGGCGGCGGCTCGACATGAGAAAGTCCCAAAATGCGCGAAAGCTGCGCCCTTGGTCGGAATCGGAAATCACATCGCGCTCGCCCATGATGTCTTCCAGCAGTGAGCCCTTGGCGCCGTCCCACAAGGCAATGCGTTCACGCACGCGCCGGTCCAGTTGGCGAAAATTCTGTTCCACCTCGCGAAAATCGGTTAGCAAGTCGCGAGCCAAAGCTGTGAACTGTTGAAAACGCTCTTTGAGTTCAGTGTCGTCCAGCAGTGGAATATTTCCCTCCAGCACCTGAGCGATTTCTGCGTCGATTTCATCTCGCCGTTTGTGGAGTTTGATAACGCGAGTCTGCGGGTCAGTTTCGCTTCCGTCGCTCATCTGCTTGAGCAGTTCAAACAGCGTCAACAAACGCGATTCGGTGCCTACGAAGGCGCGTTCAGTCAGCGTGGCAAGCCATGCAATGGCCTTTTCGGTGGCCGGCGTCAGGTCGAACTGCGCTTCATCAGAGCCTGCTGCATAGAACTTTCGCAGCCATCCCTTTTCGTGTGCGGCCCAATCGTTAAGGTATTCGAGAGCAGACTTGGGAAAGGTTTCCGAGCCTACATGGGCTCTCAGGCCAAACAATTCGTCTTCCAGTGCTTCGGCCAAATCTGCTTGCGCCATGGCGCGAGCGTTGGGTGTGATAAATACGCGCTGCAAAAAACTCGCAATCAGGGGCGCATGATCCGAACGTAAAAGACGCCAGGCGGGATGGCTCTGGCGCAAGAGGTTGAGCGTGGTGTAGTCGAGGCTCAACTTGCAGTCTCCGGAACAGAAAAACCGACCATCTCCTGCTTCTCCGTCCTGAGGGGCGAGCCGTAGCCTGTGTTTGACACGCCGGGTTGTAGTGGCTCAACGGGACCAGACCGGTATTCAGCACCCAAGCAACGGCCAATTGCCGTCTGCAACGATCCTATTGTCCCAGGTACAAAAAGTGTCGGAATATGAGTCGGGTTCATGATGAACAAGTGGTGGCTGCGGGTGTTTCCGTTCGGTGCGTCCGGGCTCCACAGGATAGCGGGTAAGTGGCTCGATCTGGCTGCACCGGCACCTCACCAATCCTCCTTGACCGCAAGCACCGCGTCCTTGCCCGCCGCTGCCCGCCCGGCCAGCCAGGCGGTGACGGTGCCGGCCACGATGACGGCTGCGCACAGCGCCAGCAGCCGGTCCCAGGGCAGCGCCAGGTCCATGGTCCAGTGAAAGCTCTGCGGGTTCACCACATGCACCAGCACCAGCGACACGGCCAGCCCCAGGCCCAGGCCGGCCATCGCGCCAGCCAGCGTCCAGGCCGCGCCTTCGCCGGCCACCAGCGTGAGGATTTGCCGGCGCGTCAGGCCCAGGTGCGCGAGCAGGCCAAACTCCTTGCGCCGCGCCAGCACCTGGGCGCTGAAACTGGCCGCCACGCCAAACAGGCCGATGGCAATCGCCACCGCCTGCAGCCAGTAGGTCACGGCAAAGCTGCGGTCGAAAATCCGCAGCGAGGTCGCGCGGATCTGGCGGCTCGATGCAAACTCGATCAGCTCGCCGGCACCCGGCGACTGGGCCTGCGCCAGCGCGCGCACCGCCTGCTGCAGCGGCGCATCGGCGGCACCGGGCACCAGCCACAGCGCCAGGTCGTTGACACGCCGGTCGCCGGTCAGGCGCTCGAAGTCGCGCTGGTCCATGGCAATGGCGCCAAACTGGCGGGCGTAGTCGCGCCAGACACCGGCCACGAAGAAGTGTTCGCCCCCCCGCTTGTCGCCTTGCGTGCTGGGCGGCTGCTTGGCAGGCGCAGCTTGGACTGCTCCTGAATTGATAGCTGGTGACGTCCGTCTGTCAAGGGCTAGAGCCCCAAAAGACTGTGAAAGCGGCGTGAACACCGTGCCGGGGCGCGCGCCGTACAAATCGAGCATGGGTTCGCTCACATAAATACCGACCAGGCCGGCCGGCACCGGCAGCGGCTCGCCCACCAGCGGCAGGCTGCCGGCCGGGTCCTGCAGGTCGCGCGCGATCAGCGCGACCGCCGGCTGGTTCGCGTCGAGCAGCAAGCTGGTCACGCGCAGCGAGCCGACGCGCGCCACGCCCGGCAGTTGCGCCAGCGCCTGCACAAATTCCGGGCTGAAAAACACCGTGTCGCTGGCCGCCGTCTGGCTGGCGCTGCGCACATACAGGTCGGCCGGCAGCACCACGTCCAGCCAGTGCGTGACCGAGTCGCGAAAGCTCGCCACCATGACCGTCAGCGCCACCGCCAGGCTCAGCGAGGCGACCACGCCGCTGACGGCCACGGCCGCGCTGCCGCGCACGCGGCGCGCGCGTTCGACCGCCAGCAGCGGCAGCAGGCGCCGCTCCACGCGCGGGGCGATACGGTCGTAGAGCAGGGCGATCAGCCAGGGCAGCGCGCTGATGCCGCCCACCAGCAGCAGCCCGACCGAGAAATAAGCGCCCAGCGCGATGCCGGCCACCGGCGGGCTCAGGGCCAGCAACGCGCCGACGCCCACCAGCAGCAGGCTCAGGCGCCACGGTGTGCCGCCGGCCGGCGGCGCACCCAGGCCCTTGAGGGTTTGCGCGGGCGGCAATTTTTGCGCGGCGCGCGCCGGCCACCAGCCGCCGACCAGCGCCGCAGCCATGCCGAGCAGCCCGTAGACCAGCGCCGCGCCAGCATCCCACTGCAGGGCTGGTTTCACGCCCGAGAAATAGCCACCGCCCAGGTCGCCGCCCAGCAGCCGCAAGGCCAGTGCCGCCAGCGCCGTTCCCAGCGCGATGCCGGCGGCGCTGCCGACCGCGCCCAGCAGCGCCGACTCCCACAGTACCAGGCGCAGCCGTTCGCGCCCGGTCAGGCCCAGCACGCCCAGCAGGGCGAACTGCTGCGCGCGTTTGGCGACGCTCAGCGACAACACCGAAAAAACCAGAAAGGCGCCGGTGAACAGCGCTACCAGCGCCAGCACGGTGAGGTTGACGCGGTAGGCACGCGAAAGATTACTCACGCGCTGGGCGTCATCGCCTGGCTCGGTGGCCGTGATGTCGGCTGGCAACTGGAGCGAGGCCAGAAAAGCGGCACGGTCGCTGCCGGCCAGGCTTCCGGGTTGCAGGCGCACGTCGATGCGCGAGAGCTGGCCGACGCGGTCAAACAAATCCTGCGCGGCACCAATGTCCATCACCGCAAGCGGCGTGCCGCCGGCGCTGACGCTGCCCGCGACAGCCACGTCCAGCAGCTGAAGGCCGCTTTGCAGACGCAGCCGTTCGCCCGGCAGGGCCTGCCGCGCGGCGGCATTGAGAAAGACGGTGCCGGGCGAAAATAGCGCCAGACGGTCAGCGCCGGCAGCAGGCATCGGCATCAGCGCCGGTGCCAGGGTGGCCACCACCAGCGCATCCACACCGACCACGCGCAGAGCCACGCGTTGGTTGTCCGCGGCGATGGCATAGGTGTCGAGCGCCAGCACCGGGCTGGCGGCAACCACCTGCGGGTGCGCGGCAACCCGCGCGTAAAGCGCCTCGTCAAAGCCGCCGCGCGCAGCGCGCAGCTCCAGGTCGGGCTGGCCGTTGACCGAGCGCACCGCCTGCGAGAACTCGCTGAGCGCCGAGTTATTGATCAGGTGCACCGAAAACGCCAGCGCCACACCCAGCATCACCGCCATCACGGCCGCGGCGTTGCGCCACTTGTGGTGCAGCAGTTCCTGCCAGGAGAAGGTGAAAAGAAGGGCGCGCATGGGTCTGATTGTGCCTTTTAGCGTGCGAATGCTGATTGAGCTATTGTTCAACCCGAGGCATTGAACAAAGCATTGAAAAAAGGTTTAATTTTCCATGCGACTTCCCACTTATGACGATGTTGTTGCCGCCGCTGCGCGGCTGGCAGGCCATGCGCATCACACGCCGGTGCTGCGTTCGGCCACCGCCGATGCGCGCTGGGGTGCGCAATTTTTCTTCAAGTGCGAGAACTTCCAGCGCATGGGCGCCTTCAAGTTTCGCGGGGCCTTTAACGCCTTATCGCGGTTTGACGCCGCGCAGCGGCGGGCCGGCGCCATTGCGTTTTCCTCGGGTAACCACGCGCAGGCGGTCGCGCTGTCGGCGCGGCTGCTGGGCATGCCGGCGCTGATCGTGATGCCGCAGGACGCCCCGGCGGCCAAGCTCGCAGCCACGCGCGACTACGGCGCCGAAGTCGTGCTGTATGACCGCTTCACTGAAGACCGCGAGGCGCTGACGCAGCGGCTCGCGACGGAGCGCAGCATGACCCTGATCCCGCCTTTTGACCACCCCGATGTGATCGCTGGCCAGGGCACGGCCGCCAAAGAACTGCTTGAGGAAACCGGCGCGCTGGACCGGCTGTATATCTGCCTGGGCGGTGGCGGGCTGACGAGCGGCTCGGCGCTGGCAGCCCGCGCGTTGGCACCGCAGTGCAAGATTTACGGCGTCGAACCCGAAGCCGGCAACGACGGCCAGCAGTCGCTGCGTGCGGGCCACATCGTGCACATTGCCACGCCAAAAACCATTGCCGATGGCGCGCAAACCCAGCACCTGGGCGATTACACGTTCGGCATCATCCGGCGCGATGTGGATGACATCCTGACCGTCAGTGATGTGCAACTTGTCGAGGCGATGCGCTTCTTTGCGGAGCGCATGAAGATGGTAGTAGAGCCGACCGGCTGCCTGGCTTTTGCAGGCGCGTGTGCGGACGCATACGCTGACGCAGACGCGATTCGGGGTGCCCGCATTGGTGTGATTGTGAGCGGCGGCAATGTAGATCTGGCGCGTTATGCGGAGTTGCTGGGCTCGCGCTGAGCGGGCAGTGGCGCTGTCCGCCCGCCCTAAGCTGTGATGCCTTCGCTGCTCAGGTGCAGTACCCGGTCGGCGCGTGCTGCCGCAGTTTCGGAGTGCGTGACCAGCACCAGCGAGGCGCCGTGGGTGCGCATTTGTGCCACCAGCGCATCCATCACTTTGGCGGCGGTGGTCGGGTCCAGGTTGCCGGTGGGCTCGTCGGCCAGCAGCAGGCTGGGCCGGTGTACCAGCGCTCTGGCAATCGCCACACGCTGCAATTGCCCGCCCGAGAGCGTTTGCGGCAGGCGCTGGCCCATGCCGCCCAGGCCCACGGCCTCCAGCAGGGCCTGCACCCGGGCATCGTCGTGCAGGCCAAGCAGCAGCAGGGGCAGGGCGACGTTCTGCGCCACGTCCAGGTGCGGCAACACGTGGAAGGCCTGAAAGACAAAGCCGACCTTTTCACGGCGCAGCAGCGCGCGCTGGTCGTCGCTGAGCGCGCCCAGGTCCACGCCGTCCAGGCTGACCGAGCCTGTGTCCCAGGTGTCGAGCCCGGCCATGCAGTTGAGCAGCGTTGACTTGCCGACGCCGGACTCGCCGACGATGGCGACAAATTCGCCGGGCGCCACCTCGAGCGAGACGTCGCTGAAGACGGGGACGTCGCCGTAATGTTTGCCGAGCTGGTGGATGCGCAGGCTCATGGCAAGAAGCCCGGCGTTAAATCTGTCATTGCGGGCGTGACCCGCCATCCATGCTGCGCCAGCGCCTGACATGGTTCATGCGGCATGGATCCCGGATCACGTCCGGGATGACGGGCGGGGGATTTTTCCGGGTTCAAGACGCCTCCAGCGTGGTCACGAGATCAAGCACCTGCTGCACTGCGTCTGGCGCATCGCAGGGTACCACCTGCCGGTCCGGCATGGAGCGCAGCCAGGTGATCTGGCGCTTGGCGAGCTGGCGTGTGGCGGCGATACCCTTGTCGCGCAGTTCCGCCATCGGAAAGAGGCCATCGAGTCCGCGCGCCTCGCTCGCGTCCAAGGCGTCCAGGATTTCCCAGGCTTGGCGATAACCGACGCAGCGCATGGACGGCAGGTCGGGGTGCAGGTCGCCGCGCGCGCGCAGGGCACGCACCTCGTCGAGAAAACCGGCGGCCAGCATGGCGCCAAAGCGCTGCGCAATCCGCGCGTGCAGCCAGGTGCGGTCTTGCGGTTCAAGAGAAATAAGGGCTCCAGCCCTTGTCGAATGGGCGTTAGCAGCTACATTTTCGATAGCATGCTGCTTCTGGAAAAACGACAGTGGCCGACCCGACACGCGGTACACCTCCAGCGCGCGCGAGATGCGCTGAGAATCATTGGGCGCCAGCCGCGCGGCCGTCAGTGCGTCCACCGCCGCCAGCTCGGCATGCAGGGCTGGCCAGCCCTTGTCGGCGGCTTCGGCTTCCAGCGCGGCACGGGTGGCCGGGTCGGCTTTGGGCATGTCGTCCAGCCCGTCGCGCAGGGCCTTGAAGTACAGCATGGTGCCGCCCACCAGCAGTGGCAGCTTGCCGCGCTCACGGATGTTGTCAATCAGCCGCGCAGCGTCTGCGACGAACTCTGCGGCGCTGTAGGCCTTCAGCGGGTCGCGGATGTTGATCAGGTGGTGCGGCGCGGCGGCCAGTTCGGCGGGCAGGGGTTTGGCCGTGCCAATGTCCATGCCCCGGTAGACCAGGGCTGAATCGACGCTGATGATTTCTACCGGGTGCCGGGCGGCGACAGCCAGCGCTGCGGCGGTTTTGCCCGACGCCGTGGGGCCCGCAATGCCTATCCATCGAGCCCCCATGCTGCGTTCGTCCGACATCGTGTCAGGCCTTCGCAGAGGCAAACGGTGCCGGCTCGCCGTGTTTCTGAACCAGCGTCCAGGCGATTGCGGCGATGCAGATGCTCCAGAAAAGGATGCCGTGGACCAGCGGAAACACCGTGCCGTCCATGTGCGCGCCCAGCCAGCCACCCATGGCAAAGGCGGCAACCATCATCAAAAAGCCATTGAGCGCTGAGGCCGCACCGGCCGCGCCGGGGAAGGGCCCAACCGCACCGCTCTGGCTGCAGGGCTGGTGCACGCCGTGCGCCAGGATAAACAGGTAAAACGGCAGCAGGATGGCCCAGACCGAACGGACACCGGCCCAGGCCAGCGCGGCGCTCAGCAGGCCGCCGGCCAGGGTCAACACCGCCGCCACGGCCACCGAACGCCGCACGCCGAAACGCGGCAGCAGACGCCGGCAGGCAAAGGTGCCGAGGATGTAGACGAAGGACATGGAAAACATCACCAGGCCGTACTGCGTTTTACTCAGCCCCAGCACCCCGATGAACACAAAGGACGACGAAGCCAGAAAGGTGAACAGCCCGCCATAAGATGCGGTGGACAGCAGCGAAAACGCCACAAAGGTGGGGTTGCGCACAATCGTCCACCAGGTGCGGGTCAGCATGCGCGGCTCGAGCGCACGCGGATTTTTCAGGCCCAGGGTTTCCTCGAAGCGCAAGGCGATCACGGCCAGCGAGAGCGCGCCGAACACCGCCAGCGCGAGCAGGGCGGCGCGCCAGTTGAAGATGTCCGACAGCAGCCCGCCCAGCGGCGCGCTCAGGCAGGCGATCACGCCCAGGCCGGTCAGCCCGCGCGACATGGCGCGGGCACCGGCCACCGGCGTGTACAGGTCGCGCACGATGGCGCGCGCGCACATCACGCCCGCACCCATGGCCGCGCCCTGCACGATGCGCCAGACTACCAGCAGCGCCATCGACGGCGCCAGAGCGCTGCCGATGGCCGCGACCACATAGGCGGCCAGGCCGCAGAGCAGGATGGGCCGGCGCCCGAAACGGTCGGACAGCGGGCCCCAGAACAGTTGCGAGACACCGAAAGCCAGCAGCAGGGCACTCAGCGTGAGCTGCGCCTGTGCCACGGGCGCGCCGAACCCTTCGGTCAGCGCGGGCAGGGCCGGCAGGTACAGGTCGGTGGTGATCGGCTGGATGCCCAGCAGCAGGGACAGCACCAGCACCACCAGGGCTGTTGACATGGTCGGTACGGGTGCGGCTGCGGTGGCGGGAAGAGCGGAAGGCGGGATGACGGACATTGATCTGAGGGTATCAGATCGAGCCCCTTATTTCAGGCTGAAGAGCTGCGCCAGCGCCTGCCGGTACTGCGACTGGCCGACCCAATTGGTATTGTGGTGCGAGCCGCCTTCAACCAGCACGAACAGCTTGGGCTGCGCTGCCGCTTCATACAGCTTGCGCCCCAGGCTGGGCGCGATCAGGCGGTCGTCGCCGCCGTGCACCACCAGCAGCGGCGAGCCGATCTTGCCCACCTTGCGGGCGGCCTCGAAACGCTGGGTGATCAGCAGCGAAACCGGCATCCAGCCCCACCTGGACGTGCTGACCACGTCGGCAATCGAGGTGAAGCTGCCTTCCACAATCGTGCCGCTTTCGTCGCTGACCTCGGTGGCCAGGTGGATGGCAATCGGGCCGCCCAGAGAATGGCCGAAGACGTAGCGGGGACGATCCGGGTATTTTTTCGCCAGCCAGTCCCAGGCCGCGTGCGCGTCTTCGTAGGCGGTCTCTTCAGAAGGCAGTGCCTGGGTGCTTTTGCCAAAACCGCGGTAGTCCACCCCCAGCACCGAAAAGCCCAGCTCCTGCATGCGGCGCATGCGTGGCGCCGAGCCGGTCACGTTGTAACGCGCGCCATGCAGGTAGAGCAGAACCGGTGCGTTCGGCCGCGCCGCCGGCAACCACAAGCCGTGCAGCCGTGCAGCTTCTGCGTCGGCCCTAGGCTGGAAGTCGATCCAGACATCTTCCATACCCTCTGCGGCTGCCAGGCCGCCGCCCCAGGTCCGGTCGCTGGGTTGAAAAATCCAGGCGCGCTGCCGCTCGTCGAGCGAGCTGCAGCCCGCCAGCACGGCAAAACCAAGAGCCAGTGCCATGGCGGCAAAAAGGGTCCAGCGTTTCATGAGGAAGATGGAGTGACAAGGGCGGCAAAAGTTCGCAGCAGCGTGGATGGTTGCCGCGTCTTCCGTTCTAAACTGGGGCGATGTCTCCTCTGCTTTCTTCGCCTGCGGGCGCCCCGGACCGACCGGTCGGGCTGACTGGCCCCTCTACCATGGCGCGCGTGCTGGGCGTGGCGGGCCTGCTGCCTTTCATCGCCGGTGCGGCAGCCGTCTGGCTGGTGGGGCCGCAGGATCGCCTGCCAGCCGCAGCGCTGCTGGCCTACGCTGCGCTGATTGCCAGCTTTCTGGGCGGTATCCATTGGGGTCTGGCCATGCGCGATTCGCCTGCCGATGCGGCGCAACTGCTGTGGGGCGTGAGCCCCAGCCTGCTAGGCTGGCTCGCCGTTTTACTTCCGCCGCGCTGGGGCCTGCTGCTGGCGCCTGCCACGCTGATCGCCTGTTATGCGGTGGATCGTCAGCTCTACCTCCGCTTCGGCCTGGGCTCCTGGCTGGGCCTGCGCGCGGGCCTGACGCTGGTGGCCTCGCTGTCCTGCCTGCTGGGCGCGCTCGCCTGGTGGCTGCGATGAGTCCGGACGGTGACCCCGTAGATTCCTAACGCCCGCGCAAAAAAAGGCTGTCCAGCTCTTTGACCGTGATCTGGCGCCAGGTCGGCCGGCCGTGGTTGCACTGGTCCGAGCGTTCGGTGGCTTCCATCTGGCGCAGCAACGCGTTCATCTCATCGATGGTCAGTTTGCGGTTGGCGCGCACTGCGCCGTGGCAGGCCATGGTTGAGAGCAACTCGTTTTGCGCGCGCTGGATCACGGTGCTGGCGTCGTGTTGCGCCAGCTCGGCCAGAACGCTGCGCGCCAGTTCCACCGCATCGCCCTGCGCCAGGCTAGTCGGCACGGCACGCACCGCCAGCGTGCGCGGCGAAAACGGGGTGATCTCCAGGCCCAACGCCTGCAAGGTGTCGATGTGCGCCTCGGCCGTGGCCACCTCTTGCGGCGAGGCGGCAAAAGTCGCGGGAATCAGCAGCGGCTGGCTGCTGATGGCGGTGGCGCTGTCGAGCTGGTTTTTGAGGCGCTCGTAAACAATGCGTTCGTGCGCGGCGTGCATGTCCACGATGACCAGGCCCTGGGTGTTTTCCGCCAGCACATAGATGCCCTGCAGTTGCGCGATGGCGCGTCCCAGCGGCCAGTCGCTGGCGGGCAGATCGGTAGCAGCCGTTGCGACGGGGTCTGTCGAAGCGCCGGTCAGGGGATACCCCCCGGCAGACTCGGGGCGAACAGCGAAGGGGGCGGCAGACGATGGGGGGGACGGCCACATGGCCTCGAAGTCGGAGGCGCGCGGGTTGCCATGTCGCGGCTGGTACGCTCCGAAATTGATAGCTGGTTGCGCCCACGGGGAAAGGGCTGGAGCCTGATTTGACTCAAAACTACCGGGAATGATGCCCTTGGGCGCGGCCAGCGCGGCAGCGGCCGCACGCGGCGCAGCCAGTGCGTTTTCGACCGCGTGCCGCACCGCCTGGTGTACCTCGCGGCTGTCGCGAAAGCGCACCTCGATTTTGGTCGGGTGCACATTGACATCCACGCGTGCCGGGTCCATCGCCACGTACAGCGCGTATACCGGCTGGCGGTGGCCATGCAACACGTCTTCGTAGGCGCTGCGTGCAGCATGGGTCAGTACCTTGTCGCGCACATAACGCCCATTGACATAAGCGAACTGCTGGTCAGCCCGTGCCCGCGCCGCATCCGGAATGCCGGCGCGCCCGGTGACGTGCAGCGCGCCGGCCCGGTAGTCGACCGCCACGCTGTGCGCCAGCAGCTCGCTGCCCAGCACATCGGCCAGTCGCTGACCGTGCGCGTCATCACCCGTGCAGGCGCGCCACTGCTCGACCAGCTTGCCGTCGTGCCAGATCGCAAAACCCACATCAGGCCGTACCAGCGCATGGCGGCGCACAGCTTCAATGCAATGCGCTAGTTCGGTCGCGTCGGTTTTAAGGAACTTGCGGCGCGCCGGTGTGGCATAAAACAGCTCGCGTACCTCCACGGTCGTGCCGCGGCTGCGTGCGACCGGCTTGAGCTCACCGGAGCGGCCGTCGAGCTGCCAGGCATGGGCGGCCTCTGCGCCACTGCCTTCGGTGCGCGACAGCAGGCTCATGTCGGCGATCGAGTTGATGGCGGCCAGCGCCTCACCGCGAAAGCCCATGGTGCCGACAGCCTCCAGGTCTTGCAGCGAAGCAATCTTGCTGGTGGCGTGGCGTTTGAGCGCCACGGCCAGCTCGTCACGCGGGATGCCGGATCCGTCGTCCTCGACAGCAATCAGCCGCACACCACCGGCCTGCAGCCGCACGGTGACCTGCGTGGCACCAGCGTCCAGCGCGTTGTCCACCAGCTCGCGCACCACCGAAGCCGGGCGTTCCACCACCTCGCCAGCGGCGATCTGGCTGATCAGCTCGTCAGGCAGTTCGCGGATGGGGCGGCGGGGAGGGGGTGGGGGGGTGGGGGCTACGGGGATCACCCTGCGATTTTAGGGGGAAGCGCTGCGTGCGACAGCAGAACACATGTGCATCACGCTGCGTCAATGGTTCGCCATGGGCAGTAGGGCCAACTCCTCACTCCCACCCCTCGCCCCTCCCTCGCCCCGCTGGGCGATGGAGGGGGACTTCATTTGGCCGCGTGAGCTGCGACCACGTGCATACATGACAGTCGCGTATTCCGACCTGACGCGCTGCGCGCGCCAGGTCTCCCCGCATTCGGTCCCGTTTCCGATTTCTTTCCCACCACCCTTCTGTCTGCGCCGAGGAGCACAGGCAAAAGCGGATCAGGGCGAGCGATTGTCTGAGCCGAAGGCGAGTTCGAGCTCGACCCCGCTTTTGACGAGCACCGCAGGCTGCCCGCAGCGAAGCGGAGGGACGCAGACAGCAGGGGCGCCTTTTTCTTTGCTTACTTTCTTTTTGGCGACGCAAAAAGAAAGTGAGTTGCCGCCGGGCAACCCCCCGGCTTGATCGAAGCACCCACAAAACACAAGCTTGTAATGGCTTGGGGATTTCTGCATGGCAAAATCCCGCCATGGAAATAATCGCCTTTCTGATGGACTTCATCCTGCATGTGGACAAACACCTGGAGGCTTTCACCCGAAGCTACGGGATGTGGGTCTACGCCCTGCTATTCCTCATTATTTTTGTGGAGACCGGGGTGGTGGTCATGCCCTTCCTGCCCGGGGACTCGCTGTTGTTTGTGGCGGGTGCCCTTTGTGGCGTTGGCTTGCTGAACCTGCCGCTGGTCATGGGCCTGCTGGTGGTGGCCGCGATTCTCGGCGACCAGTGCAACTACGCCATTGGCCGCTACTTCGGGCCCAAAGTGTTTCAGTGGGAGCAGTCGCGCTTTTTCAACAAACGTGCGTTTAACCAGGCGCATGATTTTTACGAACGTTACGGCGGTATCACCATCATCCTGGCGCGCTTCATGCCTTTTTTGCGCACCTTCGCGCCGTTTGTAGCAGGCGTGGCCGAGATGAATCGCGCGAAGTTCACCGCTTACAACGTGGTGGGTGCGCTGATTTGGGTAGTCGGTCTCACCAGCGCTGGCTACTTCTTCGGCAACCTGCCCTGGGTGCAGGCCAACCTGAGCAAAATCATCTGGGCCATGATCCTGATCCCGGGCCTGGTGGTGCTCTACGGCGCCTGGAAGGCCAGCCGCAGCACAGCTACCGCGGCGTGACGCGGCTCGCCAGCGGCGGGCTGCGGTAGTCGGGCTGGATGCGGCAACCCTTGCCGTAGGCGGCCTCGTAGCCCCGGCACAAGGCCAGCACTTTTTGTGGTGTGGGTTTGTCGCCCTGGGTGACCCAGTCGAGCAGCGCGGTGAAAAGTGCAGGGTATTGCGCTTCAGCCAGGTAGCTGTGGGCGGACTCGTCGGTGAAGGTCTGTACCAGCAGGTGCGCTGTGCCGGCCCGTTCACGCACTTCCCGGTAGGCGGACTCCAGCTCGACGAACGCGGTCGGGTCGTTGGCGCCGTGGATCATCAACGTGGGCACGTTGACGCGGCCATCGGGGGCGCTGTCTTTGGCCAGCACGGCCACGGCCTGCGGATCAGCCCTGTAGCGCAACACGCCGGCGTTGAGCGCGGTGTCGTTGGCCGAGCCGCTGTAGACCGCCGTTGAATTGTCAAACGGGTTGCGTTTGTCCAGGCGCAGCTGGGTCAGATCGCGAAACAACCAGGTCGCCCAGTTCATGTGGCCGACCAGCGATTGTTCGCTTAGCTTCAGCACATTGACGATGGTGGCGAGATTCGCGCTTTGTTGCGCGCTGCGCTGGGCGGCGGGCTTGCGCACGCCGGTGCAGTCGTCGATCCGCGTCAACAGGTCCGCGCGGGTGAGGTTGGCGTCCATCGGCAAGCCTTGCCACAGCGGGTAGGGCGGCTCATCGGGCTTCGGGTGGTTCTTGCAAACGTACTGGTACACCACACGCAGGTCCAGCCGGAAGGTGTAGGCCAGCTGGCCGCCACCGAGCACGCTGTTGGTCAGCAACACGCCATCGTAAGGGCCGCGCTGGCCGCCTGCTGTGGCGTAAATTTCTGCCGCTTTGGAGGCCACGCCGCCGCCATAACTTTGCCCGTGTAGCAGCGTGCGGCGCGTCGCGCCGAAATGCTGCACAAAGATCTGCCGCAGGCGCTCGGTGTCTTCTGCGGCCATGGTCACACCGTAGCCGCCGCGGCGGTAACTGGAGCCAGCCCAGGCGTAGCCGGCCTTGACGGTGACGGCCCAGCGTTTGAGGTCTTGTTCACTGCGCTCGGCTTTGGCCGGGCCGGTGTCTGCCGGGCCGCCGTGGGCATGCATCACCAGCACCTGTTTGTCCCAGTTGGCGGGGATGGCGATACGGTAAAACGCGCCGCGCCCGTCCTCCCCGCCGTAGCATCGGGCGCCGGCCGGCACTTCGGCCGGGCAGGCCTGCAGTTGCGGCGGCGGGGCATCGACACGCGGCGCTGCACAGCCGTAGCTGACCAAAACAACCAGAGCAAGGACGGAATAAAGTGGTATGGGCAAGTTCATGGGGGGGGATCTTAGGCCTTGCCGATCTGCGCGTCATGGTGGAAAACCAGTGGGTTCCAACCGCCGGTTGGCTGAAAGTAGTAAGTGCGCGTATTATTTATGCTGAAGCGGCGCCGGGTGGTTGCCGCACCGGAGACACTGTCAGATGAATGCACCGCAAACCCTGTCGCGCTGGAGCCAGCCTGGCTCCAGCCGCGTGCCTTTCTGGGCCTATACCGACGCCCAGCTCTACCAGCGCGAGCTGGATCAGATTTTTTATGGTCCGCACTGGGCTTACGTCGGGCTGGAAGTTGAAATCCCCAACACCGGTGACTTCAAGCTCAGCCACGTGGGCGAGCGCCAGGTGATTCTGGTGCGCGACCGTGTGGCGCCCAAAGACCGGGCCACCGACCACGGCATCCGTGTCGTGGAGAACCGCTGCGCCCATCGCGGTGTGCGCTTCTGCCAGCACCCGCAGGGCAATGCCCGCAGCTTTGTCTGCCCCTACCACCAGTGGACCTACAAGCTCAACGGTGACCTGGCCGGCCTGCCTTTCAAGGACGGCGTCAAGGACGGCGACTGCGTCAACGGCGGCATGCCGGAGGACTTTGAGCTGAAAGACCATGGCCTGACCAAGCTGCGCGTGGCGGTGTTGCATGGCCTGGTGTTTGCAACTTTCAGCGAAACGGCGGAGCCGCTGGAAGACTACCTGGGCCCCAATGTCATGCCCTGGCTGGAGCGGATCTTCAAGGGTCGGCAGCTGACGCTGCTGGGCTACAACCGCCAGCGCATTCCGGGCAACTGGAAATTGATGATGGAAAACATCAAGGACCCTTACCATCCGGGCCTGTTGCACACCTGGTTCGTGACTTTTGGCTTGTGGCGCGCCGACCAGAAAAGCCGCATGGTGATGGACGAACATGGTCGCCACGCGGTCATGATCTCGCGCCGCAACGAGGGCGGGCAGAATGCCGCGGTGACCGAAGGCGTGACGTCGTTCAAGGCCAGCATGGCCTTGCACGACGACCGCCTGCTTGACGTGGTGCCCGAGGCCTGGTGGACGGTGGACGACCCGTCGAATCCCGGCACCCCCATCACACCCACGGTGACCATGATCACGCTGTTCCCCAGCCTGATCATCCAGCAGCAGGTCAATTCGCTGAGCACGCGGCATATCGTGCCGCGCGGGGAGGGCGAGTTTGACTTTGTCTGGACGCATTTCGGCTTTGCCGACGACACGCCGGAGATGACCCGACGCCGCCTGCGTCAGGCCAACCTGTTTGGGCCTGCCGGTTTTGTCAGCGCTGACGACGGCGAGGTTATCGAGTTCAGTCAACGTGGCTTTAAACAGGCTGGAGATGCTGGCAGCACCTTGTGCGAGCTGGGCGGTACCGGCACTGAAGGAGCAGAACACATGGTGACTGAAACCCTGATTCGCAGCATGTACGCCTACTGGCGCAAGGTGATGGCGTTATGAGCAGCGCCGTTGAATCCATGCTGTTGCACCACCAGGTTGATCAACTCAACGCGGCCTATGCTGCTGCCTTGGACGAAAAGCGCTTTGACGACTGGCCGCTGTTCTTTATTGAAGATGGCCAGTACAAGGTGCAGGGGCGCGAGAATTTTGACCGGGGTTTGCCGTTGGCGTTGATCGCTCTTGAAAGCCAGGGCATGATGAAAGACCGCGTTTACGGCATCACACAAACCATCTACCACGGGCCCTACTACATGCGGCATGTCGTCAGTCCGGCCCGCATCACGTCTTATGACGATGAAGTGATCATGGCAGTGGCAAATTACGCGGTGTTCCGTACCAGACCTGGCAGCGTCAGCGAGGTTTATAACGTGGGTCGCTATATTGATGAGGTCGTAAAAAAAGGCAACTCCTGGAAGTTCAGGAGTCGCCTCTGCGTGTACGACAGTGAAATGATTCTCAACTCACTGATTTACCCCATCTGATTCGACCAGTTGAGGTATTGCGTACAGACAGGCGGGTTGGTTGGGAAGACTACTTGTTCTTGCCAACTTCATTACCAATCAACGCGCCAGCTGCTGCGCCGCCAACTGTGCCCAATGTTCCGCCCAATACCGCGTTGCCAAGCACACCGCCGGCGACCGCGCCGACGCCGGTGCCAATCTGTGCATTGGTAGGATTGGTACCGCAACCCGTCAGGGCAATCAAGGATGCTGCGGCAACGGAAAGTAAAAGTTTTGGTGTCATGATCAATACCTTTGTAAAAAATTGAAGACTCTGTTTGCCAAAGCTCTGTTTACCGAAAGTTTGGCTCGCTTGAGGTCTTTAATTTAGACGCATGGCAGCGCTTGTCGTGTAGGTAAAAGACGGCTTTGGCTGTGCGTTCCTCGCTCGATTGCGACCAGTTGTAACGCCTTTGTCGAGGTCGCAATAGCTACAAAGGCTACAAAGGGCGATTTCTTGCCAGTGGCGGATTTTTCGCGAAGTAGCTGCCGATGCCGCGCATCAACGCATCGGCCAGTTGCACCTGGTAGGCCTCGCTGCGCAACTTGGCCTCTTCATCGGGGTTGCTGATGAAAGCGGTTTCGACCAGCACGCTGGGAATGTCGGGTGCCTTGAGAACCGCAAATCCGGCCTGCTCGACCCGCGGCTTGTGCAGTTTGCCGACGCTGCCGATCTCGCCGAGCATGGCGCTGCCCAGCTTGAGGCTGTCGTTGATCTGCGCCGTAGTGCTCATGTCCAGCAGGGCTTGTTGTACCTGCGCATCCTTGGCCTTCACGTTGACGCCGCCCACCAGATCAGCGGAGTTTTCCTTGTCGGCGATCCAGCGCGCCGCACTGCTGGAGGCGCCTTTTTCGCTGAGTGCAAACACGCTGGCGCCTTGCGGACGCGGCGTGAAAAATGCGTCGGCGTGAATGCTGATAAACAGGTCGGCCTGCACGCGCCTGGCCTTTTGCACGCGGATGTGCAGTGGTACAAAAAAATCGGCGTCGCGCGTCAGGTAAGCGCGCATGTTGGGGGTGGCGTTGATGCGCTCGCGCAGGCGCAGCGCAATCTGCAGCACCACGTCTTTCTCGCGCGTGCCGCCAGGGCCGATGGCACCCGGATCTTCGCCGCCGTGGCCCGGGTCCAGCGCCACGATGATGAGCCTGTCGGTCTTGTTGCGGCTGCCCGCACCCGCGCCCACCGTTTCTGACGGCGGCGTGGGGGCGGCCGCAGTGGCTGACGACTTGTCTGCGGCTGGGGGGGGCAGCGCACGGGTGGCGGGGGCGGGGCGGTCGCTCTGACGGGCGATCAGCTCGCCCAGCGGGTCTTCCGCCTGCGCCGCTGGCGTTTGCGCTTGCTGCTTGTCCTTGAGGCGCGCGGCAATCAGCGCTTCCAGCGGGTCCACCACCTGGGTCGGGTACAGGTCGAACACCAGCCGGTGCTGGTAGGCCGCGACCGGTTGCAGGGCAAAGACCTGCGGCATCATGGGTTGCTTGAGCTCGACCACCAGGCGCACCACGCCTGGCGCGTTTTGCCCGACACGGATGCCGGCGATGTTCGGATCGTCGGGTTTGACCTTGGCCACCAGCTCACGCAGCGCGGGGATCAGGTCAATGCCCTCGATGTCCACCGCCAGGCGGGGCGGCTCGGCGATGAAGTAGTACTTGGTCTTCAGCCCCGCATCGGACTCGATGGTCACGCGGCTGTAGTCCCGGGAGGGCCAGATCCGCACCGCAAGAATGGTCAGGCCGCGCGCGATTTGCTGCACGCCCAGCAGCAGCACCAGACTGCCCATTTGCAAGGCATGGCGCCGGTTGAGTATCTTCGTCATGGCAGGAGCGCCGCGCCGGCCGCGCTGCGGGCGGTGAGGGTGACGGCGCGGACATCGCCTTCCAGCAGCTCGACCGCGATGTTCAGGTCTGCGGCCGGCAGATGATCGCCGGCCTTCTCCGGCCACTCAACCAGTTTCAGGCCGGGGCTGGCGAAGATGTCGCGAAACCCGGCTTCTTCCCATTCGTCCGGGTTGTTGAAGCGGTAAAAGTCAAAATGCCAGATGTCCAGGGCCAGGAGTGCGCCCGCGGTGGCAACGTCCACGGTGTAGGCCTCGACCACGGCATAGGTCGGGCTCTTGACGCGGCCGGTCACGCCCAGGGATGTGAGCAGGTGCCGCGCGAAGGTGGTTTTACCGCTGCCGAGGTCGCCGTGTAATTCGATCAGCAGATTGCGCTCCGCCGTGCCGGCCTGCAACTTCGCGGCCAGCGCCGCAGCGAAAGCCTGGGTGTCGGCCTCAGTGGTCCAGGCAATACTTTTTACAATGAGCGGGTGATCGTCAATAGCCATCAATTCGTTTCTCAAATTCAAACGTGGGCGCGCGAGCTTGGATTTTCGCAAATCGGCATTGCAGGCGTTGATCTGTCATCGGCGGAATCCGGATTATCGGCCTGGCTCGCAGCCGGCTTTCATGGTGACATGAATTACATGGCTGCGCACGGCCTCAAGCGTGCGCGGCCTGCCGAACTGGTGCCTGGCACTGTCAGCGTGATCACGGCGCGCATGGACTACCTGCCCGCATCCACACCGCAGGAGCCGGGGCAGTGGCAGGCCACGGAGCTGGCGCGGCTGGAGCGACCGGGCGAAGCGATTGTGTCGGTGTATGCGCGGGGCCGCGACTACCACAAGGTCATGCGTACGCGCCTGCAGAAACTCGCCGAACGCATCGCTGGCCATGCGCAGCCGCTGGGCCACCGCGCCTTCACCGATTCCGCGCCTGTGCTGGAAGCCGAGCTGGCGTCGCGCAGCGGGCAGGGCTGGCGCGGCAAACACACGCTGCTGCTTAACCGCGAGGCGGGTTCCATGTTTTTTCTGGGCGAGATTTATGTGGATGTGGCCCTGCCCCCCAGCGAGCCGGTGACGCCGCACTGCGGCAGCTGCAGCGCCTGCATCGATATTTGCCCGACGCAGGCCATCGTGGCGCCGCACCGGCTGGATGCGCGCCGCTGCATTTCCTACCTGACCATCGAACACGCAGGCGCCATCCCGCTGGAGCTGCGGCCCCTGATCGGTAACCGTATTTACGGCTGCGACGACTGCCAGCTGATCTGCCCGTGGAACAAGTTTGCGCAGCGCAGCGCCTTGCCGGATTTTGACGAGCGCCAGGGCCTGACCGGCCAGCAACTGACCACGCTGTTCGCCTGGAGTGAGGACGAGTTTTTGCGCCACACCGAAGGCAGCGCGATCCGGCGCATCGGCCACGAGCGCTGGCTGCGCAACATCGCGGTGGCCATGGGCAATGCCATCCATGCGGGCGCTGGCGAGCCGGATGTATTGCGGGCTGCCCTGCAGGCGCGGCGTGACCATGCCAGTGAGGTGGTGCGTGAACATGTGGTGTGGGCGCTTTCTGTTCCTATTATGAGTGAAATAGGCCACCAGCCCTTGTCGGACGGGCGTGAGTAGCTCCTGATTTTGTAGCATTTTGTGCTGCTGCCGTGCGGCTCCCTATAATCACCGGGTGCCAGTAACCCCGTCTTACCGCCCGCTTTGGGCCCGCCTTGCCACGTGGCTGGGGTTGGTTGCCGTCTTTGCGGCACTGATCGCGCCGGTGTCCATGCTGGCCGAGGACGTGCGCACCGGTCAGCTTGGCGGGCTTTGCAGCGTCAGCACCACAGGCCCAGGCGCGGCCTTCGACGCATCGGGCAACCCGGATGAGGCATCCTCAGGAGCGCACTGCGACCTGTGTGGCTCGGCCGGTGCGGGTTTACCAACGCTGCAACGATCCTGCGCAATAGTTGCCCCCGTCACCACGCGGCTGGCGGTCTTCGACGATGCAGTTCGCGCTGTACCAGCGCCGGGGCTGCCTTTCAGCCGCGGCCCGCCTGCAGGTTGAAGTGAACCGCCTCTGACGAGGCTTGTTGCGCGGTTGCCTCACAAGCAACGCGCGATTTTTGACTTTTTGCCCGCCGCCCGGCCCGCCGCAGCCGTTCATGCCCATCACCGATGCGCAACACCCTGATCCCCTTGAATGCTCAAAGGAAGAAAACCATGAAATCAACATTTTTTGCCGCCATGCTGGCACTGAGCGCCGGCATGGTGTCGGCCCAAACCATCGAAGTAAAAAACGCCTGGGTCCGCACCGCCGTGCCCGGCCAGTCCGGCACCGGCGCCTTCATGACCCTCACCGCCAAAGACGGCGCGAAACTGGTGGGCGTGTCCACGCCGGTGGCTGACGTGGCCGAAGTGCATGAGATGAAGATGGAAAACGACATCATGCGCATGCGCGCCGTGCCGGTGCTGGACCTGCCAGCCGGCAAAGCCGTGCAGCTCAAGCCCGGCGGTTACCACGTGATGCTGATGGCGCTGAATCAGGCGCTGCCGAAAGGAGCCACGGTGCCCCTGACGCTGACCTTCAAGGACGCCAAAGGGCAGGAGAGCAAGGTCGAGCTCAAACTGCCGGTGGCTGCTTCCGCGCCGGGAGCGGCCATGCCAGCATCCGGCACGGGCCACAAGCATTGACTATTTGCCGGCCTTGCCGCCCAGCCGCCGATAAACCGTCGCGCGGCTGATGCCCAGCGCCCGCGCGGCCTTCATCACGTTGCCGCGGGCTTCGCTGACGGCCTTGTGGATCAGCGCGGTCTCGACATCTTTCAGCGGCAGGGCAGGGGCCGGCGCGGCGCGGCCACCGAGTCGGCCCGGCACCGCCGCCTGACCGCGCAGCAATGGCAGCGCGTGCAACCGCAGCCCGGACCACAGCGGCACGTCCATGGCTTGCGGGTAGCCGAGGGTGGCGCTTTTGGCGGCGTCAAACAGCATCTCGTAAGGCATGGCGAACAGCTCGCTGCAATGCACAGCAGCCGGGTTGCCGGCCTGCAGCGCGGGCACCATCTGGCGGGCAGCCGGGTTGGCGCCCAGCACCCAGCCGTCCGGGTCCAGCCCCACCAGCCCGTCCATGTCGTCGCCCAGGCTATGGCTGGACCAGTTCAGGCGGATCAGCAGATCGTGCGGACGGCTCTGGATCAAGGCGTTTTCGATGCTGCGTGCCGACTGCACCACCAGATGCTTGAGCTCGGGGCGTTCCACCGTGTCCACCCCGGTCAGGTCCAGCATGCCGACGCAGTGGCCATCGGGACCGAACAGCGGCGCGCCGGCGCAGCTGTAAGCCGAGTTGGCATTGAAAAAATGCTCGCCGCGGTGCAGCCAGACCGGCTGCAGCTCGGCCAGTGCCGCGCCGATGGCGGTGGTGCCCACGCTTTGTTCGGACAGGTCCACGCCGATGCGGGTGATCAGGTCGACGCGCCGGTCGCGC
>NZ_JBDNGU010000066.1:0-37742 GCF_041689105.1 Polaromonas sp. | reverse complement strand
TGCGCCCTGGCGCGCCTGCATGCGCGTCAGGGCAGGCGGGTGCGGGTCTTCAAGTGCGGGCCGGATTTTCTCGATCCGTACTGGCTCAGCCTGGCCAGCGGCGCGCCAGTGCATCAGCTCGATTTATGGATGACGGGCGAAGCCGACTGTGCGCAGCGCCTGCACGATGCTGCACAGGATGCTGACCTGATCATTGTCGAAGGGGTCATGGGCCTGTTTGATGGCGAACCCAGTGCGGCAGACTTGGCCCAGCGTTTTGGTTTGCCAGTGCTCACGGTGATTGACGCCGGCGCGATGGCCGGCACGTTTGGTGCGCTGGCCTGGGGCTTGCAAAATTTCCGCGAAGGCCTGCGTTTTGCCGGTGTGTTGGCGAACCGGGTGGCCTCCGGGGGCCATGCGCTTATGCTCCAGGAAAGCCTGCGCGACCGGGCGTTATGGCTGGGGGCGCTGATGCGCAGCGATGCCTTCACCTTGCCTGAGCGGCATTTGGGTCTGGTGATGGACCATGAGCTGGGCGACGCGATGCAGCGCCTGGATGCGGCGGCCGATGCCCTGGCGGCTACCCCGCTGGGGCAGATGGGTGTGGATGATTTGCGGGTGTGGACGGTCGATTTTGAAGCCGCGCGGGGAGCCCTCACCCCAGCCCTCTCCCAAAGGGAGAGGGAGCCAGAGCAATCCAGTCTTGCAAGGAAAACCATTGCGGTGGCCCGTGATGCCGCTTTTTGTTTTATCTACGCCGCCAATCTCGACTGCCTGCAGGCAATGGGCGCACAACTGGCTTATTTTTCGCCGCTCGCAGGCAGTGGCTTGCCTGAATGCGACGCGCTCTGGCTGCCCGGTGGTTATCCTGAGCTGCATGCCGACACGCTGGCCGCCAACAACGCCATGAAAAACGCCATCGGGAACCATGTGCGTGCCGGCAAGCCGGTCTGGGCCGAGTGCGGCGGCATGATGGTGCTGTTTGACCAGCTCACCACTGTGGATGGCAGCAGCCACCCGATGTGGGGCGTATTGCCCGGCAGCGTGAGTATGCAAAAGCGGCTCGCCGCGCTGGGGCCCCAGCAGCTGCGTGTGGCAGGCGCCACGCTGCGCGGCCATACCTTTCACTACTCCACCTGCACGACAACGCTTCACCCTGCAGCGCGCACCGAAGCTGCGCCAGGGCGTAAGCTGCGCGGCGAGGGCGAAGCGCTTTACCTGTCAGGCCAGGTGCGGGCGAGTTACTTTCACGCCTGGTTTGCGTCCGATCCAGAAGCGGCCGCGCGACTTTTTTTGAAGGACGGCCATGACCGATCAAGCCACTGACTGGCGCGCCCTGGCAAACGCCGAGGGTGCCGCGCTCTACGGTCCGCAGCGTATCGTCTGCCTGACCGAAGAGCCCACCGAATGGCTTTATTTGCTGGGTGAAGAGCGGCGCATCGTCGGCATCTCGGGCTACACCGTGCGCCCACCGCGCGCGCGCGAGGAAAAGCCCAAGGTCAGCGCCTTTCTAAGCGCGAAGATCGACAAAATCGTGGCGCTGGAGCCCGACTGCGTGATCGGGTTTTCGGACCTGCAGGCCGACATTGCCTCGCAGCTGGTCAAAAAAGGCATCCAGGTCACCATCTTCAATCAGCGCAGCGTTGCCGAGATCTTTTCGATGATGTACCAGCTTGCCGCCATGGTGGGGCAAGAGGTTCGTGGCCGCGCGCTGATGCAGGGCATGCAGCGTCGCCTGCTGGAGATCGAGCGGGCGGCTTCTAGCCTCAAGCGCCGGCCGCGCGTGTTTTTTGAAGAGTGGTACGACCCGCACATCAGCGCCATTGCCTGGGTGTCGGAGCTGATCGGTATTGCCGGCGGCGATGACTGCTTTCCTGAGCTCGCCTCGCAAGCCATGGGCAAGGACCGCATCATTGCCGACGGCGGCGAGATCGTGCGACGCAACCCCGACATCATCCTTGGCTCCTGGTGTGGCCGCAAGTTCCGTCCCGACCACGTGGTCGGCAGGGCAGGCTGGGAAAACGTCAACGCCGTGAAAAACCGGCAGTTGTTCGAAATCAAGTCGGCCGAGATTCTTCAGCCGGGCCCCGCCGCCCTGACCGACGGGGTCGAGCAGATCCACCGTCTGGTGATGCAGTGGAGCAAAGCCCATGCTTGAAGTCGCGCGCAGCGAGCTGATCCTCGGCGGCCAGCGCAGTGGCAAGTCGCGCCGTGCTGAACTCATCGCCCGGCAATGGCTGGACGCCTCGCCTGATCACAAAGCGGTGATGATCGCAACCGCCCAGCCGTGGGACGACGAAATGCGTGAACGCATCACGCGCCACCAGCGGGACCGCGCCGAGCGTGTGCCCGGCATGACGACGGTGGAAGAGCCGCGCGAACCGGCCCAAGCCATCACACGGGCGGGCGACGCGCAGACGCTGATCGTGGTCGATTGCCTGACGCTGTGGCTGACCAACTGGCTCATGCCTGCTGAATATCCCGATCTTCATATGCAAAAAGAGACTGTAGCCCTTTATCCACGGGTGCAAGCTGCTATGCTTTTGGAAGCAATTCAAGGCAGCCCCGGGCCGATGGTGCTGGTCGGCAACGAGATTGGACTCGGCGTGATTCCCATGGGTCGTGAGACCCGGGATTTTGTGGATGCCCTGGGTCGGCTGAACCAGGAGGTGGCGCAGGCCTGTGAGCGTGTGACCTTCATGGCGGCCGGTTTGCCGCTGACCTTGAAAGGCCAGCCATGAGCTCCCCCTCTTGCTCCCTCTCCCTCTGGGAGAAGGTTGGGGTGAGGGCTCTGCTGCTGCTGACATGGCTGTTTTTTCTTGTCGCAAACGCCGCCCAAGCCCTGCAACTCACCGATGACCGCGGTACGACCGTGACCTTTAGCCAGAGTCCGCAACGCATCGTCAGCCTGCTGCCTTCGCTGACCGAAAGCGTCTGCGCGCTGGAGCAGTGCCAGCGTATCGTCGGCGTGGACCGTTACTCAAACTACCCGGCCAGCGTGCGGCGCCTGCCGGTCATGGGCGGCGGGCTGGACCCGAACATCGAGGGCATCGTTGCGCTCAAACCCGACGTGGTGTTGATGGCAGTGTCCTCGCGTGCCAGCCAGCGGCTGGAGTCGCTGGGCATCAAGGTGGTGGCGCTGGAGACCAGGAGCCATGCCGATGTGCGGCGCGTGTTGTCCGTGCTGGGTGTGCTGCTGCAGGTGCCGCCGCAAGCGGGCGCCGAGCGCTTGTGGCGCGTCATCGATACCAGTGTGTCGGCCGCCGCCCAGTCGCTGTCGCTGAAAGCCCGCAACACCCGGGTGTATTTCGAGGTCAGCCGCGGGCCGTATGCGGCCGGCGAGTCGTCCTTCATTGGTGAGACGCTGAGCCGGCTCGGCGTGAAAAACGTGGTGCCAGCCGCGCTGGGACCTTTCCCAAAGCTCAACCCGGAGTTTGTGGTGCGCGCCAATCCCGACGTGATCATGGTCGGCAACCGCAGCATGCAGGCCATGGCGGCTTACCCCGGCTTTGCCAGCATCAAGGCGGTCAGGGAGCAACGCATTTGCGTGTTTGGCGTGGACGAGTCCGACGTGGTGGTACGCCCCGGTCCGCGCATGGCCGAGGCTGCGCGCCTCATGGCCCGCTGCCTGGAAGACAAGGCGCGATGAGCTTGCAACAGACCTCCCAGCATCGCAAGGCGGTCGTGCTCGGCGGCGTTTTGCTGCTGGCCACGGCGCTGCTGCTGCTGTTGGGTGCCAGCGTTGGCAGCACCGGTTTTGAAAGCGTGCTGAACATGCAGCGCGACCCGCAGGCGCTGCAGATCGTCTGGGAGATCCGCCTGCCGCGCACCGCGGGTGCCTGGCTGGCCGGTGCTTTGCTGGGGCTGGGCGGTGCGGTGGCGCAGGGCCTTTTCCGCAACCCGCTGGCCGACCCCTACCTGCTGGGCAGCGCTTCCGGTGCCTCGCTGGGTGTGGCGCTGGCCATGGCGCTGTTTGGGGTGTCGCCGCTGGCCACTCACTGGGTGGCGCGCATCGGCCTGACCGGCGCCGCGTTTGTGGGTGCGGTGCTGGCGGTGCTGCTGACGCTGGTGCTGGCCAAAGGCGTGCAGCACACGCTGCGCCTGCTGCTGGCCGGCGTAATCGTCGGCGTGGTGCTGGGCGCGCTCAGCTCCCTGATCCTGCTGCTGACGCCCGACATCATGCAGGCCATGCAGTCTTTCATGCTGGGTAGCACCGCCTTTGTCGGCTGGGCGGCGTGTGCGGTGATGGCCGTGGTGTTTGCCGCCTGCCTGGTGGCCGCCTGGATGATGAGCCATGTGCTGGATGGGCTGGCGCTGGGCGAGTCCACGGCGCAAAGCCTGGGGCTGCGCCTGCCGCAGATGCGCGCCGCGCTGGTGGCGGTGCTGGCGCTGGCCACCGGCACGGCGGTGGCGCAAACCGGGCTGATCGCCTTTGTCGGCCTGGCCGCGCCGCACCTGGTGCGTTCGGTGGTCAAGACGACGCACGGGCGCCTGATCGTGCTGGCCAGCCTGATGGGCGCGGTGCTGCTCATGGCCGCCGACATCCTGGCGCGCTGGCTGATGGCGCCGCAGGAGCTGCCGGTGGGCGTGCTGACCGCCGTGCTGGGCGGCGGCTACCTGCTGTGGCTGATGCACCGCAGCAGCAGCCGGGGAGGGGGGATGTGATGGCGAAAGCTGCTCCATTTGCTATCAATTCAGTAGCTATTCACGCAGATGGATTAAGGGCCAAGCTCGGAACTACCGAGATACTTCACGATGTCTCGCTGGTGTTGCCGGCAGCGCGCTGGACCAGCATCGTCGGGCCCAACGGTGCCGGCAAGTCCACCTTGCTCAAGGTGCTGGCGGGTCTGCTGCCGCACAGCGGCAGCATCACCTTGCTGGGCCGGTCGGTGGCAGACTTGCGTGGCCGCGAGCGGGCCCGGCTGTTGTCCTGGCTGGGCCAGAACGAAAGTTCGGCCGACGACCTGACCGTCTACGACGTCGCCATGCTGGGGCGCCTGCCGCACCAGCTCTGGCTGGCGCCGCCCAGCGCGCAGGACCACGCCGCCGTTGAACGTGCCTTGCGCTCTACCCACGCCTGGGACTGGCGCGACCGTTCGCTGGGCCAGCTCTCCGGCGGAGAGCGCCAGCGTGTGTTGCTGGCGCGCGCGCTGGCGGTCGAGGCGCAGGTGCTGCTGATGGACGAGCCGCTGGCCAACCTGGACCCGCCGCACCAGGCCGACTGGCTCTTGACGACGCGTGCGCTGGTCGCGTGCGGAAAGACGGTGGTCAGCGTGCTCCACGAAATTTCCTTCGCACTGCATGCCGATGACATGGTGGTGATGGGCGCCGGGCAAATCATCCACCACGGTGCCTGCGACCATGCCGCGACGCACCGCGCGCTCGAAGCCGTGTTTGACCACCGCATCGCCGTGCACCAGATCGCTGGTCAGTGGCTGGCGATGCCAAAAATTTAGCTTCAGAAAGACCCACCATGCAGATCGAAACCCCGCCCGTCGCCAAACCCTACGACAAGCCCGAGGGCGAACGCCGTGGCCTGCTCATCGTCAACACCGGCGACGGCAAGGGCAAAAGCACAGCCGCCTTCGGTCTGGCCCTGCGCGCGCAGGGCCGTCACCATGTGCATGGCAAGGCCGTGAAGATTTTCCAGTTCATGAAGGTCCCGACAGCACGTTTTGGCGAGCACCGCATGTTCGAGCAGCTCGGCATCCCCATCGAAGGCCTGGGGGACGGCTTCAGCTGGAAAAGCCAGGACCTGGAGCATTCGGCCCAGCTTGCGCGCGATGGCTGGGCCAAGGCCAAGGCCGCGATACAAAGTGGTGAGTACTTCATGGTGGTGCTTGATGAATTCACCTACCCGCTGATTTACGGCTGGATGGAGCCTCTAGGCGGCGTCGAAGAGGTCGTTCAAACGCTGTTCGACCGCCCAACCGATGTGCACGTCGTGATCACCGGCCGACGCTGCCCGCCCGAGATCATCGAGCTGGCCGATACCGTGACCGAGATGACCAAGGTCAAACATGCCTTCAATGCAGGCATTCCGGCGCAGCGCGGTATTGAGGATTGACGGGCTGGGGCCACGCTACGATTCCGCCATGCATGTGTCCATGATCCATCGGTTGTCGGCGTCGTTTTTTTTAGCCACGTCTGGCGGTCCGTGGGCGCCCGGCGCGGGCGGGAGCTTGCCGTGCTGATGGCCTGGGAGCGTTTCCAGTCCGCCCCTGGCCTGGACGGGCTGGCTGCCTGCGTGGCGGTGGTCATGCTGCCGGTGTTCGTTCTGTTGCTGGCGCTGGGCATTGATGCGCGTTGGGGCGAACCGCGCGCGCGCTTTCACCCGGTGGTGGCCATGGGGCGTTATCTGGCAGCTTGCGGGCGCGTGACCGTCCGTCTGCGGCCGGCGCCGGCATTTGCGCTGGGCGCGCTGGCCTGGTGGCTGGGTGTGCTGGTGACGGGCCTGCTGGCGTGGGGGGTGCAGGCCTTTGCTTTCCGGCAGTTCGGCCTGCTGATCGCCCAGCCCGCGCCTGACAGGGCCGCAGCTTTTGTGCTGCTGGCTGCGCTGATGGGCTGGCTGCTCAAATGCATGTTGTCCTGGCGCATGTTGCATGACGAGGTGGGGGCGGTCGAGCTTGCCTTGCAGCAGTCGCTGGAGGCCGGGCGTGAGCGCCTGTCCTGGCTGGTCAGCCGCAACACTGCGTTGCTGAGCGCCAGCGAAGTGCGCGAAAGCGCCATCGAATCGCTCGCTGAAAACCTCAATGATTCGGTGGTCGCGCCCATCTTCTGGTTTGTGTTGTTTGGCCTGCCCGGCGCGGCGATTTACCGCTTTGCCAACACCGCCGATGCGATGTGGGGATACCGGGGGCAGTGGGAGTGGGCGGGCAAGTGGGCCGCCCGGGCCGACGATGTGTTGTCCTGGCTGCCCGCGCGTTTGACGGCGGTGTTGCTGGCGCTGGCGGCGCGTGGCCTGCCGCTCGGTGCCTTGCGTTGGGAAGCGTCCAAAACACCCTCGCCCAATAGCGGCTGGCCCATGGCCGCGATGGCGCTGGCGCTCGGCGTGAGCCTGGGCAAGCCCGGCGTCTACACCCTCAACGCGGCGGGCAGGCCGGCAGCGCCGGTCGATACGGCTTCCGCCCAAAAATATGCATCAAAAGCGGTGTTAGCCCTTGTCCTGTTTGCGAAGATTGCTATAATTATCATAGCAATTTCGTACTATATCGCCTTGTCGCCATGACCGCCATGTTGCCCGTCCCACGCGTCCATGGCGGACCCGACCAGCACGGCGTGCCACTGTACGACTTTTCCAGCAACAGCAACGCGTGTGGACCGTGTCCGGCAGCGTTGGCTGCTGTGAGGCGGGCCGACGCCACGGTGTATCCCGACGCCAGCTACACGGCCCTGCGCCGGCAGCTGGCTGAGTTCCACGGCGTTGCCGTGTCACGGCTGGTGCTGGCGGGCAGCGCCAGCGAGTTTATTTTCCGCATCACGGCGCTGGCGGCGCAGCGTGGTGCGGCGGCCGTCTGGCTGCCGCCCTGCAGCTACGGGGACTATGCGCAGGCGGCGCGTGCCTGGAATCTGCTGGTCGCCGAGCGGGTCGAGCAGTCGCAACTGCGCTGGGCTTGCGATCCGTCCAGTCCGATGGGCGTCGCGCATGCCGGGTTGGATCAACTGGCAGGCGGCCGCGCGTTGTGTGTGCTCGACCGCGCCTACGAGCCTTTGCGGCTCAGTGGCGCATTGGCGCTGCCAGAGACAGCGTTACAAGACTTCTGGCAGCTCTGGACACCGAACAAGGCCCTTGGCTTGACCGGCGTGCGCGCGGCCTATGTGATTGCGCCGCCTGGCACCAACGAGCTGGTGGCGCAGCTTGAAAGCCTGGCACCGTCATGGCCTGTGGGCGCACACGGGGTGGCCATGCTGCAGGCCTGGGTCCGTGCCGATGTGCAGGCATGGCTGGCCGCCAGCCTGCCGACCTTGCGGGCGTGGAAGAACGCGCAGCTCGCGCTGTGCGAATCGCTGGGCTGGACCTGCCTGGCCAGCGAGGCTAATTTCTTTTGTGCGCGTCCTGCGCTGCCTGAGGGCATGAGCTTGCAGAACGCATTGGGACAGTTGCGAAAGCAGGGTATCAAGCTGCGCGACGCGACGTCGTTTGGCCTGCCGGGCCTTGTGCGCGTGAGCGTCATGCCGCCTGCCGCGCAGGATGCGCTGCACAATGCCTGGCAACACCTCATCAACAAGACAACATGACTGCAAAAAGTGTGATGGTGCTGGGCACCACCAGCGGTGCCGGCAAAAGCTGGCTGACCACCGCGCTGTGCCGCTATTACGCGCGCCAGGGGCTCAAGGTCGCGCCCTTCAAGGCGCAGAACATGAGCAACAACGCCAGAGTGGTCACTCAGGGAGAAATCGGTAGCGCCCAGTACTTCCAGGCGCTCGCAGCAAATGTCGTGCCCGAGGTCCGCATGAACCCGCTGCTGCTCAAGCCTGAGAAGGACACACAAAGCCAGGTGATCCTGATGGGGCAGGTCAACGCCGAACTGTCGCGCATGGAATGGCGTGGTCGCAGCGCCTCGGTCTGGCCGGTGGTGGCGCAAGCGCTTGACGAATTGATCGAAGACAACGATGTGGTGGTGATCGAGGGCGCGGGATCGCCGGCCGAGATCAACCTTAAAGACAGCGACATCGTCAACATGCGCGTCGCCCAACACGCCAACGCGGCCTGCCTGCTGGTCACCGACATTGACCGGGGCGGGGCGTTTGCACACCTTTACGGTACCTGGGCCATGCTGGATGAGGCAGAGCGAAAGCTGATCAGGGGTTTTGTGCTGAACAAGTTTCGCGGCGATGCGGCGCTTCTTTCACCCGGTCCGCAGATGTTGCAGGACCTGACCGGCGTGCCGACCATGGCCACCTTGCCGATGTGGTGGCAGCATGGTCTGCCAGAAGAAGACGGTGTTTTTGACGACCGAAGCGTGGCCTCAGGTGTGGTGACGCGAACGGTCGCCGTCATCGCCTACCCGCGTATCAGCAACCTGGACGAATTCCAGCCCCTCAAGAATGTGCCGGGTCTTCATTTGAGGTGGGTACGCAGCCCGACGGAACTCGTCGGCCTGGGGCCGGACGACTGGATCATCCTGCCCGGCTCCAAAGCGACCAGCAGCGACCTGGACTGGGTGCGCGCGCAGGGGTTGGACCTTGCGATTGCCGCCCATGCCGGGCGGGGTGGCGCGGTGCTGGGCGTCTGCGGCGGCCTGCAAATGCTCGGCGAAGCGTTGATCGACCCGCACGGCATCGACGGCAATGGCCCCGGCCTGGGCCTGTTGCCGGTGGTCACGGTGTTTGAAGCCGACAAGACCGTGCGGCGCGCGCAGGCGAGTTTTTCATCGGTGGGCGGCCCGTGGGCGGCGCTGTCGGGTGTGGCCGCGCAGGGTTACGAAATTCATCACGGCCAGACCGCGCCGCACAGCGCGATGGCCGCCGCTGGTGATGTGGCGCGATCGGTCATGCCCGACGGGCTGGCGTGGCAAAATGCCAGCGGCAATGTCCTGGGGGTTTACCTGCACGGCCTGTTCGAAGACGCCGCTGTGCTGCACGCCCTGTTCGGCGCCAGCACGCCGACGCTGGATTCTGTGTTTGAGGGGCTCGCCGACTACATCGGCAAACACTTCGAGCCGGGCGTGCTGGATTCCCTGATAGCGTAGGGACCGCAGACAATCATCAGCGGGAGATCCATGATTACCGTCCTTCTCGTCAATACCCTCGTCGTGGTGGTGGCCGTGGTTATTCATTGCGAATTCCTGTATCGGTTCACGCGCCTGTTGCCCACAATAAAAATCATTCACCGACTGAGAATTCTTCTTGGCGTGGGGGGCGCTCTGGTCGCCCATGCGGTGGAGGTCTGGCTTTTTGCGTTTGCCTACTATTTCATGCACCGCGCCCCGGGTTGGGGTCGATTGACGGGAAACTTCGACGGCAGCCTGCTCGATTGCGTCTATTTCTCTTTCACAACCTTCACCACGCTGGGCTTTGGCGATATCCAGCCCTTGGGGGATTTGCGGTTTTTGACCGGCATTGAGTCCCTGACTGGGCTGGTGCTGATCACCTGGACCGCTTCTTTCCTGTTTGTTGAAATGAAAAAATTCTGGGACTCGACGTAATCCAGCAGCTTGGTCTGAGCGGGAGACCGTGATCTTCGGGGCGGCTGGCTACAATACTGGCTATTCATACAGCTATGCAGCCCTTCCTCCTCTCATGACCGCCGCCACCGACACGGCCAAGCCTTATGTGGTCGCCGTGCGTGCCTTGTGCGAGTTCACGGCCAGGCTCGGTGACCTGGATTTGCGTTTCACGCCTTCGCCGTCAGCGCTTGAAGGCATGCAGGGCCACCGCATGGTGGCAATGCGGCGGCCGGCGCACTATCAGACTGAAGTCAGTCTGAGCGGTGACTACAAAGAGCTGCGGGTGCGTGGACGGGCCGATGGTTACGACGCCGAACTCGGGCAGCTCGAAGAGGTCAAGACTTTCCGGGGCAGCCTGGAGGCCATGCGCGAGAACCACCGGCACCTGCACTGGGCGCAGCTCAAGGTCTATGGTCACCTGCTGTGCCGCAAGCAAGGCCTGCCGCAGCTGAAGCTGGCGCTGGTCTACTTCAACGTCGTCACGCAGGACGAGACACTGCTGGTCGAGTCGTTCAGCGCTGATGACCTGCAGCTGTATTTTGAAGACCAGTGCGAACGTTTTCTCGGCTGGGCCAGGCAGGAGCTGGCGCACCGCGCCGCGCGCGACGCGGCGCTGGGCTCGCTGGCGTTTCCGCACGCGGCTTTCCGGCCCGGCCAGCGCGAACTCGCTGAAGCGGTCTACAAGTCGGCCAGCAGCGGGCGCTGCCTGATAGTGCAGGCGCCGACCGGTATCGGGAAAACCGTGGGTACGATTTTTCCGCTGCTCAAGGCCTGCCCGACGCAGCAGCTGGACAAGGTGTTTTTTCTGGCTGCCAAAACGCCCGGCCGGCAACTCGCACTTGATGCGCTGGCACTGATCAAGGCTGCAGCACCGGCCTTGCCAGGGGACCGGGGCGCTGCAAAGGCTTTGCCTTTGCGCGTGCTGGAACTGGTGGCCAAGACCAAGGCCTGTGAACACCCCGACAAGGCCTGCCACGGTGACGCCTGTCCGCTGGCCCGAGGGTTTTATGACCGTCTGCCCGGGGCGCGGCAGTCTGCTGTGGATGCAGCAGCTACTGGCAATGGCCCGCTGGACAAAGCCGCGCTGCGCGAGGTGGCGCTGGCGCACGAGGTTTGTCCCTACTACCTGAGCCAGGACCTGCTGCACTGGAGCGACGTGGTGGTCGGCGACTACAACTATTACTTTGACGTGAACGCCATGCTGCACACGCAGGCGCAGGCCGGCCAGTGGCGTGTCAGCGTGCTGGTCGATGAGGCTCACAACCTGGTCGAGCGTGCGCGCAAGATGTATTCGGCTGAACTGGACCCCGTGCGTCTCGCCGCCGCGCGGCAGTCGGCCCCCCTACCCATCAAGAATGTGCTGGACCGGCTGAGGCGCAGCTGGCAGGCGCTGCACCAGGACCAGACCGGCGACTACCAGGTGTATGACGAGGTGCCGCAGGACTTTCGCGGGGCGCTGCAGCAGACCGCGAGTGCCATCCTCGACCACCTGGCTGACCACCCCTCGGGCATAGACGCGCGGCTGCAGGATTTTTTCTTCGAGGTGTTGCATTTTTCGCGCATGGCCGAACTGCTGGGCGCGCATTCCTTGTTCGACATCACGCAGTCAGGCAGCGGGGCGCTACTGTGCCTGCGTAATGTGGTGCCCGCACCTTTTCTGGCGGCGCGTTTTGCCGCAGCCCATTCAGCAGCCCTGTTCTCCGCGACACTGAGTCCGGCGCACTACTACAGCGACCTGCTGGGCCTGCCTGACAACACGGCCTGGTTGGACGTGGCCTCGCCGTTCAGGGCCGAGCAGCTGTCGGTGCATGTGATCAACGATGTGTCCACGCGTTATGGCCACCGCGAAAATTCACTGTCACCGCTGGTCGAACTGATGGCCAGGCAATACGCGCTGGCGCCTGGCAACTACCTGAGTTTTGTCAGCAGCTTTGACTACCTGCAGCAACTGGCCGATCTGTTCAAGGCGCGTTATCCGGCCATTCCGGTCTGGGAGCAGTCGCGTGGCATGGAAGAAGGCGCGAAGAGGGGGTTTCTTGAGCGCTTTTCGCCCGAGTCGAGCGGCATCGGTTTTGCCGTGTTGGGTGGTGCGTTTGCTGAGGGCATCGATCTGCCGGGCAAGCGCCTCATCGGCGCCTTTATCGCCACGCTGGGTCTGCCGCAGATCAACCCCGTCAACGAGCAGATCCGCCAGCGCATGGAGGACAGCTTTGGTAGCGGCTACGACTACACCTATCTGTACCCCGGGCTGCAAAAGGTCGTGCAGGCAGCGGGCCGGGTGATCCGCACCGAGTCCGACGAAGGCGTGGTCTACCTGATTGACGACCGCTACGCACAGCCCGAAGTGCGTGCGCTGTTTCCCGGCTGGTGGCAGGTGGGCTTCCAGCAGGCGCGAACGCAAGGGCGTCGCGCTGCCTGAGCGGCATTTGGCCCAGTGATGGGGCTGCAGGAGGTCTCTACTTTTCTCGGCAGGTATCCCTGTCCTTCCCTGAGTCGCGCCGTGTCAAGCATTTTTTTGGTGCGCGCAGTCCCCTCGCAGGTGCATGGCGTTCATGACATGCACGTGACAGACTGCACACACTAATTTTGCCTGCGCCGCGCTGCTAGCCTGTGTTCAGAGCGCTCCTGCTCTGCACTTCAAAGGCATGTATGAAAACCTCCTCTTTCACAAAGCTGGCTTTGAACGCCTTGGCATCTCTGGCTTTCGTGGTGGCTGCGTCGCCCGCCGCCGCGCAACACGCTGCCGGTGCTGTGCGGTCCGCTGCCTCCCTTCAGCTCAATGGCGCAGGCATACGCAGCGACGCCGAGCGGGGCCTGTATGCCGCCGCCCTCTATCTCGAGAGCCGACTTTCCACCCCCGAGGCAGTGTTGGGCAATCCGGGGGCCAAGCAATTGCGGGTCATGATGCTCAGGGACATCAGCGCCGCCGACATGGGTGACTTGCTGGCGCGCGGCATGCAATCCAGCGCCAGTGACGAGCAGCTGTGGACGCTGGTTCCCGCGCTGTTTCGTTTGGGGGAGATTCTTGGCGACCAGAAAAAATTGCTTGCAGGGGACACCTTCGACATCAGGTCGGTACCGGGTAAGGGCACCGCCATCAGCATCAATGGACGGGTGCAGGGTGCAACGTTTGAAGAGCCCGGACTTTTTGAAGCGATGCTGGGGATGTGGTTGGGGCCCCATCCTGCAGACCTGCGTCTCAAGAGCAGTTTGCTCGGTGGCGTCTTGTGAATTTCTGAAAGGTGTCAGGGGCGCAACTGTTGCGCCATCAGCACCGCCAGATGCACCGCCTCGCGCTGCGCGCCGTCCCTGATCTGATGCCGGCAGCTGGTGCCGTCAGCGACCACGATGGCATCGGGCTGCTGGCGCACCGCCGGCAGCAGGCTCAGTTCGGCCATCTGCATGGACACCTCATAGTGACTGGCTTCATAACCAAAACTGCCCGCCATGCCGCAGCAGCTTGATTCGATCAATTCGGGCTGGGCACCGGGGATCAACCGGAGTACGTCCATGATGGGGCTGACCGCACCAAAGGCCTTCTGGTGGCAGTGACCGTGCAGCAAAATGGGCTGATCCACCGCCCGCAAACGCGTCTTCAGATCATCCAGTTTGCCCGCAGCGGCTTCACGCGCCAGAAATTCCTCAAACAACAGGGCGTGCTGGCTGATGGTTTGCGCCGCTTCACCCAGGCCCATCACCAGCATCTCGTCGCGCATTGTCAAAAGGCAGGACGGCTCCAGCCCGACGATGGCGATGCCGCGCCCGGCAAAGGGCAGCAGGGCATCGACCACCTCGCGCGCCTTGGCTTTTGCTTCTTCCACCATGCCGCTGGCCAGGTAGGTGCGGCCACAGCACAGGTGTTTGCCATCTGCTATGGTTTTGGTAGCTATATGTACCGTGTAACCGGCGGCTTTCAGCACTTTTAATGCTGAAGCTGCGTTGTGCGATTCAAAGGTACCGTTGAAGGTATCAACAAACAGCACCACCGGCTTGCTCGCGGCCAGGACCTCTTCGCGTGTGGCGCCCGCATGGCGAGTGTTGAAGAAGGTGTTTCTCTTCCACTGCGGCAGGCTGCGTTTTGCCGAGAAGCCGGTAAATTTTTCACTGAGCGCAGCCAGGCCCGGAATTTTGTCGCGCAGATTGAGCAGCGGGGCAAGGCGGCTGGCCCAGCGGGCGTAGTCGGGCAGGCGCGCGACCAGCTTGTCCTTGAGCGTGTAGCCATGCCTGGCCTTGTAGTGGTGCAAAAACTCCACTTTCATTTTGGCCATGTCCACGCCGGTCGGGCAGTCGCGCCTGCAGCCCTTGCAGCCCACGCACAGGTCCAGCGCATCCTTGACCGTTTCGCTGGTGAAGGCGTCAGCGGCATTCATGCCTTCGAGTTGCCCGGACAGTGCCAGGCGCAAGGTGTTGGCGCGTCCGCGGGTCAGGTGTTTTTCGTCGCGCGTCACGCGGTAGCTGGGGCACATGGTGCCAGCGTCGAACTTGCGGCAGTGGCCGTTGTTGTTGCACATCTCCACGGCCTTGGCAAACCCCTGGGCCGGGTCGCCGCCGCTGCCGGGCGCGCTGGTCTGCTCGGTGGCTGGGTCGTTCTGCACGTCCCAGGCCCGCCAGTCGAGCGCGGTTTTGATCGGAATCACCTTATAGCTTGGCGAAAAACGCATCAGGCGCGTGTCGTCCATCTTCGGCGGGTTGATCATGCGGCCCGGGCTCAGCAGCCCAGCCGGGTCCATGAACTGCTTGATTTTGGCAAAGGCCTCGTTGATCTGCGGGCCGAACTGCCACTGGATCCATTCGCCGCGGCACAGGCCGTCACCATGCTCTCCGCTATAGGCACCCTTGAACTTGCGTACCAGCTCCGACGCTTCCTCGGCAATCGCGCGCATCTTGGGCGCGCCTTCGCGCCGCATGTCCAGGATGGGCCGCACGTGCAGCGTGCCGACCGAGGCGTGGGCATACCAGGTGCCCTTGCTGCCGTATTTTTTGAACACCTCGGTGAGCGCATCGGTGTATTCGGCCAGGTGCTCCAGGGGCACGGCGCAGTCCTCGATAAAACTCACCGGCTTGCCGTCGCCTTTGAGGCTCATCATGATGTTGAGCCCGGCCTTGCGCACTTCCCAGAGGTTTTTCTGCGGCGCGTCATCGGTCATCTCGACCACCGAGTCGGGCAGCAGCAGGTCGCCCATCAGCTCGCCCAGTCGTTGGAGGTGCGGCAGCAGTTCGGCCTTGCTCGCACCCGAAAATTCAACCAGCAAGATGGCGGCGGGCTGGCCGATCAGCGCGCTGCGTATCGTCGGCGCAAAGGCCGGGTTCTGCAGCGACAGATCAATCATGGTGCGGTCCACCAACTCCACCGCCGTCAGTGTGCCTTCGCCGATCTTGACGATGTGCTGCGCCGCATCCATCGCGCGGTAAAAAGTGGGGAAGTTCACCACGCCCAGCACCTTGGCTTTGGGCAGTTCTGCAAGCTGCAGCGTCAGCGACTTGGTCAGTGCCAGCGTGCCCTCGCTGCCTATCAGCAGATGTGCCAGGTTGACCGAACCATCGGCGGTGTAGGGCCGCTCGCTACGCGGATCGAAAATATCCAGGTTGTAGCCACTGACCCGCCGCATGACGGTGGGCCAGAGCCTGTGGATCACAGGCTGCAGTTCTTCGGCCAGGGTGCGCACGTAGTTGCCCAGCTCGCGCGCCTTGCCGCTGCTGCCGGCAAAAACGCCCAGTTGCAGCAGGTTCCCGTCCGAGGTCCAGGCCTGCGCGCCCAGCACGTTGTGCACCATGTTGCCGTAGGCAATGCTGCGGCTGCCGCAGGAGTTGTTGCCGGCCATGCCGCCCAGTGTGGCCTGCGCTGCGGTGGACACATCGACCGGGTACCACAGGCCGTGTTTCCTGAGCGCCGCGTTCAGGTGGTCGAGCACGATGCCGGGCTCGACCTCCGCCGTGCCGTGCGCAGCATCGACGTCGATGATGTTGCGCATGTGTTTGGCATGGTCGATGACCAGGCCGGCGCCGACGGTCTGGCCGCACTGGCTGGTGCCGCCGCCCCTTGGCACGATGGGCACGCCCATGTCGCGGCAGATGTCCAGCGCAGTCTTGACGTCGGGCGCGCCGTTTGGCACAAAGACCCCGACCGGCATCACCTGATAAATCGAGGCATCGGTGGCATAGCGGCCGCGGTCGGCGGTGGAAAAAAGCACTTCACCACAGGTTTCGGCGGTCAGCCTGGCGGCCAGACGCCCGGCGACCTCGTTGCTGGCCCGTGACACCGCTTCGTAGGTTTCGGCGGCGGTTTTCGGCGCGGCTTTCAGGAGCAGGGATGAATGCATGGTCCCTTCAGCTCTGGTTTGACGCGGGCTTGTTGCCCCCGGACCCATGGATCTGTTCAATCACCACAAAACGTTTGTTGTTCATGTGGCTGAGCAACACGGCCCGCATCGCCTCTGCATCACGCTTGACCAGCGCTTGCACCATTTGTTCATGCTGCTCAACCGCGATCCGCCATTTTTCACCATCCTGGTTGGACCGAAAGCGCAGGGATTGCAGGCGCGAGTTGACCTGCTTATAAAGCGCACTTAACACCGGGTTTTTGGCCGCCGTGTTAATGGCCTGGTGGATTGCAGCATTGAGCCGGTAATAGGCAGGCAGGTCTCGCCGCGTGTAGGCCGCCAGCATCTCGTAATGCATGGCCTTGATCTCGTCGAGTTCGGCATCGGTGATGCGCGTCGCTGCGAGCTCGCCTGATTGCGCTTCCAGCCCGGCCATGACTTCAAAGGTATCGAGAATGTCCTGCTCGGACAGCTCCACCGCAATGGCACCGCGATTGGGAAGCAACTCGACCAGGCCTTCGGCGGCGAGCATCTTGATGGCTTCGCGCAGCGGCGTGCGCGAAACCTCGAGCACCTCGCTGAGCTCGCGTTCGTTGAGCTTGGCACCCGGCGCGATCCGGTTTTCGACCAGCATCTGGCGCAGGCGGTGCGCCACCTGCTCATGCAGGGCAGCGCGCGGGATGGAGATAACGTCGACACTCATTTTTAGATATTGTATGCAAAAATGGAGACTGCAAAATTAAATTTTAGGGTGTATCACCATTGACAAATAAATTTTGTATGCAAAAAATGACGCATGACCACAGAGCTTCAAGAATCATGCTGAGACTAGATTTTCACCCGACTGGGCGCCATTTCCTGCAAATTCCCGGCCCGTCGCCGGTGCCGGACCGTATTTTGCGTGCGATGAGCCTGCCGACCATCGACCACCGCGGCCCCGAGTTTGGCGCGTTGGGCCTGAAGGTGCTGGCCGACATCAAAAAAATATTCAAGACCAAACAGCCGGTCATCATTTACCCGGCTTCGGGTACCGGCGCCTGGGAAGCGGCGCTGGTTAACGTGCTCAGCGCCGGCGACCACGTATTGATGTACGAAACCGGCCACTTTGCGGCCTTGTGGCAAAAGCTGGCCGTGCGTGTGGGCCTGAAAACCGAAGTCATGAGCGACCCCGGCTCCGAAGTCTGGCGCCATGGTGTGCGCGCCGATCTGATCGAAGAGCGGCTCAAGGCCGACACGCAGCACGTTATCCGCGCGGTCTGCGTGGTGCACAACGAAACCTCCACCGGCGTGACCAGCAACATCGCTGCGGTGCGAAAGGCCATCGACGCGGCCAGGCACCCGGCGCTGCTGCTGGTCGACACCATTTCAGGCCTGGCCTCGGCCGACTACAAACATGACGAGTGGGGCGTGGACGTCAGCATCAGCGGCTCGCAAAAAGGCCTGATGCTGCCGCCCGGTATCAGTTTCAATGCGGTCTCCGCCAAAGCACTGGAAGCCAGCAAGACCGCCAAACTGCCCAAGGCCTTCTGGGCCTGGGACGAGATCATCGAGATGAACAAGACCGGCTACTGGCCGTCCACGCCCAACACCAATCTGCTCTACGGGCTCAACGAAGCCTGCGACATGCTGCTTGAACATGGGCTGGACGTGGTGTTTGCGCGCCACCAGCGCTGGGCTGAAGGTGTGCGCGCCGCGGTCCGGGCCTGGGGCCTGCAGATCCAGTGCGCCGACCCCGCCGTGTATTCGCCCATCCTCACTGGCGTGATGACGCCGGAAGGCGTGGATGCCGACGCTGTGCGCAAGATCATTTACGAACGCTTCGACTGCTCGCTGGGCACCGGCCTGGGCAAGGTCAAGGGCCGGATGTTCCGCATCGGCCACCTGGGGGACTCCAACGACCTGACCTTGATGGCGGCGCTGTCAGGGTGCGAGATGGGCCTGAAACTCGCCGGCGTCAAGCTCGCCGGTTCCGGCGTGCAGGCCGCCATGGACCACTTTGCCAGTCACCCGGTGCTGCTGCCCCTGACCAAAGCCGCCTGAGGCAAACCGTTCCCGCCACACGCTGTCCGGTCGTGTGGCCTGTTGCAAGCCACGGACAACTATCTACAAAGGAGACATCATGAAATCGTTCACATTTTCTTCCGCTACCCGCAGGTCCCTGATCACTGCCGCCGCGGTACTCACTCTGCACGGCGCAGCCTTCGCGCAGGTGGTCGAGCTCAAGCTTGGCCACGTTGGCGAACCGGGTTCTCTTTTCCAGCTCAGCGCCGACGAATACGCCAAACGCGTGAACGCCAAACTCGCCGGCAAGATCAAGATCGTGACATTCGGCTCCAGCCAGCTCGGCGGCGACAAGGAGATGATCCAGAAGCTCAAGCTCGGCACCATCGACATGGCGGTTCCTTCTACTGTGATGACTTCCGAAGTCGACTTGTTCGGCATTTTTGAGATGCCCTATATCGTCAAGGACAGGGCGCACATGGGCCGTATCGAGAAAGACGTGTTCTGGCCCAGTATTGCAACGGAAACCGAGAAAAAAGGCCTGAAGGTGCTCGCTGTGTGGGAAAACGGCTACCGCCACATCACCAACAACAAGAAGCCGATCAAAGGTCCCGCCGACCTGCAGGGCATCAAGCTGCGTGTGCCTGAAGGCAAGTGGCGCGTGAAGATGTTCCAGACTTATGGTGCCAATCCGAGTCCCATGAAGTTCTCTGAACTGTTCACGGCGCTGCAGACCGGCGTGATGGACGGCCAGGAAAACCCGTTCACGCAAATCTACTCGGCCAAACTGCAGGAAGTGCAGAAGTACCTGTCGCTGTCCGGCCACGTCTACACGCCGGCCTATCTGACGGTCGGCACGCGCCGCTACAACACCTTACCGGCCGATGTGCGCAAGGTGCTCGAAGATACGGCGCGCGAAACCCAGGCCTATGTCTATGCAGAGGCGACCAAGGCCGAGACGGAGCTGCTCGCCAAGCTCAAGGAAAGCGGCATGCAGGTCAACGAGGTCGACAAGGAGGCCTTCATCAATGCCAGCAAGCCGATCTATGAGGAATTCGGCAAGGAAGTCGCCGGTGCCAGGCCCCTGATCGACAAAGCTGTCGCGCTCGGCAAATAAGGACAGTCTCACCGATGCAAACGACTTCGATACTGGGCGGCGGCGCGATGCAGCGCTTCCGCGAGCGCTATGGCCTGCTTCTGGAATGGGTGGTGATGTTTCTTGTGGTCGCCCTCGCAGTGGAGGTCACGCTGGGCATCATTTTCAGGATGAGCGGGCATTCGCTGGTCTGGTATGACGAAGTGGCATCGGTGTTGCTGGCCTGGCTCACGTTTTACGGCTCCGCGCTGGCGTCGGTCAAACGTGCGCACATTGGCTGTCCGGAGGTGGTTGACCAGCTTCCCCCGGCGGTGAAGCAGGCGGTGGCCATCTTTGGCCAGATCCTCGTCATCCTGTTCTTCGCGCTGCTGGGCTGGGTCGGACTGACGATCATGCCCATCCTTCAGGGCGATGCCATGGTGAGCCTGCCCTGGGTGCCAATGAATTTCGTGCAGTCGGTGATCCCCATCACCTCTGCGCTGATTCTGGTGGCCGAGATCATGTTTCTGATCGACCTGATCAACCCACCGCCCCAGACGGCCGCGCCTGCAGGCGCCAGCCTGTCTGACGGCCTGCACTGAATGCACAGGAATCACCCATGACAATCATGCTGCTTTTGTTCGGTGCCGTGCTGGCGCTGGTGCTGCTCAACATACCCATTGCCGTGTCGCTGGGCATCGTCGCCGTTATCGCGATGGTGACCAGCCAGGGCCTTGATTCGCTGCCCAACGTGGCGCTGGTCGTCTACAACGGCGCGACCAATTTTCCGTTGCTGGCGATTCCCCTGTTCATCCTGGCTGGCGCCATCATGAATGCTTCGGGCATTTCCCAGCGCCTGATCGCGTTTGCCTCGTCGCTGTTCGGCTGGGTGCGCGGGGGCCTGTCGCATGTGTCGATAGGCTCTTCGCTGTTTTTCGCCGAGATATCGGGCTCAGCGGTCGCCGATGTGGCGGCACTCGGCTCCATACTGATTCCAGGCATGAAGGCCAAGGGCTACCCAGGTCCCTTTGCTGCGGCGGTGATGTCCTCGTCGGCCACGCTGGCCGTCATCATCCCGCCGTCCATCCCCATGATCCTGTACGCGGTCATGGCCGAAACCTCGGTGGTGCAGATGTTTGTCGCCGGCATCATTCCCGGTTTGCTGGGCGCTGCCGGCCTGATGGGCATGGCCAGTTTTCTGGCCAATCGCTATAACCTGCCGCGCGAAGAGGCGTTTTCCATCAAACGTGTCGCCAAAACCGGCCGCGAGGCGCTGTGGGCATTCGCACTGCCCATCATCATCCTGGGGGGCATATTCGGTGGGGTCGTGACCGCCACGGAAGGCGCCGCACTGGCGGTGATTGCGGCGCTGTTCATCGGGCTGGGGGTTTACCGGGAACTGGACCTCAAACACCTGCGGTCCGCCGTCATGGAGGGCGGCGTGCAGACTGCGGTGGTCATGCTACTTGTGGCGACCAGCGCCTTGCTGGGCACCTACCTGACCGAAGTGCAGGCGCCCCAGGCGCTGGCCAAGGCCGTGTCGGACTTCACCTCCAACAAGTGGGTGGTGCTGGCCTTGCTCAACGTGCTGTTCCTGTTCCTGGGCATGTTCCTGCACTCGGCTGCCGCCATCATTCTTGTCATTCCCATCGTGATGCCGCTGGTCCGCTCCGTCGGCATTGACCCGGTGCACTTCGGGCTGATTGTGACCATCAACCTGGGCATTGGGCAGCAGACACCGCCGGTAGCCAGCGTGTTGATGGTGGCCAGCTCGATTGCCAAGGCATCGGTCTGGGACGTGAGCAAGGTCAACATCTGGTTCATCGGCGTGCTGGTCGCCGTGCTGATGCTGGTGACCTATGTGCCTGTGACCGGTATGGGCCTGGTCGAGCTGTTTTACCGCTAAGGAACAAGACTTTGACGCAAAAACTGGATGATTCAGGCAGGCGGCCGCTGCCGCTGACCGGTGTCCGTGTTCTCGACATCAGCCAGGTCATGGCCGGCCCTTACGCCTGCATGCTGCTGGCGGACATGGGCGCCGAGGTGACCAAGATCGAGCCGCCCGGCGGCGGTGACCAGACACGCGGCGCGATGGGCTTCAAGATGAAGGGCCCGGACAGCCTGGGCTTTCTGAACATGAACCGCAACAAGCGCAGCGTCGCGCTTAACCTCAAGTCCGAGGCGGGCAAGGCGGTGCTGCTGCGGATGGTCAAAGACGCCGACATCCTGCTGGAGAATTATCGTCCCGGCGCGATGAAGCGGCTAGGCCTCGGCTACGAGGTGCTCAAGGAAGTCAACCCCAAACTGGTCTACACCAGCATCTCGGGCTTTGGCCAGACAGGGCCCTGGTCCGACCGGCCGGGTTTTGACTTGATGGCGCAGGCGATGTCGGGCGTGATGAGCGTGACCGGCTATCCCGGTGGCCCGCCGGTCAAGGCCGGCGTGCCGGTGGCCGACATCGGCTGCGCGCTGTTTGCGGTGTACGCCACCTTGTCGGCCTACATCGGCGCCAAGGCCAGCGGACAGGGCCAGCATGTGGACGCCTCCCTTTTTGATTCGGCGCTGGCGTTTTCGGTCTGGGACATCTGCGACTACTGGGGCACGGGCAAGGAGCCCGAGCCGCTGGGGACCTCCAACAAGATGACTGCGCCCTACCAGGCCATGGCCTGCTCGGACGGTTACTTCGTGATGGGCGCCAACAACCAGAAGCTGTGGCAGCAGCTGTGCAAGCTGATGGGGCGCGAAGAGCTTCTGGCCGACGAGCGCTTTTCCACCATCTCGCTGCGCCTGGCGAACCGGCACGCGCTGGAAGTGGAGCTGGAGAAAACCTTTCGCCTCCAGCCCAAGGACTATTGGGTCAGCACTTTCCTTGAAGCCGGTATTCCTGCCGGCCCCATCCTGACCTACCCCGAAGCCTTCGACAGCGACCATGCCAAGGCGCGCGCGATGCGCATGGAGATCGACCACCCGGTGGAGGGCAAGGTGCCCAACATCGGTTTCGCGGTCAAGATGTCCGGCACACCGCAGCAGGTGCGCCGCCACCCGCCGCGCCTGGGCGAACACACGGCCGAGGTGCTGACCGAGCTGGGCATTGGCACCGAAGAGCAGGCACAACTCGAAGCGCAGGGCGCTTTCGCGGCATGAGCGAGTCAGACGCCAAGGGCGCCGTCCATCTGGCCATCAATGCCGGCGTGGCATCGGTCCTGTTTGACAGGCCGGCAGCGCGCAACGCCATGACCTGGTCCATGTACGAGCGCCTCAACCAGATCTGCGAGCAGCTCAAGACCGATGTATCGGTGCGCGTGGTGACTTTTCGGGGCGCCGGCGGCCAGGCTTTTGTGGCCGGCACCGACATCGAGCAGTTCACCACTTTCAGCAGCGGTGAGGACGGTGTCGCCTACGAAAAGCAGATCGACCAGTGCATTGCCCGGCTGGAGTCCCTGCCCATGCCCACGGTGGCGGTGATCGAAGGCTGGGCCATAGGCGGCGGGCTGGCGATTGCCACCGCCTGCGACTTTCGCATTGCCACGCCGGTTTCAAAATTCGGAGTGCCTATTGCCAGGACGCTGGGTAATTGCCTGTCGGTGGCCAATCTGGCGCGGCTCGCTGCCGTGTTTGGCAGCCCGCGCGTCAAGCGCATGTTGATGCTGGCCGAGGTGTTGACGGCCGAGGAAGCCCTGGCCTGTGAATTCCTGATGCAGATCAGCGAGGCTGGCGAGATTGATGCAGTCCTGCGCACACTCTGCGAGCGGCTGGCCGCGTTGGCACCCGTGACTCAGCGCGTGAGCAAGGAGGGTCTGCGTCGCCTGGTCAGCAACAGCCTGCCGCCTGATGAAGATCTGATTCGCCAGTGTTACGGCAGTGCCGACTTTCACGAAGGCGTGTCTGCATTTGTTGAAAAAAGAAGTCCTGTCTGGAAAGGGTAGCGCGACAGGTTCTCAGGTGCCATCGCGGTAATGCGCGCACAGCGTCGCTATCGGCGACTCGGCGTAACGCGGCAGGGCGTCCCGGTTGCGCACCAGGATGTAACGCTCGCGCACGCTCCAGGGTTCAAGCAGCTCGATCAGGGCGATGCCCATGGCGGCCTGGTTGCGCCGGGCCGCCGACTCCGGCACGATGCCGACCCCGAAGCCCGCGCCTATCATGCGGCACATCGCGTCAAAGCTGGACAACTGGATGCGCAGCTTCAGCGGTTTGCCCAGCGCATCGGTCACCTGCGCCAGAAAGGTCTGCAGCGTGCTGCCCGACTGCATGCCCAAGGCGTCTTCGTCCAGCGTTTCTGCAAACGCGATTTTCTTGCGGCGCGCGAAGCGGTGGTTGCGGGCTACAGCCAGCACCAGCCGGTAGGTGCTGAAATGAATCGCTTCCAGGCCCAGCGTGTCGACCTTGCCGGCCACGATGCCGATGTCGGCCCGGCCGTCAAGCACGCCGCGCGCGATTTCCGGGTTGGGCTTTTCCTGCAGGTCGATGTTGATTTTCGGGTTGTCCGCGAGAAAGCCGGGCAGGATTTCCGGCAAAAAGTCCGCCTGAAGTGGACCCCAGAGTCAGGACAGACTTGATGGCAGTTTAAGTTGCACTCGACTTCTCGCAGCTGGACGGCGCTGCCCCGGTTTTTGCAATTGGTATTGCTGACGCACTTTCAATCCTGACTTCCTCGAACTCAGTCCCGCTGGAGCGAAGCGCAACTGGGAGTCCTTCTTTGGCCCGGTATTTATCCACGATCATCGCACCGCCGCCGCTTGAAGTCTTGTGAACCTCCTGCGGGGTTTGATTTCCCAGGGACTGGTGCGGTCGCTCGGTGTTGTAGAAGGCAAAGCATTTCGTCAGCCCAATCAGCAGTTCGCCCATCGTGGCGTAGCCGTTGAGGTACACGTCTTCGTGTTTGACGCTCCTCCAAAGCCGTTCCACAAAGATGTTGTCATAGGCTCGGCCACGACCATCGATGCTGATGGCGATATCCTCGCGCTTGAGAACGCCCGTGAAGACTTCGCTTGTGAATTGGCTTCCCTGCTCGCTGTTGAACACCTCGGGCTTGCCATGCTCACGCAAGGCGTCTTCCAGGCAGTCCACGCAGAAGGCCGCTTCCATGCTGTTGCTGATGCGCCAGCTCAACACCCGCCGGGAGTACCAGTCAATCACAGCCACCAAGTAGGCAAAGCCTCTGTCCAGCCTCACGTACGTTATGTCCGTACTCCAGACCTGATTGGCCCGCACCACAGGCACCCCACGCAGCAAATACGGGTACACCTTGTGCTGTGGGTGCGCCGTGCTCGTGTTCAGCCCTGGCGCCATGCCTGCCAGGAACATGGAGCGCATAAGGCGTTGTACTCGCTTGCGGTTGACCCGGTGGCCGCAATGAAACAGGTACACCACCATCTTGCGGCTGCCATAGAACGGATGACGCGTGTACTCCTCATCGATCAGGCGCGTGAGCACTTCGTCAACCTCGATAAACACCACCGGTCGGCGCTTGGCGTAGACGGTCGTGCGCGATACGCCAGCCAGCATGCATTGGCGTTTTTGCGTCAGATCAGTATGGACGCCGATCCAGCCACGGCGGATCATGGCAGGCTGATCCCGGACTTTTTTTTGAGCCAGTCGAGCTCCATCTTCAATCGCCCGATCTCTCCGTACAGCCTGTCTGGCGCACTCTCAGGCGACGCCGGTTGCGGCCCGCGCTTACCTTCAAACAGGCTTTTAGCCTGGCCTTGGATCTCTCGCTTCCATTGCCCGACTTGCACCGGATGAACTCCATATTCCTGCGCAATCTGATTGATGGTCTTCATCCCACCGAGCGCTTCTAGACCCACCTTTGCCTTGAACTCCGGTGGATGAGATTTCCGCTTCTTTGATTCCGTCATTGGTAACCCGTTTCTTTAGACAGTGTCCCACTTAAACACCTGTCCCAAATTCCGGGTCCACTTCACTGATACTAGTGTAAACCCTGAGAATCTTCTGAAATTCAGAAGTCCTAGTTCCAAAGTTAGTGATTGTGTCTGCCGGCTGAAGTGGCGACCATGGTCGCCTTATTCAACAAGGAGAGAGCATGAAACTTTTATTTACTGCGGCTGCGGCCGCGCTGCTTGCAACTTCAGTGGGTGCTCAGCAAACAGGGCAATACCCCATCGATGTAGTGAAGGCGATTGTTGGCTATCCTGCCGGACAAACCACCGATATCGTTACTCGAATTATCAGTGAGAGGTTGTCTCAAAAGTGGAAGACACCAGTCGTTGTTCAAAACATTGCAGGTGCGGGCAGTACTATCGCTGCTGCCACTGCTGCGAGGGCGAAACAAGACGGTCAGACGATTTTGTTCACGGCCAATGCGGCAATGGTGACTGGACCGCACATCTACAAAAATCTCACCTACAAACCTTTTGAAGATTTCGAGTTCGTCAATCTTTCAATTTGGGTGCCTTATGTGTGCGCGGTAAATCCAGCTCTGCCGGTGACAGACATGGCTTCCCTAAGAAAATACATCAAAGATAATCCGGGGAAAGTAGCGTACGGCTCACCGGGCATTGCGACGATGTCGCACCTCACAATGGAGAGGCTAAAAGCAGAGCATGGCTTCGATGTGCTCCATGTGCCGTACCAAGGGTCCGCAGCGGTTCTTACAGATCTTGCATCAGGTAACTTGCAGTTTGCTTGCGAACCAACAAGTGTGGTGGGTCCCTTCATTGACGGCGGTCGTATTAGACCCATCGCGGTCACCTCAGAAAAACGCCTGCCTGGCTTTCCGAAAGTACCGACCATTGGAGAGACATACCATGGTTTCACAAGCGGTGCCTGGATTGGGGTTGTCGTGCCAAAAGGTGTGCCAAAGGCGACGTTCGACAAGCTGAATGCTGATATCGATCAGGTTCTCCAAGAAAAATCGGTTAAAGAAAGATTCGAGAAAATGGGTTTGGCGGTCATCTCCGCAGGCCCAGAGAAATTCACTCAGCTTGCAAAGGAGGACGATAAGACATACGGACAGTTGATCCGCAGCTTGAATCTTCAGTAATGAGTTAACAATTAGATAGGGGATATTTGCATGAAAACAGAATTCAGAAAGTTGTCCGACAAAATTGGTGTTGAAGCGATCGGCGTTGATTTGTCAAAAATGCCTGATGGCAAAAAAATGGATGAGCTTGAAAAAGCCTTTGTTGACAATTGTGTGCTCTTGTTTAGGAACCAGCAACTGACAGAAGATCAGCATGTGGCTTTTAGCAGGCATTTCGGTGGGTTGGAAATACACGTGCTCAAGCAGTATTTGTTGCCGGATCATCCCGAGCTACTACGCATCTCAAATATTCAGGAAAATGGCAAAAACATTGGAATCAGCGATGCAGGGCAGTATTGGCACACTGATCTGTCCTATACGAGAACTCCTAGCCGTTGTTCTGTGTTGTTGGCAAAAATGATTCCCGATGCTGACGCTGGAAGAAGCTTCGGTGATACGTGTTTTGTCAATACGATTGCTGCTTATGAAGATCTGAATGAGGAAACAAAAACCTATCTTTTAAAATTAAAAGCCATTCACTCTTATTCAGATCGTTACGAGAGGATGCGAGCTGTAAGTGAGGGCGCAAGTCAGCGAGCACCGTTGACTGAAGAGCAAAAAAAGCAGGTCCCGGATGTGATTCATCCTGTTGTCAGAACTCACCCGGTGAGCGGGAAAAAGTCTATTTACGTGAATGAGGGTTTTACGATGCAGATCGAAGGTCTGCCTGCCGATGAGAGTGATCGGCTGCTCAAGCAGTTGTTTGATCACTGTGCTTCTGAAAAATTTATGTATCGGCACAAGTGGAAGGCTGGCGACATGATCATGTGGGACAACTGTAGCACTCAGCATCTAGCTATCGCAGATTATGGGCTTCACCAGCCAAGATTAATGCACAGGACAACCGTGACTGGAACGCCAGTTTTTTGAAGTGGTGTTCATATTAAGAAAGGTTCGTCAGTAAAAATCTTGGGCCAGTGACAAACGGACGAGCCCACATTTATCAACCAACCCAAACGAAAGGATATGGTTTTAGCCTTGGAAGGCTAGTAGGTGGCAAAAAGCAAAGTGATGTGAAATAGGCCAGACCGGGACGAGCTAAACCTGTATGTGGCGCACGGACATAAAAAGTCCGTTCCAGGAGATGAGGTGCTTGTCAGCGGATATACATCTGGGCCAGCGGGGGAGACAGGGAAACCAGTCAAACCACGCAAACAAGGCCGGATGTAAGTGTGCAGCCGACTTCTTCACAAAACTAAGCAAATTGTGCTTGCTAGCCGGGAGGCATCCATATAAGACTCCATGGCACAACATTTCATCAACGGTCAGTGGGTGCCCGCGTCCAGCGGCCAGACCTTGCCCGTCATCGACCCCAGCACAGGCGAGGTGTTTGAAACCCTAGCGCGCGGCAACGCCGCCGACATCGACCAGGCCGTCGCGGCGGCCCGTGCCGCATTGTCAGGCCCGTGGAGCAAGCTGACCGCCACCGAGCGCGGGCGCATTCTGATGAAGATGTCGCAGCTCATGCTCGAGCGGGTCGAGGCACTCGCGCAGCTCGAAGCCCGCGACACCGGCAAGCCGATGTCCCAGGCACGTAACGACATTGTAGTGGCGGCCCGTTACTGCGAGTTTTACGGTGGTGCGGCGGACAAGGTGCATGGCCAGCAGATCCCCTACCTAAACGACTATCACGTGGTGGTGCTGCGCGAGCCCTACGGCGTGACCGCGCACATCTTGCCCTGGAACTATCCTGCGCAAATGTTTGGCCGCTCGGTCGTTCCTTCGCTCGCCATGGGCAATGCCGCCGTGCTCAAGCCCTCTGAAGATGCATGCCTGACACCGCTGGCTTTCTGTGACATTGCCCGGGAAGTCGGTTTGCCCGATGGCGCGCTCAACGTGGTAACCGGTCTAGGTGAAGAAGCCGGTGCGGCACTCACGGCGCACCATGACATCGATTTCGTAACCTTCACCGGCTCGCCCGGCGTGGGCATGCTGGTGCAGAAGGCGGCTGCCGACCGCACTATCAAGTGCGTGCTTGAATTGGGCGGAAAGTCGCCGCAGATCGTGTTCGAGGACGCTGATCTGGACCGCGCTGCGTCGTTCACCTTGAAGGCAATCACGCAAAATGGTGGCCAAACCTGCTCCGCTGGCAGCCGGCTGTTGGTGCAGCGTTCGATTTACGACCGCTTTGTCGGCATGGTGGTTGAGCGCTTCGCCCAAGCTTCGGCTGGCACACCGGCCATGGACCTGGACTGTGGCCCACTGATTAACGCCGGACAGAAGGAACGCGTAGAAGATTTCATTCGCCACGCCATGGACAGCGGCATTCCGGTGCTTGGGCAAGGCAGGGTGGTCGACGGTGTCCCGTCCGGCGGCTTCTACGTGGCGCCCACGCTGTTCGGCCCGGTGCCGCGCGGCCACCGGCTGGCTTGCGAAGAAGTGTTTGGTTCGGTTCTGGCCGTTATCCCGTTTGAAGATGAAGAAGATGCCGTGGCGCTGGCCAATGACACAGACTTCGGTTTATTGGCCGGAATCTGGACCAGGGACGGCGGTCGCCAGATCCGCATGGCCAAGCGCATGCACTGCGGGCAGGTCTACATCAATTGCTATGGCGCGGGCGGTGGCGTGGAACTGCCGTTTGGCGGCGTCAAACGCAGCGGTCATGGTCGTGAGAAAGGATTTCTTGCACTGGAAGAGTTTTGCAATGTGAAGACCGTGGTGCAGTATCACGGCCAATAACTCGTTATAAGGTAAGCCCCCTGCTCTGCCGGGGGACTCACGCAGGTTTGACCGTTTGCTACGGTCGTAGATGCTATGGAATAGGAGCATCGAATGGAAAGAGTACCGGAGCTTACCTGGCGCGGACGCTGTTGCATTCAAACCGGGCGAGCGGTGTTTTGTGCGTCGGCGGCCAGCAGGGCAATAAGATCGCGCGCGAACGTCGGCATGGTCTCGAGGTTGCGCACACAGACATGCATGTCGCGAATTGCCCACGGGTCCTGCAATGGCACGATCCGGATATCCATGGTCTGGGTATGGCGGCGCGCCGCAGATTCCGGCAGAACGCCCACGCCGACGTGGGCCTCGATCATTCGACACGCTGTTTCAAAATTGCCGACCTGGATCCGCAGCTGGAGCTGGCGGTGCATACGATCGCAGACTTGCCGGAGAAATCCGTGGAGGGCACTTGCTTCGTGCAGACCGACATGCACCAGATCCAGCGTCTGCACGAAATCGATGCCTGGACAGGTGTCCAGCGCGTGGCTGCGGGGTACCACCAGCACGAGCCGATCGGTGCGATAGGGGATGATCTCTAGGTTCTCGGTGTTGACCGTTCCCGCTACGACGCCGATGTCGGCATGGTCTTCCAAGACAGCGCGCACGATGTCATGACTCAATCGTTCGCGTAGACTGATGTTTATGTCCGGATGGCTCTGTAGATAGCAGCCCAAAACAGGGGGCAGAAATTCGCCGAGGGCCGTGGTGTTGGCAAAGATACGCAAGTGGCCCTTGATACCCTTGGCGTATTCCTGCATGTCTCCACGCATGTTCTCGATCTGCCCCAGCACCTGCAGCGCATGTTGCAAAAAGGTTTGCCCCGGCGGCGTCAGTGTCATACCCTGGCTGCTGCGGAACAGCAGTTTGGTACCCAGGCTTTCTTCGAGGTTCTTGATTCGGGTGCTGGCTGCCGCCAGAGAAATGTGAGAGCTTTCGGCGCCCCGAGTCAGGCTGCTGAACTCAGCAACCCGAACAAGGAGTCGCAAATCAACCAAATCGAAGTGCATGGCCATGAGTATTCCTGTACTGCCTCCCGGTGTGAGGGCTATGCCGATTCTAGTGATGTGCCCATACGAACCACAGCGTCTTGGCTGATCAGTCCTGCCCACCCTTCGGAAATGCTGAAGTTCCGCTTTTGAAATCAGTGATTGCACATTTATGCTCCAGCGGTGACCATGTTGACCTTGTCATTCAAAACATCACACAAGCTGCTGTCTTTATGAGCACCGACACCCGTAGCCTAGCCCCCGCCACGCTGATCCACCTGCAAAGCTGGGTCGGCAAAAGCGAAACCCTGCTTGATGACATCACCGCCGCGCCGCTGCGCGGGCTGTCGGCCACGCTGGACCGGGACGACCCGCCGCCTGTGGCTGGAACAACGGTGCCTCCGCTGTGGCACTGGTTGTACTTCTTGCCGCAGCCGCAGCGTTCGGAGATCGGCCCCGACGGTCATGCCCAGCGCGGCGGATTTTTGCCCCCAGTGCCGCTGCCTCGCCGCATGTGGGCCGGTGGGCGGCTGCAATGGCTGCAGGACAACCCTCTGGTGCTCGGGGATACGATCAAGCGTGTCTCGCGCATCGAGTCAGTGACGCACAAATCCGGCCGTAGCGGCGACCTCGTGTTCGTGCTGGTCAAGCATGAGATAAGCAATGCGCGCGGTTTGGCGCTCACCGAAGAACACGATATTGTTTACCGCGCCAATCCCCGGGCCGAAGACCCGGTACCGCCGCCGCAGCGTGCTGCCAAGGACGCTGCATGGACAGAAACCGTGCTGCCCGACGACGTGCTGCTCTTCCGGTATTCGGCGCTGACCTTCAATGGCCACCGCATCCACTATGACCGCAAGTACGTCACCGAAGTCGAAGGCTACCCCGGCCTGATCGTGCATGGGCCGCTGATCGCAACCCTGCTGGCGGACCTGCTGCGCAGGAACCTGCCGGGCGCGCGTTTGCTCCGTTTCGAGTTTCGCGCTGTTCGGCCGGTTTTTGATATATCGCCTTTCAAGCTGCACGGCAAGCCCTCGCCCGATGGCAAAAGTGTGCAGCTCTGGACCGAAGACCACGAGGGCTGGCTCACCATGCAGGCCACCGCCACACTGGCCTGAGCCCTCTCCATCCCAACAGGAAGATTCATGAAAACCCAGATCCCCGCCCCCGACGCCTACCAGGACATGCGCGAAGCCCTTCGCGGCATGCTCGCGTCCTTTGACTCTGCCTACTGGCAAAAAGTCGACCACGAGCGCGGCTACCCCGAGGCTTTCGTCAACGCGTTGACCGAGGCCGGTTGGCTGGCGGCCCTGATTCCCGCCGAGTACGGTGGCTCCGGTCTGGGGCTGGCAGAAGCCTCGGTGATCATGGAAGAGATCAACTTTGCTGGCGGCAATGCCGGCGCCTGCCACGGCCAGATGTACAACATGGGCACCTTGCTGCGCCATGGCTCCGACGTGCAGAAAAAGCGCTACCTGCCGAAGATCGCCACCGGCGAATTGCGCCTGCAGTCCATGGCCGTGACCGAGCCCACCACTGGCACCGACACCACGCAGCTCAAGACCACTGCGGTGAAAAAAGGCGACAAATACGTGGTCAACGGCCAGAAGGTCTGGATCTCGCGCATCCAGCATTCTGACCTGATGATTTTGCTGGCCCGCACCACGCCGCTGGCCGAGGTGAAGAAAAAGTCCGAAGGCATGTCGATCTTTATCGTCAACCTCAAGGACGCGATTGGCCAGGGCATGGCGGTGCAGCCGATTGCCAACATGGTCAACCACGAAACCAATGAAGTCTTCTTCGACAATCTCGAGATTCCGGCAGAGAACCTGATCGGCGAGGAAGGCCAGGGCTTCAGGTACATCCTCGACGGCCTGAATGCTGAACGCACGCTGATTGCTGCCGAATGTATTGGCGACGCCTACTGGTTTGTCGACAAGGCACGTCGTTATGCGAGCGACCGGGTCGTCTTCAACCGGCCCATTGGCCAGAACCAGGGCGTGCAGTTTCCCATCGCCGACGCGTACATCGAAACCGAAGCCGCCAACCTGATGCGCTTCAAGGCCTGCGAACTGTTTGACGCCGGCAAGCCCTGCGGTGCCGAGTCCAATATGGCCAAGTACCTGGCTGCGAAAGCGTCTTGGGAAGCGGCCAACGTGTGCCTGCAGACCCATGGCGGCTTTGGGTTTGCCACTGAATACGACGTGGAACGCAAGTTCCGTGAGACCCGGCTCTACCAGGTGGCGCCGATTTCCACCAACCTCATTTACTCTTATGTGGCGGAGCATTTGCTTGGGTTGCCGAGGTCGTTCTGATTCTGATTTCCTGCGATGCAACAAATGACGCCATGTGCCACCGTTCGGGCTGAACCGCCTGTCCTGAGCTTTGTCGAAGGGGTCGAAGCCTGCACAAGCTTGCGCGGCTGTGGGCCTTCCAGCAAGCCGGGTCTCGCCCCGGCGGGCGACTTACTTTTCTTTGCTTCGCCAAAGAAACCTAAGGAAAAGAAAGGCGACCCGATGGTCCGGGTCCCCCGCGCTGCGCTTCGGGGCAACCTGCGGTGCTCGCCAAAAGCGGGGTCTCGCTCGAACTCGCCTTCGGCTCAGACAATCGCGAGCCCTGACCCGCTTTTGGCTGCGCTCCTCGGCCCGGCCCAACGGGTGGGGGAAACAACAAACATCCAAATACCGAACCCTAATCCGGAGTCACATCCGGAGTCGAAGAAGCGCGCAGCGCTTCTTCGACGGGACTCCCCAGCGACTGTCATGTTTGCACGCGAGCGCAGCACACGCGGCCACATGAGGTCCCCCTCCATCGCCCAGCGGGGCGAGGGAGGGGCTAGGGGTGGGAGTGGGGAGTCAGACCTACCTAAGCAGGCACGACGCAGCCGCAGCGCAATACCAGCGAGCACCCATTGGCAGCAAGCTTCCCCAACGGATACGCCATGACAAAACAAACAAGACCCCTTGACGGCATCACCGTCATCTCCCTGGAACACGCCATCGCCGCCCCTTTCTGCACCCGGCAACTCGCCGACCTGGGCGCACGGGTCATCAAGGTCGAGCGTCCCGGTGTCGGTGACTTTGCACGGGCCTATGACCAGCGTGTCGATGGGCTGGCTTCGCACTTTGTCTGGGTCAACCGCTCCAAGGAAAGCCTGACGCTGGACCTGAAGCAGCCTGCCGCCATTGCGGTGCTCAAACAGTTGCTCGAAACCGCCGATGTGCTGGTGCAAAACCTGGCACCTGGTGCGGCCGCCCGCATGGGGCTGGGGTACGACGCGCTCAGCAAGGTCAACCCGGCGCTGATCGTCTGCGACATCTCGGGGTATGGCGACGACGGCCCCTACCGCGACAAAAAGGCCTATGACCTGCTGATACAGAGCGAAGCGGGCTTCCTGTCGGTGACCGGCACGCCCGACGAGGCTTGCAAGGCCGGCAACTCGGTGGCCGACATCGCCGCAGGCATGTACGCCTACACCAGCATCCTGGCGGCCCTGCTTCAACGTGACAAGCGCGGCGGGACTGGCCGGGGCGCGCACATCGATGTGTCCATGCTGGAGTCGCTGGCCGAATGGATGGGCTACCCGATGTATTACGCCTACCAGGGCGCGCCGCCGCCGCCGCGTAGCGCTGCCTCGCACGCCACCATTTACCCCTATGGCCCGTTTGCAGCCGGCGACGGCGGCACGGTCATGTTGGGCCTGCAGAACGAACGCGAGTGGACGGTGTTTTGCAAAATCGCGCTGGCGCAGCCGGAGCTGGCCACCGACCCGCGTTTTGACAGCAACGCCCGGCGCAACGACAACCGCGACGCGCTCAAGGCCATCATCCTCGCCACCTTTGCCGGCATGAGCGCCGCGCAGGTGGTGGCCAGGCTCGACGAAGCGCAGATTGCCAACGCCCGCATGAACAGCATGGCCGAGCTGTGGGCGCATCCGCAGCTCCAGGCGCGGGACCGCTGGCGCAGTGTGGGCACACCCGCCGGCGACATTCCCGCCTTGCTGCCGCCGGGCCGTGTCAGCAGCTTCGACTACCGCATGGACCCGGTGCCCGCAGTTGGCCAGCACAGCGACGCCATCCTGCGCGAACTGGGGCAGGGCGACGCTGCGATAGCCGCCATGCGGCTCTCAGGTGCTATTTAAATGATAGCTGCTTGTGCATATTTAATAAGGGCTGGGGGCGTATTCTTTCATTAGACTTTGTCTTTGACTGTCATCCCGGACTCGATCCGGGATCCATGCCACATGCACCAGAGGGCAGCTCCCGGGGCATGGATTGCGGATCAAGTCCGCAATGACAAGCCGGTCGCCCGATCTGAATTTGATCCAAGGAACAACATGAGCACCACTGCAACCGCCGAACTCGCCGCCTTCGCGGCTAATCTGCGCTTTGAGGATATCCCTGAACCGGTGGTCCGCAAGGCCGAAGACCTGCTGGTCGACTGGTTCGGCTCGGCCATCGCCGGGAAGGGCGCGCGGGCGGTCGAGACGCTCACCCGTTTTACCGCCAGCATGGGGCCAGCCAGCGGCGCGGCTGAAGTGCTGATAGATCGCAGCACGAGCAGTGCCTACTTCGCAGCCATGTCCAACGCCGCGGCCTCGCACGTTGCCGAGCAGGACGACGTTCACAACGGTTCGGTTTTCCACCCAGCCACCGTGGTGTTTCCGGTGGCGCTGGCAATGGCGCAGACCCTGGGCAGCAGCGGCAAGCAGTTGCTGGCCGCCGCTGTGGCGGGTTATGAAGTCGGCATCCGCGTGGGCGAGTTTCTCGGCCGCTCGCATTACAAAGTGTTTCACACCACCGGCACCGCCGGCACCTTGGCGGCGGCAGCTGCTGCAGGCAGCCTGCTGGGCTTGACGCCCGCGCAGATGCAGCACGCTTTCGGTTCGGCCGGCACGCAGTCAGCCGGGTTGTGGGAGTTTTTGCGAACCGCCGCCGACTCCAAACAGCTGCATACCGCGCACGCGGCCGCAGCCGGCCTGATGTCGGCTTGCCTGGCGCAGGATGGCTTCACTGGCGCGGCGCAAATACTCGAAGGCCCCCAGGGCATGGCCGCCGGCATGTCCAGCGATGCCGACCCGGCCAAGCTGGTCGATGGCCTGGGCACGCGCTGGGCCACGGCCGAGACCTCGTTCAAGTACCACGCCTCCTGTCGCCACACGCACCCAGCGGCCGACGCGCTGCTGCAGGTCATGCAGGCCAACAATCTCAAGCCCGCCGACCTCGCGCGGGTGGTCACGCATGTGCACCAGAGCGCCATCGACGTGCTGGGCCCTGTGCTGGACCCGGCCACGGTTCACCAGAGCAAGTTCTCGATGGGCACGGTGCTGGCGCTGGTGGCGCGCTTTGGCCATGCGGGCCTCGTCGAGTTCGACCAGCATTTCCGTGAAGACATCACCACCGCACTGCGCGACCGAATCACGATGGTGCTGGACGCCGAAGTGGACGCCGCTTACCCGCAGCGCTGGATTGGCAAGGTCACCGTCACCACCACCGATGGCCGGGTGCTGCAGGGCAGGGTGGACGAACCCAAGGGCGACCCCGGCAACACCCTGAGCCGCGAAGAGATCACCGCCAAGGCGCAGCGGCTGGCCGCCTTCAGCGGTGGCGCCAGCGAGGCAGACATGACGCGCGCCATCAAATCGCTCTGGGACATCGCGCAGCACAAAAAGGTTGGACCGCTGCTGGCGGGTGCCGCATGAATGCCATTGCGTCGGCGCGTTCCTTTTTGTTTGTGCCGGCGAGCCGGCCCGACCGTTACGCCAAGGCGCTGGCCTCGGGCGCGGGAGCCGTGATCATCGACCTTGAAGATGCGGTAGCGCCCAATACCAAGGTGCAGGCACGCCAGCAACTGGTCGACGGCTTCAGCGCCCTGCAGGCGGCTGACCGTTTGCGCGTGCTGGTGCGCATCAACGGCGCTGGCACGACTTGGTACGCCGACGACCTCGCGCTGATGGGCAGGTTGTCCAAACATGACCTCGGTGGCGTGGTGTTGCCCAAAGCAGAGGCTGTTGCCGACCTGGTTCAACTCACGGCGATGGTCGGTTCCGGCTGCGCCGTGCTGCCCATGATCGAAACGGCCGCAGGCCTGGCTGCGCTCGATCTGCTGGCGGCCTGCACAGGCGTGACGCGCCTGGTTTTCGGCAATCTGGATTTCCAGGCCGACCTCGGCATGGCCTGCGGGCCCGATGAAGCCGAGTTGCAACCAGTGCGCCTGGCGCTGGTAGTGGCCTCGCGCCGCGCCGGCCTCGCCGCACCTGTCGATGGTGTCACGCCGGGCACCGGCGACACGGTGCAGTTGCAGCAGGACGCCGCACGTAGCCGACGCAGCGGCTTTGGTGCGAAGCTGTGCATTCATCCGGCGCAGGTCGCTCTCGTGCAGGATACGCTGGCGCCGACGAACGCGGAGATCGACTGGGCCCGACGGGTTCTCGATGCAAAGAGTCGCTCGGATGGCGGTGTGTTTATTCTTGATGGCCGCATGGTCGATGCGCCTGTACTGCGGCTGGCGCAACGCGTTTTTGCGCTGGCTGCCCCCTGAAGGTATGGTTGTATGGCCGTACCCGCCGCATCGGGTTTACACGGACGTAGAACCACGCATGCAATTACGCGCAGACAGGACTAAGATAACGGATCTTCCACAGGTCACGCTCAGCGCACCTGTGCTTGCAGCAAAGTTCACCTTCTGACACTTTTGCTGCCCCTTCCTTCCTCAACAGCATTGCAAGGAGACAACTCAAATGCATTCCCCAACCACTTTCAAAAAACGCACCCTGCTCGGCGCGGCCCTGCTGGCCGGCTGCTTCGCACTGTCCGGACTGGCCCAGGCCCAGACACCGATCGTCATCAAGTTCAGCCACGTCGTGGCAGAGCAAACGCCCAAGGGCCAGGGCGCACTCAAGTTCAAGGAACTCGCCGAGAAAAAGCTGCCTGGCAAGGTGCAGGTGCAGGTGTTCCCCAGCTCGCAGCTGTTCGGTGACGCCAAGGAGCTCGAAGCACTGTTGCTCGGCGACGTGCAATTCATCGCACCCTCGCTGTCCAAGTTTGACCGCTACACCAAAAAAATCCAGGTGTTTGACCTGCCTTTCCTGTTCGACGACATCGACGCCGTGGATCGCTTCCAGTCGGGCGCGCAAGGCAAGGCCTTGCTGGAATCGATGAAAGCGAAAGGATTGCTCGGCCTCGGCTACTGGCACAACGGCATGAAGCAACTGTCCACCAACAAGGACAAGCTGGTCCGGCCTGAAGACGTCAAGGGCCTGAAGTTCCGCATCCAGGCCTCTGACGTTCTGGAGGCGCAGTTCCGCGGGCTAGGCGCCAACCCACAAAAAATGGCGTTTGCCGAGGTCTATCAGGCGCTGCAGACGGGCGTGGTCGACGGGCAGGAAAATACCTGGTCGAACATCTACTCGCAAAAATTCCATGAAGTGCAAAAAACCATCGCCGAGAC
>NZ_JBDNGU010000065.1:0-32789 GCF_041689105.1 Polaromonas sp. | reverse complement strand
GAGGAGCGGCTGAACGCAGATTTGAAGCAGGAGATGGGCAAGCGTGTACCCATCAGAACCAAGGCCAGATTACGCGAGGCCGCCAACGAGCACATGGCGATGCTGAAGCAAAACCCCCAGCGCGTTATGAGCTACTTTCAGAATAGTCGGGTTCGATATGCGGCTTAAGACTTCACAGGGCCGGAGCAATAAGAAGTACCTGCCGTCCTCATCGCGCCCAATTTAGCGACGATTGCGAAAATCACGGGCGGGAGAATCAGCATCTGCAACATGGGTACCACGCCAATTCCAGATCCTCCCAGCAGTGGCATGTCTTCTGTATAGCTCCATCGGCCAAGCAGGTTAACGGCCACCCACTCCACGGCGATGCCAATGGTCAACCCGATGGTCAGCATGACTGCGTACTGTCTGCGGTTCGGTCGTACAAACCAGTCTGATCGCCTGAACACGAGCCAACCTATCAAGAAAATGACCCAGAGCAGCAGGCCGTCTCCGAGGCTTGCAACAAAGCAGTGCCACCAAATGCCCTTTTTGTCATCCGTCCAAACATACAAAAACGCTTGGGCAAGTTCCCACACGTAGTTGAGTCCAACGGCAACAACAAATATCGCCGAAAGGCTCCAGAACGGATTCAGTTGGGACGCTTTGGATGGCACCGATAAGCCTTCAAAACAACAGTTTTACATTCTGGTACCCATGACCATGGTGATCCAACTCAGAGACCCGGAGGCATCTCCGCCCGCTATTTGCCTATCTTCCCGGCTGGATGCTTGACCAGGAATTTGTCGAACTGGGAAATTTCTTTTTTCTGCGCTGCAATGATGTCCTTGGCCATCTTGCGCATCTGAGGCTCTTTGCCATCGCGCAGTTCGGCCTCTGCCATATCGATCGCGCCTTGGTGGTGCATGCGCATCGTCATGGCGAAGTCAATGTCGGAGTTGCCGGTCATTTGCATGGAGGACATCTTGTCGTTGTTGTCTTCCATCATGCCTTTCATGTCCATGCCCTTCATACTCATGGCACCACCAGACATGGATGACGAGCCGGCTTTTCCGCCCTGCATTGAATCGCTGCCGGTCATTGCTGGCGAATGGGCGTAGGCCAGTGGCTGCAGCAGTGCGACGGTCAGCGCAATGAAAGCGATAGGCCCTGGCTTGACGTATTTGAAGTTGGTAGTCATGTGTGATTTTTTTTCTAAGGGCTGATTGTTGGTCAGGCCATGGCGGCCATCTTGCGGCACTCTTTGGCGCACTGGTGACAGGCCTCGGCACATTGCTGGCAGTGCTCCATCGCGTGCATGGCGCACTCATCGCCACAAGACTGACAAATGTCTGCACACAGGCCACAGATGGCTTTGGCGTGTTTGCTGCCCCGCGCCATTGCCGCCGCAGCCAGAGTGCAGATTTGAGCGCAATCCATGTCCAGCGCAATGCACTTGGCCATCATTTGGATGTCTTTTTCATGCGGGCATGAAGCCGCGCAATGGTTGCAGGCCACGGCACAAGTGTTGCATGCTTCGATGCAAGCGTTGTTTTTTGGTCAGGCATGGTGATTCTCCGGGGTTGATTGCTGAGAGGCGGGTTGGACTCGAACTGCCATTGCAGCGATCACAATGAACAGCTTCACGATGTCCCCATCGTGCCCTCCATTTGTGCGAAAAGACGCCGCGGCAGCGTAGGTCGCGTCGGACAAGCACTGTGGGTTCAACTTTTATTGCCTCTTGTCTGACTTATGAATAGCCTGACGACTACTTGTGTGGCATTCGAAGGTGCGACAACATCCTCAATCAAGCCACCGATAAAAAGGGCGCGCGAGATTCTCGCTCGTTGGAGGCATGGTGGCCCGTTACTTGCCCGTCAACCCAACTGGAGATAAAAATGGAAAATTCCACTCGACAACAGCAGCACGGTAAAGCCATGGCATCCATGAAATACACGACTTTTGCCTTGATGATTGCTGCAGGAACAATCATCATGTTTGGGCTGATGTATTTGAATACCTACGCGCTCGACCATATTTTCTATAGCGAAACAAGAGCGTATATGGCAGTGATCATGGGGGCGACCATGGCCTTGGTGATGCTGCTGTTCATGTGGAAGATGTATCCCAATAAGGTGGCGAACATCAGCATACTGATCGGCAGTGTTATCGCACTTTTTGTAGCCCTGTGGCTTGTACGCAGCCAGACCACCATTGATGATGTTGCCTACATGCGGGCCATGATTCCCCATCATTCCATCGCCATATTGACCAGCGAACGGGCTAACATCACTGATCCGCGCGTTCGCAAGCTGGCTGACGACATCATTGCCGCCCAGCGGAGGGAGATCGGCGAGATGAAAAGTTACATCCAGGATCTGGAGGCCAAGCGGTAAGACGTCCGGATGTCCAGGTCATCCACGACCTGCGCTGCCGGACCAGGTCAAAGCCAGCGACAAGGTGCGCAAAAGCAAGGGGATCGGCACGCTGACTGCGTCACGGAACTTTTTCTGCACCGGCCTGGTCTACGGTTTAGACTCCTGCTTTCCCGCCCCGCGTGTTCGCTAACCCAAGTACTGCCCATCCCTCTTCATGATCTGGAACCGCCGCAAGCGCCTGGCCATTGTGCTGTTCGCGCTGCTCAATGTGCTGTTTATGCAGCTGGCGATGGCTGCCTACGCCTGTCCTGGCACACTTGGCAACGGCGGCGGGGCCGGTCAGACCACGGCAATGGCAGAGGACGGCCTGCCGTGTGCACAAGCCATGGCGTCAGCAAGCGACGCCGAGCAGCCCGGCCTTTGCGCTGCGCATTGCAAGGCCGACTCGCAAAACGCTGACAAGCTCCAGCTTCCCGTTCTTGCATCGCCGGCTGCGGGGGGCATCGACTACCCGCTGCTTCGCGTGATCCTGGCTTCTATGGACCCGCCCCCCCAGGCGTCGCTTCCGACGCGCAGCGCCTTGCGATCGGTGGCCGTGCGCCACTGCTGCTTCCGCCTTTAAAGCCTCCCCGCTTCCTGGTTGCTGCCGGTGCACGCCTTGTGCCCGGCGGCTTGTCATGTTGTCTGGAGCTTGTATGTATTCTTTTCCCCTTGCCCGCCGCGCCTGCGGTGCGCGGCTGTTTCGCGGCCTGGTGTCGTCTGCCCTGTTGGTTGGTTTCGCTGCGTCGCCCGTCGCCGCTGAGCCCTTGTCCCTGCAGGAAGCGCAGCGGCTGGCTGTCGCTCAGTCCGGCCAGTTGCTTGCCAACGACGCGGCTGCCCGGGCAGCGCGCGACATGGCGGTGGCTGCCGGCCAGCTGCCCGACCCGGTGCTCAGGCTCGGTATCGACAGCTTGCCCGTCAGTGGACCGGACCGGCTGAGCCTGACGCGCGACTTCATGACCATGCGCCGCATCGGCTTGATGCAGGAGATCACGCGCAGCGACAAGCGTCAGCTCAGAAGCGAGCGGTTTGAGCGCGAAGCCGAGCGTGTGCAAGCGCAGCGGCAACTGACGCGGGCGGCGGTAGAACGCGATACCGCCCTGGCCTGGCTGGAGCGCTACTACGCGCAAGCCATGCGCGCGCTGCTTCTGCAGCAGTTGGACGAAACCCGCCTGCAGGAACAAGGCGCCAGCGTCACGTTCCGGGAAGGCCGCGGTTCCCAGGCCGATGTGTTTGCGGCGCGCGCTGCGCTGATTGAGGTCGAAGACCGTTTGAGCCAGACAGACCGCCAGGCCAGAAACGCCAGCCTGATGCTGACGCGCTGGATAGGCGACGCGGCCAAGCGCCCTCTGGCGGGACAACCCGCATGGCAAAGCAGCGTACTTGAGCAGACGCTGACTGCCGACCACTTTCGGCAACATCCGCAGCTGGCCGTGCCAGCCGCACTGTTGAACACGGCTGAGACCGAGGCCCGGCTGGCCCAGGCCAACACCCGGTCTGACTGGACGGTGGAGGCCGCCTACCAGCAGCGCGGCCCGGCGTACTCCAACATGGTGTCCATCGGCGTTTCGATTCCCCTGCAGTGGGACCAAAAGAGCCGCCAGAACCGCGAATTGGCGTCCAGGCTGGCACTGGCGGACGAAGCGCGTGCCAACTACGAAGACGCCCTGCACGCCCATGAGGCAGAGGTGCGTGGCCTGATCAACGACTGGAAAACCGGCAAGGAGCGGGTAGCCCGCTACAACACGCAGATGATCCCGGTCGCCGGGCAGCGCTCTGCCGCCGCACAGACCACCTACCGCACGGGCCGGGGCGAACTCTCCAGCGTACTTACGGCGCGGCGTGAGGAAATCGATACCCGCCTTCAAGCTCTGGCCCTGGAGCTGGAGACCGCCCGCCTGTGGGCACAACTCAATTACCTGGCGCCGCAGCCCGACGCGGCGAGCCGTGGCGCATCCAGCCAGCCGGACACGAACACAAATACAACCACAAAAGGCCAGCCATGACCTCCCGAAAAAACCTCGTTATTGCCGCCTCGGCCGCTGCACTGCTGGCATTGGCCGCGTGGGGCGTTTACGGCGTGTACACGCTTGGCATGAAGCGCGGCATGAGCACCGCAGCGCCCGCCGACGCCGCGCCAGCCAGCGTTGGCGGCGCTGAAAGCAGCCCGCCCGCCCCGGCATCTGCAGGACCGCAAAGCATTGCCCAGGGCGAAGATGCCACCCGCCGCCACATCAGTGCCGGCATCAAGGCCGGCGACACCGACCCGGAAAGCGGTCGAAAGATTTTGTACTACCACGACCCTATGGTGCCGGGCAACAAGTTCGACAAGCCGGCCAAGTCCCCCTTCATGGACATGATGCTGGTGCCGGTTTACGCCGATGGGGACACCGACCAGGGAAAAATCACGGTCAGCCCGCGCATTCAGCAAAACCTGGGCGTGCGTACGGCGCCGGTCGCGCAAGGCACTTTGTCGCCCGAGCTTTCCGTTGTCGGCAGCATTGCCTTCAATGAACGCGACCAGGTCATCGTGCAAGCGCGCGCCACCGCCTATGTGGAACGCCTGCATGTGCGTGCCACGCTGGACAGCGTAGTCAGGGGCCAGGCACTCGCCGAGCTTTACGTGCCGGATTGGGTGGCTGCGCAGGAGGAATTTCTGGCGGTTCGCCGCATGCAGGGTCCGAATCTGGAAAGCCTGGTCGACGGCGCGCGCCAGCGCATGCGACAGGCCGGCATGAGCGAGGCCCAGATCACTACGGTAGAAAGCAGCGGGCAGGCCCGCGCACGCATCACGCTGGTGGCACCCATCGCAGGGGTGGTCACCGAGCTGGCGGTCCGCGAGGGCATGGCGGTGTCGCCCGGCGCCACGCTGTTTCGTATCAACGGCTTGTCCACGGTCTGGGCCAACGCCGAAGTACCTGAGAGCCAGGTCGCCTTGCTGCGCGCAGGCGCCAGGGTAGAGGCCAGAAGTCCGGCGGCACCGGGCAAGGTGTTCAACGGCAAGGTCGAGGCCATACTGCCCGATGTCAATGCAAGCACCCGCACCATCAAGGCCCGTGTGGCACTGCGCAACCCTGGCAACCAGCTGGTGCCGGGCATGTTTGTGCAGATGCAGTTCATGGACATGCGTGCCGACCAGGTTCTGCTGGTTCCGACCGAGGCTGTGATCCAGACCGGAAAACGCACGGTGGTGTTGCTCGCCGAAACCGGCGGCAAGTTCCGGCCGGTGGACGTGGAGATCGGCCTTGAAAGCGGCGGCAAGACCGAGATCAGGCGGGGTCTGCACGCCGGTCAGCAGGTGGTGGTGTCGTCGCAGTTCCTGATTGACTCGGAGGCCAGCCTCAAGGGGGTGGAAGCCCGGCTCAACGACCCTGCCGCTGGCGCTGCTGCCAGCGCAGCGCCCCGGCATCTGGGTGAAGCCAAGGTTGATGCCGTAGCGCGCGATGCCGTAACCCTGACGCACGGACCGATTGCCTCGCTGAAATGGGGTGCCATGACCATGGATTTCAAACTGCCTGAAACCGGCCTGCCGCGCAATGTGCAGGCTGGTGACAGCGTGACCTTCGAGTTCTATATGGACGCCGAGGGCCTCCCGCGGTTGACCGGCATCACGCCGATGGCCTCCGCCCCTGCGCCAAAAGTCCCGGGTGGCAAGCCATGATCGCCGGCCTGATCCGCTGGTCCCTGGTCAACCGTTTCCTGGTGCTGCTGGCCACCTTGATGATCAGCGCCTGGGGCGTGTATGCGGTGCTGAAAACACCGCTCGATGCCTTGCCCGACCTGTCGGATGTGCAGGTGATCATCCGCACCCCCTACCCTGGCCAGGCACCACAAATTGTAGAAAACCAGGTGACCTACCCACTGACCACCACCATGCTGTCAGTGCCCGGTGCCAAAACGGTGCGCGGCTACTCCTTCTTCGGCGACTCGTTTGTGTATGTGCTGTTTGAAGACGGTACCGATCTGTACTGGGCACGTTCGCGGGTGCTCGAATACCTCAACCAGGTGCAGTCGCGCCTGCCGCCCAACGCCAAGGCTTCGCTGGGACCCGACGCAACAGGCGTTGGCTGGATCTACCAGTACGCGCTGGTTGATCGCAGCGGCACACAGGATGCCTCGCAGTTGCGTGCGCTGCAGGACTGGTTTTTGAAGTACGAACTCAAGACGGTGCCCAACGTGGCCGAGGTCGCTTCGGTGGGCGGCATGGTGCGGCAATACCAGATCGTGCTGGACCCGGAAAAACTCGCTGCCTACCGCATCCCCCACACCAAGGTGCTGGAGGCCATGCAAAAGGCCAACCAGGAAAGCGGCGGCTCGGTGCTGGAGCTGGGAGAGGCCGAGTACATGGTGCGTGCCTCGGGCTACCTGCAGTCGCTCGACGACTTTCGCAAAGTGCCCTTGACAACCACCGACGCCGGCGTCTCGGTACGGCTCGGCGATGTGGCGCGCATACAGCTCGGCCCCGAGATGCGGCGCGGCATCGGCGAGTTGGATGGCGAGGGTGAAGCCACGGGCGGCGTGATCGTGATGCGCTCCGGCAAAAACGCGCTGGAAACCATTGCGGCCGTGAAGGCCAAACTGGCGCAGCTGCAAACCAACCTGCCCAAGGGGGTGGAGATTGTTCCGGTTTATGACCGCTCCGGCCTGATCGAGCGGGCCATCAACAACCTGGGCTTCAAGCTGCTGGAAGAGTTTGCTGTGGTGGCCGTGGTGTGCCTGATTTTCCTGTTCCACCTGCGCTCAGCCCTGGTCGCCATCGTCTCGCTGCCGCTGGGAATTCTGGCTGCCTTCATCGTCATGCACTACCAGGGCGTCAATGCCAACATCATGTCGCTGGGCGGCATTGCGATTGCCATCGGCGCCATGGTCGATGCGGCGGTGGTGATGATAGAAAACGCGCACAAACACCTGGAGCAATGGAAGCACGACCACCCTGACGGTGTGCTCGCAGGAGATGCCCGCTGGAAAGTCATTGGCGACTCTGCGGCCGAGGTCGGCCCGGCCTTGTTCTTCTCGCTGCTCATCATCACCCTGTCTTTCATTCCCGTTTTCACGCTCGAAGCACAGGAGGGACGCCTGTTCTCGCCGCTCGCGTTTACCAAAACCTACGCCATGGCGGCGGCGGCCGGCTTGTCGGTGACCCTGATTCCGGTGTTGATGGGTTATCTGATTCGCGGCCGCATCCCGGACGAAAAAGCCAATCCGCTCAATCGCCTGTTGATCCGCGTGTACGAACCGCTGCTGAACAGCGTGCTGCAATGGCCCAAAGTCACGCTGGGTGTCGCTGCGCTGCTGCTGGCAGTCAGCCTGTGGCCTTTGCAGCACATAGGCGGGGAGTTCATGCCGCGCCTGGACGAGGGCGACCTGCTCTACATGCCTTCTGCCCTTCCCGGCCTGTCGGCTGGTAAAGCCGCCGAGCTGCTGCAGCAAACCGACCGGCTGATCAAAACCGTGCCCGAGGTGCTCAGTGTTTATGGCAAGGCCGGGCGCGCTGAAACCGCCACCGACCCCGCGCCCATGGAAATGTTTGAGACCACCATCCAGTTCAAGCCGAAGGACGAGTGGCGGCCTGGCATGACGCAGGACAAACTGGTGGAGGAACTCGACCGCATCGTCAAGGTGCCGGGGCTGGCCAACATCTGGGTGCCACCGATTCGCAACCGCATTGACATGTTGGCCACCGGCATCAAGAGCCCGGTGGGGGTGAAAGTGGCCGGCGCGGATCTGGCCACCATTGACCGCGCAACCAGCGAGATCGAGCGCGTTCTCAAGGACGTACCTGGCGTCAGCAGCGCCCTGGCGGAACGCCTGACCGGGGGCCGCTATGTCGATGTCAACATCCGCCGCGACGACGCAGCGCGTTTCGGCATGAACATCGCCGACGTGCAGTCGGTGATCAGCACGGCCGTGGGCGGAGAAAACCTGGGTGGCGCCAGTGGCGAGGTGGTCATCGGGCTGCAACGCTTTCCGATCAACGTGCGTTATCCGCGTGAGATGCGCGATTCGCTCGAAAAACTGCGCAGCCTGCCCATCGTGAATCAGCGCGGTGCGCGCCTGGTGCTGTCAGACGTGGCCGACATCCGCATCACCGACGGGCCGCCCATGTTGCGCAGCGAAAACGCGCGCCTGTCCGGCTGGGTTTATGTGGATATTCGCGGCCGCGACCTGCGTTCTGCCGTCAAGGACATGCAGGCCGCGGTGGCGGCCCAGGTCAAGCTGCCGCCCGGCTACTCGATCTCCTGGTCGGGTCAGTTCGAGTTTCTGGAGCGCGCCACGGCCAAACTCAAAATCGTCGTGCCCTTCACCCTCCTGATCATTTTTGTATTGCTCTACCTGACTTTCAAACGTTTCGACGATGCGGTTTTGATCATGGCGACCCTGCCTTTTGCGTTGATAGGTGGCATCTGGCTGCTTTACCTGCTGAGCTACAACCTGTCAGTGGCCGGTGCGGTGGGTTTTATCGCACTGGCGGGCGTATCGGCCGAATTCGGCGTGATCATGCTGCTCTACCTCAAGCAGGCGTGGGACAAGCGCATCGCAGAAGGCAGGATCGCGACTGACGATTTGATCGAGGCGATTCGCGAGGGCGCGGTGCTCAGGGTCCGGCCCAAGGCTATGACGGTGGCGGTAATTCTGGGGGGCCTGTTCCCGATCATGTGGGGCACGGGCACCGGCTCGGAAGTCATGCAGCGCATTGCCGCACCCATGGTGGGCGGCATGATCACGGCGCCCTTGCTGTCGATGTTCGTGATTCCGGCGGCCTACTTGCTGATGCGGCGAAAACGCAGCGCGGGAGCCGGCAACGCCATCGTGGTGACTGACATTCAGTCCGCCAGACAGGCCCCGCTGTAGCCGCCCTCATGGATGCGAGGGGCATGCACGATGACCGGTGCCTTGATCCAGCGCAAGTCGCATGGCATCCAGTGCCATAGCGCTGCGACAAGCCGCCAGCTTGAGGCTTTTTTTGCGCTACGCTGGCTGGAACAAGCTTTCTGTCCATGATGACCAAACCCTCTTCCGTATCCCGTGGGCCAGCGCCCGCTTCGCTGCTGCCGCAGCTCATCACGCACGTGAGCCACCGGCGTGTGCCATGACGCTTGGCCTGCTGGCGCTGCAGTTCCTGCTGTGCGCGATGCTGATCGCCGGCGCGGGGTATGTGCTGTGCCAAAGCGCCGACCACATCGCAAAAGCAACCGGGCTCACGGGCGGCTGGATGGGCCTGGCGCTGCTGGCCACGGTGACCTCGCTGCCCGAACTGGCCTCCGGCATCAGCGCCGTCACCGTCATCGGTGCGCCCAACCTGGCCGTGGGCAACGCGCTCGGTGCCTGCGTGTTCAACCTCGTGTTCCTGGTGGTGATCGACGCGTTGCAGCCGCGCCAGCCGATTTACCGCCACGCCAGCGCGGCACACTTGCTGTCCGCCGCTTTTGGTGTGGTGATGCTGGGCTTTGTCGCCATGAGCCTGTTGCTGCCCGCCGCCACACCGGCCATGCTGCATCTGGGGCTGTACAGCCCGGTGCTGCTGGCGCTATACCTGCTGGCGCTGCGCAGCGTCTTCGCACACGAGCAGTCGCTGCGGCCCCAGCCGGGCACCGATGCCGCCTCCGTGCCAGCGCCACCACTGGGGCGGCAATGGCGTCGTTTCGGGGGAGCGGCGCTGGTGGTACTGGCTGCCGGTAGCTGGCTGCCCGCCATCGCCGACCAGCTGGCCCAGACCATGGGCTGGAGCCGCAGTTTTGTTGGTACGCTGCTCATGGCGCTGGTGACCACGCTACCCGAAATCGCGGTCACGCTGTCGGCCCTGCGCCTGCGTGCGCTCGACATGGCCCTCGGCAACCTGCTCGGCAGCAACCTGTTCAACGTGAGCATTCTGGCGATTGACGACATCTTCTACACCCGCGGACCGCTGCTTGCCAACGTCTCTCCGGTCCATGCGGGCACAGCGGTCGCCGCCGTGGTCATGAGCGGACTGGTGATGATCGGGCTGGTGATGCGGCCCCAGGGTCGGGTGTTGCGTTTCGCGAGCTGGGTCAGCGTTGGCCTGCTGGCAACCTATCTGCTCAATGCGGTGCTGGTGTTCCTGCACGGTGGCTCATGACGCTATCAATAGTGTAGCTACAAGCGCCCGTTGAGAAAGGGCTGCAGCCTGTTTTACTCCATATAGACGATGCCAGCCGTGGTCTTGACGGGTCCATGTTAAGGTGCCGCCATGCCTAAAACCATACGCTACACCCTGCTGTCGCTGCGCGATCTGGCCGTCTCTGCCGGCCCCTTTGTGGTGCTGGCGGCCACGCTGCTGGTACTGGCCTACTGGTGGCTGGACCCCAACCCGCCCAAGCGCGTCACGCTGGCGACCGGACCGGCGCAAAGTGCGTATGAAGCGTTCGGCAAGCGTTACGCCAAACTGCTGGCCGCAGAGGGCATTGAAGTGGCGCTGTTGCCATCACAGGGCTCTGCGCACAATCTGCAACTGCTGCGCGAAGGCAAGGCCGATCTGGGTTTTGTGCAGGGTGGTACCAGCGACTACAGTGCCGCTGATGCTGAAAACCTGACCTCCCTGGGCAGTCTGTTTGTCGAGCCGTTGTGGCTGTTCTATCGTGAGCAAGCGATACAAAAGGCAAAAAAAAGCATGCTGCTCAATTCGCTGGTTCAGCTGCAGGGCCTGCGCGTCAACGTGGGCACGCCCGGCAGCGGCGTGCCCAGCCTCATGGGCAAGCTGCTCGATAGCAACCGCATTGAGCCGTCCAGCCTGACCCTGACCACGCTGGAGCAGACCCCTGCCACCGTGGCTTTTCTGGGCGGCGAGCTTGATGCCATCGTGTTTGCCTCGGCGCCCGAGTCACTGATGGTGCAGATGCTGCTGCAGACGCCGGGTGTCAAGCTCATGAACTTCCCGCAAAGCGAGGCCTATGCCAAGCGTTTTGCCTTCCTGAGCACGGCCCGCCTGCCGCAAGGCGTGGTGGATCTGGCCAACAACATACCGCCAGAGGACGTCAGCCTGGTGGCGCCCACCACATCACTGATAGCCAGAACCACCACCCATCCGGCGCTGGTGCAGCTGTTCGCCCAGGCCGGCAATGTGATCCATGGGCCAGCCGGCTGGTTCAAGGCGGCGCGCGAGTTTCCCAATCGTGACAACAGTGAACTGCCGATTTCCAAGGAAGCCGAACGCGCCATCAAGAACGACGCGCCCCTGCTGCAGCGCTACCTGCACTTCTGGGTCGCCAACCTGATTGAACGCATGTGGCTGGTGATGGGCATCATCATCGCGATCATGCTGCCGTTGTCCCGCGTGGTACCGCCTCTGTACGAGTTTCGCGTGCGCTCACGCATCTTCAAGTGGTATGGCCAGTTGCGCGACATCGAAAGCCGGGCCGAAGAAAGCAAAGACACCGCGCCCTTGTTCGAAGAGCTGAATCAGCTGGAAAACCGCGCCGAGAAAATAGCTGTGCCGCTGTCTTACACCGACGAGCTTTACGCGCTGCGCAACAACATTCATCTGGTGCGAAAAAAACTCCAGCGTCGCTAAGGCTTGCCCAGCAGCGCGTCCCAGCCCGCGTGTCCCAGCTTTTCCAGCGTCTTGATATTCGCGTCAAAGATGGCGTCCGCCTCGGGAAAGGCCTCTACCGCCCGCTCCACGCTGTCCTCGCGCAGCAGGTGCAGGATGGCAAACGGTGCGCGGTTGGTGAAGTTGCCGATGTCGTCGGGCTCGGTGCCCTCGAACTGGAACTGCGGGTGAAAGCTGGCCAGCTGGATCACGCCTTCCAATTCGTGCTCATCGACCACACCTTCAGCGATTTCCAGAAAGTCATTGAAGTCGAGGAAGTCCTCGAAAAGCGAGGGATGGATCAACAGCGTGGTGTCAGTCTCTTCCGCCGGGGTGGCCACCAGCAGGTCCAGCTCCCGGTCAAGTTCTTCGAGCAGGTCGTCCGCATGGCGCGCCTGGCTGACCACCAGCCGCACCTGGTTCTTCACATAGACCGCCTTGGCGAACGGGCAAAGGTTCAGCCCGATCACGGCTTTCTCCAACCACTCACGGGTCGCCGCAAGGACAGCCTCGTCACTCATCGGTGTAACAAACCCCATGAACGTGCTTCCCCTTCAAGCAGGAGCCGCGGGTCCGGCTCCGCCGGCCCGCAGGCGCAGCCCCCCCCCCAGGGGGGCAGCGCAGTATACGAAGTGACAAGCGTGGGGGCACTATTTCAACGCTTTAAAACGCATACGTTTCGGCTTGGCGCCCTCTTCGCCCAGGCGTTTTTTCTTGTCGGCTTCGTATTCCTGGTAGTTGCCGTCGAAGAAGGTCCACTGGCTGTCGCCTTCGGCTGCAAGAATATGCGTGGCAATCCTGTCCAGGAACCAGCGGTCATGGCTGATCACCATGATGGAGCCGGCGAATTCAAGCAGCGCGTCTTCGAGTGAACGCAAGGTCTCCACGTCCAGGTCGTTGGACGGCTCATCCAGCATCAGTACGTTGCCGCCAGCAATCAGGGTCTTGGCCAGGTGCAGACGACCGCGCTCCCCGCCTGAGAGCGTGCCCACGCGTTTTTGCTGGTCGGCGCCGTTGAAGTTGAAGCGGCCGGCATAAGCGCGGCTGGGCATGGTGAACTTCCCAACGGTCAGCATGTCGAGCCCGCCAGAGATGTCTTCCCAGACGGTTTTTTCGTTGGCCAGGTCATCACGGTGCTGATCGACAAAGGCCATGCGCGCTGTCTTGCCAATGACCACTTCACCGCTGTCGGGCTGCTCCTTGCCTGCAATCAGCTTGAACAGCGTCGACTTGCCAGCGCCATTCGGGCCGATGATGCCGACAATGGCGCCGGCCGGGATCTTGAAGCTCAGGTTGTCAATCAACAGGCGGTCGCCGAAGGACTTGCTGACGTTCTTGAACTCGATGACTTCATTGCCCAGGCGCTCGGCCACAGGGATGAAGATCTCCTGGGTTTCGTTGCGCTGCTGATACTCAAAATCCGACAGCTCTTCAAAACGCGCCAGACGCGACTTGCTTTTGGCCTGCCGCGCTTTCGGGTTCTGGCGCGACCATTCGAGTTCTTTCTTCAGGGCTTTCGCACGGGCTTCCTCGCCCTTTTGCTCTTGCGCCAGACGCTCGCCCTTTTGCTCCAGCCAGGTGCTGTAGTTGCCTTTCCAGGGGATGCCGCGGCCGCGGTCCAGCTCCAGAATCCACTCGGCGGCGTTGTCCAGGAAATAACGGTCGTGGGTGATGGCCACCACGGTGCCTGGGTAACGCTGCAAAAACTGCTCGAGCCAGTCCACTGATTCGGCGTCCAGGTGGTTGGTCGGCTCGTCAAGCAGCAGCATGTCGGGCTTGGACAGCAGCAGGCTGCACAGGGCGACGCGGCGTTTTTCACCACCCGACAACACGCCGATCACGGCGTCCCAGGGCGGCAGGCGCAGCGCATCTGCAGCGATCTCGAGCTGGTGCTCGGAGTCGGAGCCAGAGGTCGCAATGATCGCTTCGAGGCGCGCCTGCTCTGCGGCCAGGGCGTCAAAGTCGGCATCGGGTTCACCATAGGCGGTGTACACCGCTTCCAGCTGGGCTTTGGCGGCAAACACCGCGCCCATGCCGGCCTCGACACTTTCGCGCACCGTGTGCTCAGGATTGAGCTTGGGCTCCTGCGGCAGGTAGCCAATGTTCAGGTTGGGCATCGGGGTGGCTTCGCCCTCGATCTCGGTGTCCAGGCCCGCCATGATCTTGAGCAGGGTGGACTTGCCAGAGCCGTTGGTGCCCAGCACGCCGATCTTGGCGCCGGGGAAAAAGCTGAGCGACACGTCCTTGAGAATTTGACGCTTGGGCGGCACAATTTTGCCGACCTTGTTCATGGTAAATACGTACTGGGCCATCAGGATTCAACTTCTAAAAAGGAAAAGACAACGCGAGGGGAAAAGCGGCGCATGCGCCCTGCAGACAAGATTTCTGCAGGCTTTTTGCGGGGTTTCCTCGCGTACGAAAAGCACACGCCGTAGCTGGGGGGCAGGTGCCTCCTATCAAGGCACGGGTACGGCATGAATACCCCGATTATCGTTCCATGCGACAATAGCACCGCTACCGGCTCCAGTTGCCTGCAGCATTTAGGCACACCTTCGGTGACAGTTTGGGTGCCCAGCCTGACTTTTTTACCCGTCTGCCTTTCACTGGCGGAGGCTTTCAATAGCCCCCGACTGGCCGATCTTTGGCACCTTCGTGTGCACCATCAATGACTTTTGAAAATCTGAATCTGGCTCCGGCCATTCTTAAAGCCGTGCTTGAGCAGGGCTATGACACCCCCACCCCCATCCAGGCCCAGGCGATTCCTGCCGTGCTTGCGGGCGTGGACCTGCTGGGCGGTGCCCAGACCGGCACCGGCAAAACAGCGGCCTTTGTGCTGCCCATGCTGCAGCGCCTCTCGTCAGAGCCAGCCCTGAAAAACAAACGCGGCGTCAACGCCGTGCGTTGCCTGATCATGACCCCGACGCGTGAACTCGCCGCGCAGGTCGAGGAAAGCGTCCGTGTTTACGGCAAATACCTGGAGCTCTCCTCCATGGTCATGTTTGGCGGCGTCGGTATGGGCGCGCAGATTGAAAAACTGCGCCGCGGCGTTGACATCCTGGTGGCCACCCCCGGCCGCCTGCTGGACCACGCCAGCCAGGGCACGCTGGACCTGGGCCAGGTGCAGATCCTGGTACTTGACGAAGCTGACCGCATGCTGGACATGGGCTTCATCCATGACATCAAGAAAGTGCTGGCCCTGGTGCCCAAGCAGAAGCAGTCGCTGCTCTTCAGCGCCACCTTCAGCGACGAGATCCGCGAACTGGCCAACGGCCTGCTGAAGAACCCGCAAAGCATCCAGGTCACGCCGCGCAACACTACGGTGCAGCGCATCATGCAGACCATTCACCCGGTTGGCCGCGGCAAGAAAAAAGCGCTGCTGACACATATCATCAACGAGCACAACTGGAGCCAGGTGCTGGTTTTCACGCGTACCAAATTCGGCGCCAACAATGTGGCCGAACACCTGACCAAAAACGGCATCCCGGCAATGGCGCTGCATGGCAACAAAAGCCAGACAGCCCGCACCCAGGCGCTACAGGACTTCAAGAGCGGCAGCATCCGCGCCCTGGTGGCTACCGACATCGCCGCTCGCGGCATCGACATCGACGAGCTGCCGCACGTCGTCAACTACGAAATCCCCAACGTCAGCGAAGACTATGTGCACCGCATCGGCCGCACCGGCCGCGCCGGCAACAGCGGCGAAGCTGTGAGCCTGGTCTGCCTGGACGAAGAAGGCTTCATGCAGGACATCGAGCGCTTCACCAAGCAGAACATCGAAAAAGTCATCGTGCCCGGTTTTGAAGCCGAGCCTGGCGAAAAAGCCGAGCCGCTGGCCATGGGCCGCCAGACCATCTGGGGCGGCATCGGCAAACCGCCAGGCCGTGACGTGATGCAGGCGGCGGCCAAGGCTGCCCGCAGCGAGATGATGACGCGGATACGCGAAAACAAGCCCCAAGGCGGCCGCGGCGGCAATGCCGGCGGCGGTGGAGGTGGCGGCAATGGCGGTGGCAACGCTGGCGGCGGCCGTGGCCGCAGCGGCGGTGGTAGCAATGGCGGCCGCACCCAGCCCCAGGGCGGCCAGCCGCGCCAGAATTCGGGCTACGCCCAAGGCAACCAGCAAGCGCGCAACCCCAATGCGCAGCCACCCCGCCAGCACACCCCCCAGGAGCGCGACGATGACGCCCAACCCACCAGCCATGTCTCCTCCGGCTTCCCCTCTTCCGGCCAGCCCACAGGCGGCAACCGCGGCAACTACCGCGGCGGCCGGCCCGCAGGCGGCGGCGGTGGTGGCGGCGGACGCTCGGGTGGCTCTGGTGCTAGGGGCAACGGGTCTGGTCGGTCGGGAAATTCTGGCTCGTTTACTGGCCGATAAGAGGTATTCGGCGGTCCACTGCGTGGGCCGTCGCCAACCCGAAGTGATCCACCCCAAGCTGGTGGTCCACCTCGCGCAAGACTTCACCGCTTTCAATGCACCCGCAGCGGATGACGTGTTCATCGCGCTGGGCACCACCATCAAGGTGGCAGGCAGCCAGCAGGCTTTTCGCGCGGTCGATTTCGACGCGGTGCTCACCGTGGCCCGTGCGGCCCGCGCCGCCGGTGCGCGCAAGCTGGGCATCGTCAGTGCCATGGGCGCCAACGCAAAGTCCACTGTCTTTTACAACCGCGTCAAAGGCGAGATGGAAAACGCTGTCAGCCGCCTCGGTTATGACCGTGTGGTGCTGGCCCGCCCCTCGCTGCTGAGCGGCGACCGCAGCGCGCTGGCGCAAGCCAAACGCCCCGCAGAAAAGTTTGCGGCGACTGCGATGCGACTGCTCAGGCCGCTGACACCTGCCAACTACCGCGCCATTGCCGCTGCGGATGTGGCCGCTGCTCTGGTCAACACCCTCCAGGCTACTCACACAGGCCATACGGTGCTGCTGTCGGGCGAAATGCAGCCTCGCTGACATTTTCTAGACTTTTTGGCCTCCAGCCCTTGTCGGGCGGTCGTCAGCAGCTATTAATTCAATAGCGCGCTGCGCCAACTCAATCCTGCAGGAACAAGGTGACCAACGGGTCCGGCCCGGCCTGGCGGCTCCAGTGGCCGTGCACCGCCGCGTCAAAGGTGGCGCCCGTCGGCAACACGTCGGCTGAATAAAAATGCTCGCCGGCACTGAACACCCGCGACTCGCCGCCCTGCAAACCGATTTCCATCTGGCCACCCAGGATGAACACCCATTGCGGCTTGGGCGTGCAGTGGAACTGGCTGCGAAAACCCAGCGGGCTATGGCGCAATTGATAGCCAGAGGATGGGGCCAGCGGCGACAGCATGGCTTGCGGCGGGCCTTCGGTCAGCGCCACAGGCTCCTCGCGGAATCTGGCGCGGCCATCGGTGTCGGTGTAGAGAATGACTTTGGTGAAATGAAGCATGAGGGTCCCGGCAATGGCGAAGGTTTGAAAAGAAGCTCAGGAAGCCTGGCTGCGGGCTTCCCGCAGGTTGACCAGCACGGCGGCGACGATATCTTCGGGCTGGCTGGCCACATCAAAGCTCTGCACATTTTCGTCCATACCGGGAATCTCCAGCGTGTTGAGCTGGCTGTCCAGCAGGGACAGCGGCATGTAATGGCCGGTGCGCGCTGCCATACGTTGTGCCAGCAAGGCGTATTCGCCGTGCAGGTAGACAAAACGCAGGCCGGGCGCGCCACTGCGCAAGATGTCGCGGTAGGAGCGTTTGAGCGCCGAACACGACAGCACCAGGCCTTGCCCGTCGGCATGCGACTGCCGGATGCGGTCCGCCAGGGTTTGCAGCCAGCCTTCGCGGTCTTCATCGCTCAGGGCAAAACCGGCCGCCATGCGCACCACATTGCGCTCGGGGTGCAGCACGTCGCCCTCAAGAAATGGCAGGCTCAGCGCGGCAGCCAGCTGCGCGCCCACGGTGCTTTTGCCGCAGCCGCTGACACCCATGACCACAAAGATATCGGAATCCATCACCGCCTATTTTGCCTCCCGCGTGGACAGGGCCTGACCTTGCTCAGGCGGTTGTCTGCCTGAATTGCGTCCAGGCGGCGGCGGTGGGCGTCGTTCCCGCGCCGGGCAGTTCAGGCCGGCGGAAATAGCCATCAATCACCTCGGCCGGGTCAGTAAAGCAGTGCTTGATCCACGGAATAAATTCCAGCACCTCACAAGCGGGGTGGGCGTATGACAGGTGCACATGCACCTGGCTCATGTCGCCTGCGTGCGGCGCAACCGGCAGGCGGAAAGCGTGTGCGGTTTCGCAGACCCGCAGCACCTCGGTCAAGCCGGCCATGCGCGTCACATCGGGCTGAACCCAATGGATGGCCTGCTGGGCAAAAAACTCCGCAAATGCATCGACTGTGTAGAGCTGCTCACCCAGCGCGACCGGGATGGCCGTGGCGCGCGCCAGCTGCGCATGGCCTTTCACGTCGTCGTACCACAAGGGCTCCTCAAACCAGAACACATCCGAATCCTGCGCCGCACGGCAAAAACGCTGGCAGGTCGGCAAGTCCCATTTGCCGTTGCCATCGATGGCCAGCGTGATGTCCGGCCCTATGGCCTGCCGTACCGCAGCCAGGCGCCGCAGGTCGCGCTCCACGGTAGAACCGACCTTGATCTTGATGCCGGTGAAACCCTGGGCCACGGCGCGTTGGGCGCCTTCGACCAGCTTGTCGTCGGCAATGCTGAGCCAGCCGATGTCGGTGTTATAGGCACGCACCTTGTCGCGCACCTGTCCGCCCAACAGTTTCCACAAGGGCTGGCCTGCTGCCTTGGCCTTGATATCCCACAGCGCGAGATCAATGGCGGCATGCGACAGCGTGGTGATGCCGGCCCGGCCCACCCACTGCAGCGCGGGGTTGCGCGCCAGCTTTTTCCACAGGCGGTTGATGTCACCAGCGTCCTCGCCCATCAGCATGGGCGCGTGGCAGGTTTCTATGCAACGCGTGATGAGCTGGTCGCTGGGAAGGTGCGCATGGGTGCCGGTAAAACCGTAACCGCTCAAGCCGTCGTCGGTGTCGATTTGCGCGCCCACCACGCCCCAGTGCGTGATGCTGTGGGTGCTGTCGGCAATGTGGGCGCCTGTGACAGGCACATGCAGGATGAAAGGGCGAACGGATTTTATTTTCATGATGGTCTCGGGTTGTGAGGGGGCCGGCGCTCAGTCCGGCACCGATACGCGCAGGGTGGCGTCGACGCGTTTGTGCAGGTCGGGCAGCAACTCCAGACCCAGCCCGGGTTTACCGTTCAGGCTGAGCATGCCGCGCGTGACGGTCGGCAACCCGGTCACCAGTTCCTTGTACCAGCCGGTGTAGAAAGCGCGCACGCTTTCCTGGATCAGGGCATTGGGCGCGTGCAGCGACAGGTGGCTGGAGGCCGCCCAGACCACCGGCCCGGTGCAGTCATGCGGCGCGACGGGCAACTGCCAGGCGTCGGCCATGGCTGCAATCTTGCGCGCCTCGGTCAGGCCGCCGCACCAGCTCAGGTCCAGCATGGCGACGCCAGCCACGCCGGTCTGCAGGTAGTCCTTGAAACCCCATTTGTAGCTGAGGGTCTCGCTGGCGCAGATCAGGGCATTACAGTCTTTTGAATACTGTTTGAGCAGGTCCAGCGAGTCCATGCGGATGGCGTCTTCATGCCAGAAGGTGTTGAAGGGTTGGAGGGCACGCGCGATTTTTTGCGCCATCGGCAGCCGCCACAGGCTGTGGAACTCGACCATGATGTCCATCTGCTCGCCCACCGCGCTGCGTATCTTGCGGAAGGGCTCCAGTGCGAGGTCCAGATCAGCGTGGCTGATGTACTGCCCGTCGCTTTTTTCGGCCGCCGGATCGAAGGGCCATATTTTCATGGCGGTGACGCCTTCGGACAGCAGCGATTCGGCGAGTTCGTCGGCCCGATGCAGAAAACCTTCCAGATCTTCGTAAGGTCCGGTATTGGCTTTTTTGGCCTTGCCTATGCCCCAGTTTGCGGTGTTCTGGTTGACGGTACTGCGCACGTACTGGTAACCGGCGCAGGTGTTGTAAATGCGGATGCTGTCGCGGCTCTTGCCGCCCAGCGCGGTGTATAGCGGCATGTTCGCCGCCTTGCCGAAGATATCCCACAGCGCGATGTCAATGGCCGAGTTGCCGCGTGTCTCCACGCCGGAGCCGCGCCAGCCGAGGTAGCCGGTGATGTCCTTGTTGCGCGCCTCAATGGCCAGCGGGTCTTTGCCCAGGAGCTTGGGACCCGCCCACTCATGGATATAAGCCTCAACCGCCTGCGCGCCCATGAAGGTCTCGCCCAGCCCCACCAGGCCTTCGTCGGTATAGATGCGGACCCAGATGATGTTGGGGAACTCGCCCAGACGCAAGGTTTCAACTTTGGTGATTTTCAATCCAGACTCCGAAAAAAAGGCCGCAAGAGAAACTCCCTGCGGCCTGGAGACGACGACCGGCGCGCCGTTTAACCGCCGCGCGCCTTCTTCAGCGCGTCCATCACGATCTTGACAGGCTCGGCGCCTATGGTGGGCACGTTCTTGTCGTACACGGGCTTGACCTTGTCGAACATGCGTTGCTGCTCGGCCGGGCTCACTTCGTTGACGGTCATGGTCCTCTTGAGGTTGGCCAGTGACTTCTCGTTGAGCGCGCGGTTGGCGGCCCGCTGGACCTTCTGGCCCTCCATGGCGGCCTCACGCAGCACGGCTTGCTCCTGCGGGTTGAGCTGGTCCCAGAGTTTTTTGCTGTATAGCACCAGGAAGGGTGTGTAGGCGTGGCGTGTCACGCTCAGGTACTTCTGCACCTCGCTGAACTTGGAGGTCTCGATGGTCACGAAGGGGTTTTCCTGGCCATCGATGGTTTTGGTTTCCAGCGCGGTAAACACCTCGCCGAAAGCCATGGGCACAGCATTGGTGCCCAGGGTCTTGAAGGTGTCCAGGAAGATGTTGTTCTGCATCACGCGGACCTTGACGCCGTCAAAGTCTTCCACCTTGGCAACCGGCCGCTTGCTGTTGGTCAGGTTGCGAAAGCCGTTTTCCCAGTAAGCCAGGTTGATGAGACCGGCTTCTTCGAGCTTCTTGTTGAAGTAAGCGCCAGCCGGGCCGTCGAGCACCGCATCGGCTTCCTTTTCATTGGCGAACAGGAAAGGCAGGTCGAAGGCGCCGAGCTCCTTGACGATGCCGACCAACGGCGAGCTGGACGTGCACACCATCTCCTGGGTACCGGCGCGCAGCGCCTGCGTGGCCGGCAGGTCACCGCCAGCAGCGCCTCCCCAGAAGGCATTGATTTTCATCTTGCCGCCGGTCTTGGCGGCCAGCACTTCCTGCATCTTCTTGACGCCCACGCCGACCGGATGGTCTTCGTTGACACCGTTGGTGAACTTGATCGTTCGATCGGCAAATTGCGCGAAAGACGACGTGGCAACTAGCAAGGCGGCGGCCGCCAGGGCGAGAGTTCTGCGTTTGAACATGGTTGTCTCCTTTATATAAACGACAGGGGTTGGGAAAGGGAAATCACCGCATCAGCCACTTGAGGGGTTCGGTGACGATGGCGGGAAAAACAATCAGCAGCGACAACACGGCCAGTTGCGCCAGCAGAAAGGGCAGAACACCCTTGAACGCGGTGTCCATGCTGATTTTTGCAACGCCGCACACCACATTCAGCACGGTACCCACCGGCGGGGTGATCAGGCCGATGGCGTTGTTCATGATGAACATGATGCCGAAATACACCGGATCGATGCCGGCCTTGAGCACCACTGGCATCAGCACCGGCGTGAGGATCAGCACCGTGGGAGTGAAGTCGAGCGCGGTGCCGACAACCACGACGAGCACCATCATCACCACCATCAGCAGCATCTTGTTGTCCATAAAAGGTGTCATCATTTCGGCAACTTCCGTCGGAATGTTGGCCACGGTGATCAGCCAGGCGCTGACCATGGCTGCCGCCACCAGGAACATCACCACGGCCGTTGTCTTGCCCGCTGACAGGATGAGCCCGTAAAGCTCTGACCATTTGAGCTCGCGGTAAATGAACATGCCAACAACAAAGCTGTACACCGCGGCCACCACAGCCGCTTCAGTCGGTGTGAATACGCCGAACTTCATGCCGCCGATGATGACGACCGGCAAGGCCAGCGCAAAGCCGCCTTCCGCCGTGATGCGCAGGCGATCTGCGGTACCCAATTTCGGCGCGGGAAGGACGTTCTCCTTTTTCGCGAGCCACCACCATGTCAGGCCGATGGCCAGGCCCATGAGCAGCCCGGGCACGATGCCCGCCAGGAACAACTTGGTGATGGACACATTGCCGGCGACCCCGAAAATAATCAGGCCAATCGACGGCGGAATGACCGGGGCGATGATGCCGCCTGACGCAATCAGCCCCGAGGCCCGCCCGACGTTGTAGCCAGCCGCCCGCATCATGGGGATCAACAACGCGGCCAGCGCGGCTGTGTCGGCCACGGCAGAGCCCGACAGCGAGGCCATGATCACGGCGGCAATCACCGTGACGTAACCGAGACCGCCGCGAAAATGTCCGACCCAGGCCATGGCCAGATTCACGATGCGGCGGCTCAGCCCGCCCGCGTTCATGAATTCGCCGGCCAGCAGAAAGAAGGGAACGGCCAGCAGCGGAAAGTTGTCGGCGCCGTCGACAAAACGCTGGGCGAGAATCTGGCTGTCGAAGGTCACCAGTCCACTGGTGGCTGCCAGAAAGGCCATCAACGTGACGCCGCAGACCAGCAGTGCATAGGCGATCGGCATACCAATCGCCATTGCGGCCAGCAGACTCAGAATAAATACGGTGACCGTCATCCCCTGTTTCCCTGCATGTGTTTTCCGACGTCGGCCAGCCCTTCAGTCTCGATCACCTGAACCAGTTCGTCGTCGCGGATCTGGCCGGTGAGCAGGCGGTACAGGACATTGAGATTGATGAAGCCCATGACCGTGGCGACGACGTAACCAATACCGTAAATCCAGATCATTGAGATGCCCACCACCACCGACACGTTGCTCACCTGCAGCTCGTGCATCTTCCAGGTGCCCAGAAAAAACAAGCCGTTGCAAAACAGCATCAGCGCTTCGCTCAGAAACAGGCAGACCTTTTTGCCCATCACAGGCAGATGCTTGACCACGGTATCGACGCCGAGGTGTCCGCCCTCCCGCATGGCGACCATCGCACCTATGTAGGTCAGCCAGATAAAGCAATAGCGCGACATCTCGTCGGAAATCGAAATGCCGGAATTGAAGGCATAACGCAGCACCACGTTGCCGAACACCATGATCACCATGGCCACCATGCAGACGACCACCAGCAATTCAAGCAGTTTGAAAAACCGGTGGACCGACGTGTCCATTGCTTTTTGCAAGTTCATCTTCTGCCCGCTTTTTGTCTATCTCACGCTGCCTTGAGCTGCCGCGCGGGACTGCTCAATACCGGCAGACGCCGGCGCGAGGCCAGCACAGCTTCAATGTCGTCCTTCGCGCCGTCGATCAACACCCGGATTGCACGCTCGGCCTCATCGGGCTGGTGCGCAATCACCGCATCCAGTACGGCGCGGTGCAGCGGCAGCGAAAGCGTCGGCCCGTCCTTGCGGCGCGTTGAAATTTCAAAGCTGGTACGAAGCAGCGCGCCCAGCGCCTTGCTCATCTGCACCAGCATGCGGTTGCGGCTGGCACGCAGCAGACCCTGGTGAAACCGCAGGTCGTGCGTGACATAGTCGCCGCCCTCCTCGACCGCGCGTTTCATGCCGGCGTAGGCGGCCTCGACTTCGGCGATGTCCTGCTTTGTCGCGCGCTCGGCAGCCAGCCGCATGGCGGCGGGTTCGACCACACAACGCAGGTCCTGCAGGTCGCGCAAAAATTCGGCTGTCAAGCCGGCCTTGGACTGCCAGCTGATGACGTCCGGGTCAAACCAGTTCCAGTGGTCTTCGGACAACACGCGGGTGCCGACCTTGGGGCCCGTGGTCATCAGGCCTTTGGCGATCAACGACTTCACGGCCTCGCGTATCACGGTGCGGCTGACGCCAAGCTCCTGGCACAACACCGGCTCGGGCGGGATGGACGCACCCACGGCGTAACGCCCTGCGACGATGGCTTCGCCGAGGTGGTCAACCGTATTGCCGTGGACGTTCTTGATCAAAAAAACTCCTGTCAATCCGTTTTTCAGGCGAATTGCATCGTTACGCGGTGTTCGCAATCCTCATGTACCGGGTACATTCCGGTTGCTCTGCTCCGGGCCCCTCGCACTTCATCCTGAAATTCCGCATTTCCAGAAGTGCATTACTGGTTTTTACTGAGGGGACGGCGGCAATGGTATGACGATAATATGTTTATCAATTAAGGATTTTCCCTATGACCGCTCCCACGCCCCCTCGCAAGAAACCCGAAGAGCTCCGCAGCCAGCAGTGGTTTGGGCGACAGGACCGGGACGGTTTCGCCTACAGGAGCTGGGTCAAAGGCAAGGGGGTGCCGCACGACCAGTTCGACGGCCGGCCGGTGATCGGCATCTGCAACACTTTCAGCGAGTTGACGCCCTGCAACAGCCACTTCCGCACGCTGGCCGAGCAGGTCAAGATAGGTGTGTACGAAGCTGGCGGCTTTCCGCTGGAATTCCCGGTGATGTCGCTGGGCGAAACCCTGTTGCGCCCTACGGCCATGCTCTACCGCAACCTGGCCAGCATGGACGTCGAAGAAAGCATTCGTGGCAACCCGATTGACGGCGTGGTGCTGCTGATGGGCTGCGACAAGACCACACCTTCACTGGTGATGGGCGCCTCCAGCGTCGATTTGCCCACCGTGGGCGTCAGCGGCGGCCCCATGCTCAGCGGCAAGTGGCGCGGCCAGGAGCTGGGCTCTGGCACGGGCGTATGGAGCATGAGCGAGCAGGTGCGCGCTGGCACCCTCAAGCTGGCCGACTTTTTTGAAGCCGAAAGCTGCATGCACCGCAGCCACGGACACTGCATGACCATGGGCACGGCCAGCACCATGGCCAGCATGGTCGAGGCGCTGGGCATCGGCCTGCCCGGCAACGCGGCCTACCCGGCGGTGGACGGCAGGCGCAATGTGCTGGCGCGCATGGCCGGGCGCCGCGTGGTCGAGATGGTTCACGAGGACCTGCTGCTCTCAAAAATTCTGACACGCGAGGCGTTCGAGAATGCCATCAAGACACTCGCAGCGATTGGCGGCTCGACCAATGCCGTGATTCATCTGATTGCGATGGCCGGGCGTATAGGTGTGAAGCTGAACGTCGATGACTTTGACCGCCTGGCCAGCGAGCTGCCGTGCCTGGTCAATCTGCAGCCTTCGGGCAAGTTCCTCATGGAAGACTTTTGTTATGCCGGAGGCCTGCCGGTGGTCATGAAGGAAATCGCGCAGCACCTGCACCTGGGCGCCATTACCGCCAACGGAAAAACCATTGGCGAGAACATTGCCGACGCGCAGAACTACAACACCGAGGTGATCCAGCCGCTGGCCCGGCCCTTCAAGGAAAAAGCCGGCATCGCCGTGTTGCGCGGCAACCTGTCGCCACGCGGCGCCGTCATCAAGCCGAGCGCGGCAACGCCAGCCCTGATGGTGCACACCGGCCGCGCGGTGGTGTTTGAAAACATCGAGGACTTCCACGCGCGCATCGACGACGAAGACCTGGACATCGACGAAAACTGCGTGATGGTGCTCAAGAACTGCGGCCCCAAGGGCTACCCGGGTATGGCCGAGGTCGGCAACATGCCGCTGCCGCCCAAGGTGCTGCGCAAGGGCATCACCGACATGGTCCGCATCAGCGACGCGCGCATGAGCGGCACCGCCTACGGCACCGTGGTGCTGCACACTGCCCCCGAAGCCGCCGCCGGCGGCCCGCTGGCGATTGTGCAACACGGCGACATGATCGAACTCAACGTACCCCAGCGCAAGCTGCAGTTGCTGATCAGCGACGAGGAACTGGCGCGCCGCCTGAGCCTGTGGACCGCGCCACCGCCGCCGCTGTCCTCGGGCTACTGGAAACTGTATGTGGACCACGTGTTGCAGGCCGACGAAGGCGTGGACCTCGATTTTTTGGTCGGCAAGCGCGGCGCGTTTGTGCCACGGGATAACCATTGAACCTGGCAGCGCAGCCTGAAACAGATCAGGCGATGAAACAGCTGCTGGCGGTGGACTGGGGCACCTCATCCCTGCGCGGGGCGCTGCTGGACAACGACGGCAAGGTGCTCAAGGAACGCTCGTTCGAGCGCGGTATCCTGACCGTGCCCCCTGGTGAATTTGCTACTGTTTTTGAAGCGTCTTTTGGCCACTGGATGGGGGCTACAGGCACTTTTTGCCTGATTTCCGGCATGGCGGGCAGCAAGCAGGGCTGGCTGGAGGCACCTTACTGCGCCTGCCCGGCAGGGTTCGACGAGGTCGCTTCGCAACTGGCCTGGGTGCGAGCCGGGCGTATCGCCATCGTGCCCGGCCTGAGCTGCGAACGCGAAGGCATACCGGACGTGATGCGTGGCGAGGAAACCCAGGTTTTTGGCGCCCTGCAACTACTGGGCCTGCAGGACGGCCTGCTGGTGTTGCCCGGCACCCACAGCAAGTGGGTTTGGGTCCGTTCAGGCAGAGTCGAAAGTTTTTCCACCTTCATGACCGGCGAGTTTTACGCGCTGCTACGCCAGCACTCGATCCTCGCGCGCACCCTGCCCGAAGCCGATGCCGAGGTGGACTGGGACATTTTTGACGAAGGCGTTGCACTCGCACTGCGCGGCGGCAGCCTGCTGCAAACTGCCTTCAGCGTGCGCAGCCTGTCGCTGTTCGGGCGCATGGCCGCAGCCGGCCTGCCGAGTTATTTGTCGGGGCTGGTGATCGGTGAGGAGATCCGCACGCAGCAGCTTCCCGCCGGCACGCCGCTGGTCCTCGTCGGCTCGGACAGCCTGACACGGCGGTATGAACGCGCGCTGGGACAGCGCAGCGCGCAGGTGCAGTGCGCCGGGGCCGAAGCAAGCTGGCGCGGCCTGTGGGCGCTGGCGCAAACCATTCATCCACACTGGGACGCATGATGACAAGCGCTCATAAAAAATTCGCCGCCGCGATGAAGGGCATTTCACTCGTGGGCATCCTGCGCGGCCTGAAGCCCGAAGAGGCCCTGCCCATCGGCCATGCGCTGCTGGGGGCCGATTGGACATTGATCGAGGTGCCGCTCAATTCGCCGCAGCCGCTGCAAAGCATAGAAGCCCTGGCCGCAGCGCTGCCCCAGGCACTGGTCGGCGCCGGCACCGTGCTGAGCGCCAACGAGGTGCGCGAGGTGCATGCGGCCGGCGGCCAGCTGGTGGTGTCACCCAACTTCAACGCCGAGGTGGTGCGTGAAGCGCTGCGCCTGGGGATGGTCTGCCTGCCCGGTGTCATGACCGCGACCGAAGCCTTCGCCGCGCTGGACGCTGGCGCGACCGGTCTCAAGCTGTTTCCGGCCGAAATGATCACGCCAGCAGTGGTCAAGGCGCTGCGCGCCGTCCTGCCCTTGCAGACCCTGCTGCTGCCGGTGGGCGGCATCACGGTGGACAACATGGCGGCCTACCGCGCCGCTGGCGCCAGCGGCTTCGGCATCGGCTCGGCGCTCTACCGGCCCGGCATGGCGGCGGCGGAGGTCGCTGAAAACGCTATGAAATTCATCGCTGCCTGCGCTGCTACCATCAGGGCATGAACACGATTCCATCCACAAACAACGCGGACATCTGCTTCGGGCTGAAGGACCGGGTCTGCATCGTCACAGGCGGCGCGCAAGGCATAGGCGAAGCTTGCGCCCGTCGTTTTGCCCGCGAAGGCGCCCGCGTCGTGATCGCTGACACGGCCGATGAACCGGGCCAGGCCCTGGCGAGCGAAATCGGTGCGCTGTACCTGCATTGCGATGTGGGCGACAGTGCCCAGGTCGATGCTGTGGTGGCACGCAGCATGCAGGCACATGGCCGCATCGATGTGCTGGTCAACAACGCGGGTATCTTCCGGGCTGCTGATTTCCTGGACATCACTGAAGCTGATTTCGACGCCGTGTTACGTGTCAACATCAAGGGATCTTTCCTGATGGGCCAAGCGGTTGCGCGTGTCATGGCACAGCAGGGCGGCGGCAACATCGTCAATATGAGCTCGGTCAACGCTGTACTCGCAATACCCACGATTGCCAGCTACAACGTCAGCAAGGGCGGCGTCAACCAGCTGACCCGCGTGATGGCACTGGCCCTGGCCGACAAGGGCATCCGCGTCAACGCCGTCGCGCCCGGCACCATCGCCACAGAACTCGCCTACAAAGCCGTGCTGACCAGCGATGAGGCCAAGGCAAAAATCATGAGCCGCACACCAATGAAGCGTCTCGGCGAGCCCTCGGAAATCGCCGACGTTGTGGCCTGGCTGGTCAGTGACGCTGCAAGTTATGTCACTGGTGAAATCGTGACCGTCGATGGCGGGCGCATGACGCTGAACTACACCGTGCCGGTGTAGCGGTGTTTCTGGCCGTGGTTCAGCCACGACGTGTATTCCTGTTCGCCGGCGTCGGCTGGCGAAGCGCGCGGCTCGATCTTGCGCCGCAGGGACAGCATCATCTCGGCCAGCAGTTGCTCGATCACAGCGAGGGTTTCCAGCGACACCGGGTGCGGGCACGTCACTGACGCTGCACGGTCTTCCCCGGACGGAGCCAAAGTGGTTTGAGTGGTCATGGGTATCTTCTCCTTGATGCGCCTTTCGGCGCGCGGGTGGACGGGACTCGAACGCAGCGGCTGCATGCAACTGCTGTGGCAAGCTTGGCATGCGGGTGTTCCTGAATCGTTCCTGCGGGCCGTATCGCCCTTTGAGTCGGGCTCTGCCGGGGGCTCAGCGTTTGCGCCCCACACCGTCCGAGAGCGCGCTGCAGCGGGCCTCGTCCAGCGGGTGACCGGCTGCGCGAAAGCCCCTGGCCGCATGCTGAAAGCCCCCGCGCGCAGCCTCGGCCTCGCCAGCGGCCAGCGCGATGTGGGCCCGCGCCTCATGCAGGGCGGCATGCCAGGCTGGCAACCGCATCACAACATTGGCGAGGTAGTCGGACTGTTGCTCGTGACTGGCAGCCAGGTCCAGCTCGCGCGCCCGGGCTGCGGCGATGGTGGCAGGGATGGCGAAGGTGATGCGGCAGCCGGGGCAAGTCTCCAGCGGGCCCCGCACAGCCGCTGCGGCTTCTTCGACCACCCCGAGCGCACGGTCCGGGTCGGACGCAATCGCAATGCGCGTGCCGTAGATACGGTCGAGCAGATGAAAACCGACGTCCGACTGGCGCGCCACGTCCAGGGCTTCGTCCAACAGTCCACGTGCCAGACCGCGGTTGCCGCGGTACATGGCCAATTCGGCCCGACGCTGGAGCGACAGGGCTTCGCCGGTGGCGCCACCTATGCGGCGGTGCAGGCGGCCGCCGGCGATGAGGTCTACCTCGGCGGCGTCAAGCTGGCCGGCGAGCAGCCGGGCCTCGCCGCGCAGCGTGACCGCAAAGGCGTGGCCGCGGTCGGCCTTGAGCCGCTGCGCCTCGGCTGCCAGCGCGTCGGCAAACGCGATCACCTCCGCATACGGCCGCGAGCCATACAGAAAGCGCTGTGTGATGCACAGGTGCCCGTCGAAAACGCGGACCGCCAGCAACGGCAGATGGCCAGTCTCCCGCAGGTCGGCCCAGACGCTGCTGTGAAGGTCGCCGCGCGCATGCGCCGCAGCGGCCTGGGCCCAGGACGCGATGACCAAGGTGCCCTCGTCGCCGGTTTCGAGCGCCAGCCGCCGGACCTCGGCCGAACGACGCGTCCCTTCGGCCGGGTCGCCGAAGCCCAGCGCGGCGGCACCGCTGTAGGCCAGGGCCTCCGCCAGCCGGCCGGGTACGGTCGTGGGGTGCACGTCGCGCAAGTAAACCAGCGCGCCCGACGGGTCACTCGTTTTCACTTGCGCCAGCGCCCGCTTGGCCCGTAGCTCGTGCGCCAGGACCTGCGGCGCCACGTCGGCCGCCGCGTCGTAGGCGGCCAGCGTACCGGGGCGGCCAAGCGCATCCATGGATTCGGCGCGCAGCGCCAGCGCCTCGGCCTGCTGCGGATGGCGGGCAAACAACGGATCGACGTGCCGAAGCACGTCCTCGTACGCGCCTAGGCGAAACGCCTCGCGCGCTGCGGCAAGTGACCACGGCAGCGCACGCTCTTGCTGGTCTGTCGCCAGCCAGTGCTGTCCAATCAGCCCTGGCGCGGCGCCAGCTTGCTCCAACCGCACGGCCACATCGCGGTGCATGCCAAGGCGGCGGTGCGGCGCAATCCCATCCTGCAGCGACTGGCGCACCAGCGCGTGGCGAAACCGGTAGCGCCCCGACTGCACCAGCAGCACCCCGAGCGCCAGTGCCCGGTCCAGCCGCTCGGCGGCGTCGCGGGCCGGGTCGCTCGCCAGCGCTACGGCCGTGGTCACGTCGAAGTCCTCCGCCGCGAGCGCGAGCCGGCGCAGGACTTCCATTTCGTCCTCGCCCACGTCGCACAGGCGCTTGGCCAAGGCGACCGACAGATTGCGCGGCAGCCGCGTGGTCGGCACGCTGCCGCTGGCCGCAGCGGCGCGTGCCATCTCGACCACGGCGAAAGGCACGCCTTCGGCCAGCCGCGCGACGGCGGCCGCAGCATCCGCCTGCAGGGGCTGCGTCGCCGAGCGGGTCGCCAGCAAGGCCGCCTCGTCGCCGGTCAGCGGGCCCAACTCGACTGCCTGGAGCGTGCCCGCACGAAGCATGCGGGACACATGGCGGTCCAGCAGAGCCGGCAGCGGCGGACGGCAGGCCAGGGCCACGAAGAGCGGCGCGCCGCTGACCACCAGTTGCGCCAGCACCTCGGCACTGCCATCGTCGGCGGCGTGGGCGTCGTCGACGATCAGCAAGACCGGCTTGGCCTGCGCAGTTGCGAGCAACAAGCGCCGTACCGCACCCACCACCTGGTGCCGCCCCAGCGGCAAGGCCAAGGCTTGGGGCGGGCCGCCGGCCGGCACCATGGCCGCCAACACCGCCTTTGCGTGCGGGCCCAAGGCCTGCAGCGCTACCTCATCCGCTTCACGCAGCAGCGGCTCGATCAGGTCAGTGGCCAAGCCGTAGGGCCGGGTCCAGTCGCTGGCCTGCAGGAACCTGATCTGCCAGCCGAGCCCGCGCGCCTCGCGCGCCATTCGGCGGCAGAAAGTAGTCTTGCCCATCCCAGCCGGTGCATGCACCAGCACTCCGCTGGCGCTGTCGTGCGCGGCGGACGCGCGCAGCAGTGCAAGCACGCGCACCAGCTCTGGCGCGCGGCCGATGAAGACAGGCGCGTCGTCCGCCTCGCCGGCAAGGCACTCGCGGTGAAACGCCTGCACCTGCGGTCCGGGCTGCAGGCCCAGGGACTGCTGCAGATGGTCGCGGAGATGGGCATACCAGCGCAATGCGGCGGTGGGGCGGCCAGCAGCCATCTCGGCGCGCATCAGAGCCAGATGCGCCTCCTCATCGGTGGGCTCCATCTGCACCAGCCGCTCCAGTTGCCCCGTCTGTCGCAGCAGCCGAAGGTATTTGTCGCGCAGCCGCTGGCGCGGCGCCTGGGTCCAGGCCTCATACAGCGCGTCCGGCAGAAGATCACCAAGGTAGAGCTGGGCTGCCGCCTCGCAGGCGGCCATATCACCGCCCACAAGCGCCTCGTCAGCGGCACGCTCGAAGCTTGCGGCGTCGCACTCTACGTGCCGGTCGGCCAACAGGAACACGCGCCCGCCCCGAAGCACCAGTGCGTCGGGCTGACCCAGGTAATGCCGTGCCAGGTGGGCCGCCTTGCGCAGGTTGGCGCTTCCAGCCTCAGGATCCAGGTGGGGCCAGAGCGCCTCGATCACCTGCTCGTGCAGCAGGCTGCGCTGAGGCTGCAGGCTCAGCAGCCTCAGCAGCTCGCCAGCGCGACGACCCAGCGGAGCTGATGGCACGGCCTCGACGGCACCTTCGGCGGCCTCATCACCGAACCGGAAATGGAACCGCCCTAACAGGCAGATCGACACACGCCCTTGCGCCGGGCAGGCGGAACGCGGTTGCGCGGAAATCTCCATGTCTGCCTTCCTGCCGATGCAGTGCCGGGAACGTTTCAGGAACACCCAGACGTGAGTATGACAGGACAGATGCAGACAGGCATCTGCTTAGCGACCCCAACCCCACAGGAGAAATGCCATGACGACCACCACACAAACCCCCTCGCTCTATGACCGGCTTGGCAAGTTCGACGGTATCACCCGCATCGTCGACGATGTGATGGAGGCACACCTGGCGAGCCCCGTGATCGCCACCCGGTTCCAGGCCTCCAAGGACCTCAACCATGCCAAGAAGATGGCGGTCGAGTTCTTCTGCGCCGGCTGCGGCGGCCCCGAGAGCTACAGCGGCCTTGATTTGAAGATCGCCCACACGGGCATGAACATCAGCGAGCAGGAGTACATGGCCGCGATGGATGACATCCTGGGCGCGCTGGAGAAAAACCACATTGACGCCGGGACGAGCGGCGAGGTCACCGCCGTGCTGTACTCGCTGAAGGGGCAGATCATCCGGGTCTGAGGCGCTCGGGCTGCGCCGGTAGCTCGCATCCCGGCGGGCGCGCGCGAACTCAAACGCTGGCGCTGGCCTTGGCCCTGGCCGACAAGGGCATCCGCGTCAACGCGGTCCCGCCCGGCACCATTGCGACCGAGCTGGCCGCCAAAGCCGTCCTGACCAGCGACGATGCAAAGGCAAAAATCATGAGCCGCACGCCGATGAAGCGTCTCGGCGAGCCCTCGGAAATCGCCGACGTTGTGGCCTGGCTGGTCAGTGATGCGGCCAGTTATGTCACTGGTGAAGTCGTGACAGTTGATGGTGGCCGGATGGCGCTGAACTACACCGTAACGGTCTAGGAGCCTGTCGGACTTGGGG
>NZ_JBDNGU010000064.1:0-2012 GCF_041689105.1 Polaromonas sp. | reverse complement strand
GAAAACGAGCCGGGCTCGTCCATCATGCCGGGCAAGGTCAACCCGACGCAGAGCGAAGCGGTGACGATGCTGTGCTGCCAGGTGTTTGGCAACGACGTGGCCATTAACTTCGGCGGCGCGTCAGGCAACTTCGAGCTCAATGTCTTTCGGCCCATGATTGCGCACAACTTCCAGCAGTCGGTGCGCCTGCTGGCCGACGGCATGGTCAGCTTCAACGACCACTGCGCGGTGGGCATCGAGCCGAATCGCGACCGCATCGCCGAGCTGGTGGAGCGCTCGCTGATGCTGGTGACCGCGCTGAACCCGCACATCGGTTACGACAAGGCGGCTTTCATCGCCAAAAAAGCGCACAAGGAGGGCAGCAGCCTGCGCGAGGCCGCGCTGGCATCCGGCTACGTCACGGGAGAACAGTTCGATGAGTGGGTGGTTCCCGGCGATATGGTGGGCCGCACGCCCTGAGCCAGGCCTATGGGTGCCGCCGGGGTGAACAAAAGGCGTGGTTCAAAACCGGGTAACACTTTTTCGGGTGGCCTTCGATTGAGTCATAGGCAAACCATCCAAAATTCACATTGTCCGTGTTACCCAAAAACGTTACTTTTTGAACCACGTCAAACTTTTGAATTCGTTGGTCATGCGTACAGTCACTGACCGTGATGGGGTTCTCTGCGTTGGCGGTTAGGTTGTTTGATGGTCGGATTGGTTCACTGTTCCATCGCTCCCCGGAACCCGTTATGCAGAGATTTTCAATCCTGAAACGAAGACACACGGCCGTTCTGGATATAGATGTAGTTCCTACTCGATCCGCTTGATCCGTAAACAAACTGCTTGTGCACTCCCCAGGAACCCACAGTCCTATTGACGTCGGAAGGAGTCCCCCAGGCCGCGTAAACGCCACACTCAGACATTCCAATGCGGATTTTCTGTTCCATGACAAGTTTTCTGTCGAAGGACAATCCTCGCCGGATTGCCTCAGCCCGGAACAAAGTGTCAGCGGTCTTCAATCCCGCCAGCGCTGAAGGGGTGGTGCCACGCAGGAACTCGCCATAATTTTCACAGAACAATTCCGTGCTCCAGTTGTTACGAAGAACACCGGGGGCAGCTTTGGCCCTTTCCGCGATCAATCGCTTCTGCTCAGCCTCTTCTTCAGCCTCCTTAAACTTGAGTGTCCGCTGCTCTTCTGCCTTCAAAACAGCAATAGCCCGCTCCTCTTCTGCCTTCAAAGCAGCAATAGCCTGCTCCTCTACAGTGGTATCGCTGGAAAGCGCTATACATGCACCAACCTTCTGTGCGCCGTATTTCTCCATAATGGCCTTCAGTACAGCGGCCTTTTGCGAATAAACGCTCCGATCTGCAGCACCGGCCAACTTGGAGTTCAGCGTCGTTTCCATTTGTGCCATGCCTTCGTCAAAACCTTTTTCACAAACGACGCGTGCAATCTTTGGTGTTGTTATATCGGCGAGCGCCTCGTTTGCAATCAGATTGCGCCCTTGAAGAATGCGATAGCCGAACCTGGCCGTTCCTGCTTCGCCTGATGCCTCAGCTTTTTCGATCATTTCGCGAACAATACGAAACGCTGACTTGTAATCCTTGTCAATCGCAAATTTAATCGCCTTTTTCTCAATTTCAGTTGCCTCATATAGAGTAAGTGCATAAACAGTGCTACCTGCCGCGATTCCGAGCGTGAGTGCCAACAGCTTTATCGAGAATGAATACTTCAGCATTGGGTAGTCCAGTGAACGGATAGAGGGACTCGAAGGAGGGGAACTGCAATGCAATGCAAGGCGTGGTTCAAAATCGGGTAACACTTTTTCGGGTGGCCATCGGTTGAGTCATAGGCAAACCATCCAAAATTCACATTGTCCGTGTTGCCAAAAAACGTTACTTTTTGGGTTCTTCGTCGAATCCACTGTGAATTTTCCTTCACTCCAGCACAATTCAGTTTTCCAAATTGATTGACCGTGCCATGAAAGACACAGCGCTGTACGAACACCTTCTTGGACTGAAGACGCCCT
>NZ_JBDNGU010000063.1:0-11365 GCF_041689105.1 Polaromonas sp. | reverse complement strand
GTGGTGGACACCGCCCACGGCCACAGCCATGGCGTGATCGAGCGCGTGCGCTGGGTCAAGAAAAACTACCCGCAGATAGATGTGATTGGCGGCAACATTGCCACCGGCGCAGCCGCACTGGCGCTGGCTGAGGCCGGCGCTGATGCGGTCAAGGTGGGCATCGGCCCTGGCAGCATCTGCACCACCCGAATTGTCGCTGGCGTGGGTGTGCCGCAGATCATGGCCATCGACAACGTCGCCATGGCACTGCGTGGCAGCGGCATTCCGCTGATTGCCGACGGTGGCATCCGCTACAGCGGCGACATTGCCAAGGCGATCGCCGCTGGCGCGGGTACGGTGATGATGGGCGGCATGTTTGCCGGCACCGAAGAAGCGCCCGGCGAAGTAATTTTGTTTCAGGGGCGCAGCTACAAAAGCTACCGCGGCATGGGCAGCATAGGCGCCATGCAGCAAGGCAGCGCTGACCGCTATTTTCAGGAAGCCACCACCGGCAACCCGAACGCCGACAAACTGGTGCCAGAGGGCATTGAAGGCCGTGTGCCCTACAAAGGGTCCATGGTCGGCATCGTGTACCAGATGGCCGGCGGCCTGCGGGCCAGCATGGGTTACTGCGGTTGCGCCACGTTAGAAGACATGCGCACCAAGGCCGAGTTTGTCGAGATCACCACGGCCGGCATACGCGAAAGCCACGTGCACGATGTGCAGATCACCAAGGAAGCGCCGAATTATCGGGCCGATTGACGAGCTTAAGGATGTGCAGTAAAGTAAGGATTCCTTGTTTTAAGGATTCTCAATATGCTTGCAAAAATTACATCAAAGAACCAGATCACATTGCCCAAAGCGGTCATGGCCCAAGTTAGTCCTGCCGAATATTTTGAAGTCGAAGCGGTTAACGACCGCATCATGCTGACTCCAGTCCGGATCCAGAAAATAGACGCTGTGTGGCGAAAACTGGAAGAACTTGGTATCACTGAGGACGACGTGACCGACGCGGTCAAGTGGGCTCGCAAAGAATGACAGGTTCGCTGCGAGCAGTTATTGACACGAATGTGCTTATTTCAGCCCTGCTGTTTCGCAACGGACGCCTTCGCAATTTGCGCCAAGCCTGGCAAGCGGGGCAGTTTCAACCAATCGTGTCAGCGGCTACAAGTTCCGAACTCGTGAGGGTGCTCCATTACAAGAAATTCAAGCTCGATGCCAGCGAGATACAAGAAGCCTTGGCGCTGTATATCCCGTACGTCGAAACGCACGTGATCAAGGCGAGCGCCAAGTCATTGAAGCAAGTGCCGATTTGCCGTGATCCCAAAGACCAAATGTTTCTAGACCTCGCTCAATCTGCCCAGGCAGATTTTTTGATTTCAGGCGACGAGGATTTGCTCAGTCTGGATGACCCCGCGATGAAGCAGCTTTGTTTCCGAGTCGTAACGCCGCAAACACTGCTTGCAAAACTGAATCTCTTATAGGAATCGCCATGCGGGGCAGGCCGTGGGATTGCACAACACTGTGCTTTCGCCAAAGGACTATGCCCAAATGAACCGGCTTTGAATTTCTGAAAATCATAAGACTCAATTCCATGCAGCACCAGAAAATCCTCATCCTCGATTTCGGCTCCCAGGTCACCCAACTGATTGCCAGACGCATCCGTGAAGCCCATGTGTTTTGCGAAGTCCATCCCTGCGACGTGACCGACGACTGGGTGCGCGAATATGCCAGTGACGGCATGCTCAAGGGCGTGATCCTTTCGGGTAGCCATGCCAGTCTGTGGGAAGACGAAACCCTGAGGGCGCCGCAGGCGGTGTTCGAGCTGGGCATTCCGGTGTTGGGTATCTGTTTTGGCATGTATGCAATTGCCGAGGCTCTGGGCGGCAAGGTCGAGGGCGGGCACAAGCGCGAGTTCGGTTACGCCGAAGTACGTGCCCGAGGCCACACCAAGCTGTTCGACGGCATCCAGGACTACACGACGCCCGAAGGCCACGGCATGCTGCATGTCTGGATGAGCCACGGCGACAACGTGACCGAGATGCCGCCCGGCTTCAAACTCATGGCATCCACCGACTCCTGCCCGATTGCCGGCATGGCCGACGAAGAGCGCAAGTACTACGCGGTGCAGTTTCACCCGGAAGTCACGCACACCACGCAGGGCAAGGCAATTTTTGAGCGTTTTGTGCTCGACATCTGCGGCGCACGGCCCGACTGGGTTATGGGCGACTACATCGTAGAAGCGGTCGAAAAAATCCGCCAGCAGGTCGGTGACGAAGAAGTCATCCTCGGCCTGTCAGGAGGCGTAGATTCTTCGGTGGCGGCGGCGCTGATCCACCGCGCCATCGGCGACCAGCTGACCTGTGTGTTTGTCGACCATGGCCTGCTTCGCCTCAATGAAGGCGACATGGTCATGGACATGTTTGTCGGCAAGCTGCATGCCAAGGTCATCCGTGTTGATGCTGCCGCCCAGTTTCTCGGCCATTTGGCGGGGGTCAGTGAGCCCGAAACCAAGCGCAAGATCATCGGCCGCGAGTTTGTCGAGGTCTTCAAGGCAGAGGCCGCCAGCCTCAAAGCCGGCGGTGCCAACGTCAAGGGCGCCAAGTGGCTGGCCCAAGGCACGATTTACCCCGATGTGATCGAGTCCGGCGGCGCGAAGAGCAAAAAGGCGGTGGTGATCAAGAGCCACCACAACGTCGGCGGCCTGCCTGAGCAGCTCGGCCTCAAACTGCTGGAGCCGCTGCGCGAATTATTCAAGGACGAAGTGCGCGAACTCGGTGTCGCGCTGGGCCTGCCGCATGACATGGTCTACCGCCACCCGTTTCCCGGCCCGGGCCTGGGCGTACGTATCCTCGGCGAAGTCAAAAAAGAATATGCCGACCTGCTGCGACAAGCCGATGCGATTTTCATCGAGGAACTGCGCAACTTCAAGGACGCGGAGTCCGGCAAGAGCTGGTACGACCTGACCAGCCAGGCTTTCGTGGTGTTTTTGCCGGTGAAAAGTGTGGGCGTCATGGGCGACGGCCGCACCTACGACTACGTGGTGGCCCTGCGCGCCGTGCAGACCAGCGACTTCATGACCGCAGACTGGGCCGAGCTGCCGTATGCCCTGCTTAAAAAGGTATCCGGCCGCATTATCAATGAGGTGCGCGGCATCAACCGCGTCACCTACGACGTGAGCAGCAAGCCGCCCGCGACGATCGAGTGGGAGTAGAACGCGAAGCGAAGGGCGAGGGCCCTGCGCAGCGGGATCCGTCAGCGCAGCGGCCGGCGAATCAACCGTCCTCGACGGGCGGTTCGCGAGACCGCGGCCACAGGTCCGTGCCTCGTGCGATGGATTTTTGTATGACATCGTCGTACAATTGAGGCATGCAAAACCTCCTCACAGTTCGCCTTCCAGACATCGAAGCGCAATCACTAGACAATCTTTGTGCCGCGACCGGCCGCTCGCGCAGCGAGATTGTCAGAGACGCTTTGCGTGCTTACCGGTTGCGGGAAACTTTGCGGCAAAGCCAGGCCGCATTGGCGCCTCTGGCCCGAGCGTCGGGTTGGCTCACAGAAGATGACATCCTGCGCGATGTTTCATGAGGGTATTTCTGGACACGAATGTGTGGTTGTCCGCTACGGTGTTTGCTGGCTTGTGCGAGGACATCGTTGTGCAATGTGCAGATCGTGGTTGGCTGGTTTCCAGCACGCTGGTCCGTGTTGAAGCCCACGAGGTGCTTCAGCGAAAATTTTCAGAGCAGGCCCAAGCGTGTGCGTTGTTTGATGCGGTATGGTTCAGCGCCCATCTGATTGACGATGTACTGGAACCCGCGAGCGACAACGACGAGCGACTCATTCGTGCAGCGCTGGCGGCAAACACGGACTACTTTGTGACCGGGGACAAGAGGGTTCTTTCATGGATGCAAAAACCGCCGAAAACTGTTGACCTGGCTGGATTGAGCGTCGTCTCGCCACGGGACGCGTGGGGACGCCTGTTTGGTGCACGGCCTGTTGCACCCTAAATTCATACCATTTTTGACATGTATCTGCCTCCCCAATTCAAAAGCGACCGAACGCAGGCCGCGGCGCTGATCACAGCCCACCCTTTCGCCAGCCTCATCAGTGTGGACGAGGCGGGAGTGCCCTATGTGACGCACCTGCCCCTGCATCTCGAAGAGCGCGGCGACCCGCTGGTGCTGCTTGGCCACGTCGCCAAACCCAACCCTCACTGGCGCTACTTGCAGGCCAGGCCGCAAGCCGTGGTTACCTTTCTGGGGCCCCACGCCTATTTGTCGCCCAAGGTCTATCCCGACCTGGCACGGGTACCGACATGGAACTACCTGGCGGTGCATTGCACGGTGCAGGCGACGCTGATTGAAGACCCTGCGGGCAAGGATGCGCTGCTGAAAAAACTGATTGGTGACCATGAGCCGTCGTACGCCGATCAGTGGCGTGGGCTGGGGGCGGAGTATCAGCACAAGATGCTGGCCGGCATCGTGGCTTTCGAGCTGCAGGTCACCGATTTACAGTGCAAGGTCAAACTCAACCAGCACCGGCCCGAGGCGCAAACGGGTATGCGGGCGGTATACGAGGCCGGCACTGAAAACGAGCGTGCTTTGGCGCAATGGATGACCCGCTTGAAGTCGAGTGCAGATTTCCCTCAAGGCACTGAAAAATAGAAAAAACAGCCATTTTCAAGCACGAAAAAAACCTTTGCGCGTGCGCCTGACTGCGTTATCAAAGCCATCAACATCAACATCGCCATGCATGCGGCACAAGTTATCGTTGCTACAGCCCGGCAACTGACCATTGACCACAAATACCTACGCCTAATAAGGTCGAATGCCTGGTTAAGTACGACAGCGAACAGAGTTTTTAGCCAAACCAGCGCATTCTCCAGGTTCCAGATCGATTTTTGATCGCAAATAGCGCCGGTCGGGGACGGACAGCGGGTCATCGAAAGGTTATTTGTGAATACTAAAAAGCGTTTGACGCAAGCGCAAGCAAGGCCATTGCCTTTGCTTGCTCGCCTCGGCGTATTGGCGAGCGTGCTGTGCATGGCCTATGTCGGCAATGCCTCTGCAGCCACGGCCGCAGGGGTGATGACGGTCACGGCCACGGTGACCTCAACTTGCACCGTCAGCACCTCGGCGCTGGGTTTCGGCTCCTCGGCCAGTACTGCTACTGAGGCAGGCAATGGCGATGTAACAGGCGCCGTCAGTGTCAATTGCACAACCGGCTCGGCTTACACCGTCGCGCTGGACAAGGAGGCGGGGGCCAGGTTGGCTATTCGCAAGATGACATCGGGCGTCAATACGCTGAGCTACACCGTCTACACCCGTGCCGCGCGCGCCGCTGTATCGGGCGACGGTACTGCCAGCTCAACAGTAGCTGACACGGGCAGCGGCGCGACCCAGGTGTTTCCAGCCTATGGCCGAATCTTTGCAGGCCAAACTGTGCCTGCAGCGGCATACCCCAACACCGTCAACCTCACAATCACCTACTGAAAGATAGCCCGACATGCGCCCACTTTCCGCACTTCGCCGACCTTCCAGGCGCGTTATGCCGCCACTCTTCGCGTTCGCGCTGCTGGCAGTAGCAGCCACCGCTCAGGCCGGGTCTATCCAGTTGACGCCGGTGCGGATCAATTTGTCAGCCGCTGCGAAGGTTGCGGTGCTGACGGTGCGCAACACCGGTTCTGAAAACTCTGTGATGCAAGTCACCCTGAACAAGTGGACGCTTGAAGGTGGCAACGATGCCTACCAACAGTCGCAAGACCTGGTGATTACGCCGGTGACCTTTCGCCTCGCCCCAGGCGCGCAGCAAATCGTGCGCATTGGCCTGCGCAACCTGGCGGCCCCGGCCAACGAAGGCACTTACCGCCTGCTGGTCGAAGAAGTCCCGCCGCCGCAATCAGCCGGCGTTACCCAGACGCGGCTGATCGTGCGCCACGATTTGCCAGTTTTCATAGCGCCAGCCGATCCGGTCAATGCGGGCCTCGATATTTCAGTGGAATGTGTTCCTGGCGGCGGCAACCTGCATGTGACCAACATGGGCAATGTTCACGCTCAGTTGCGCAACGTGGTTTTTGAAACCAACCCTGGCAAACAGCTGCTGGCAAGCTGGGATACCGCCGAGTACCTGCTGCCCACCGCGCAAAAGCGCTGGAGCCTGGCCAAAGTAGCCGCGCACGCAGTGGGTAAAACCTTCAAAGTGACGGCGTTGACCGATCACGGTTCTTTTAGCGCCGATGTCACCAAGGTGTGCCCATGATATATATCCAAGACCAACTGGCAGTCCGACTGACCTTGCCTAAACGCTGGTTGCTGGCTGGGCTTTGCGTAGCCTATGGGGCAAGCGCAGTTGCCGCCACCGCAACCGGTGTGATGTCGGTCAGCGCAACGGTTGCATCCACTTGTGTGGTGGGTACCTCTACGCTCGGGTTTGGTAGCGTCAGCAGCGCAGCCATTCAGGCCGGTAATGTAGATGCTACAGGTACCGTGACCGTGAACTGTACAACCGGTTCCAGTTACACCATTGCGCTTGCTACGGGTGGCGGGTTGGGTGCCACATTGGCGTCTCGCAAAATGACCTCGGGCGCGAACCTGCTCAACTATTCCATCTACACGTCGGCTGCCCGAAGCACCGTCTGGGGTGACGGGACGCTGGCCAGTGCAACAATGGCCGGAACCGGCTCAGGTACGAGCCAGTCCGTTGTCGCCTACGGCCGTATTTTTTCGGGGCAAACGGTTCCTGCCGGGGCCTATACCGACACCGTTACCGTCACGGTGGCTTATTGAAAGCACTCGGTGGCGACAGGCTGCTCGACTGTCGTCAGATGTTTTTTCTACCAGGTGCCCCGACCCCAGTTTCGTGAGCATTGATGTCACGACAACATGCTTATAAACCCGTCTTTGTCATGGTGGCCTTGATGTTTGCGGTGATCGAGGGGCTGGCCCAAACTGGGCAGGGCGTACCAACACCAACTCCAGCTTTGGCTCCGCTCTATCGGCCCACCATCCTTGCCGTAACGGTCAATGGCCTGTCTGGCGACCCCGGTGTCTTGTTCCTGGAGAATCTCGATGGAGGTCTGTTCGCGCCAGGCTCATTTCTTAAGGACTGGAACCTGCGCTCCGGCGAGTCACGCACCATCGCGTCTGATGGTGTTGTGTATTTTGATCTGGCCCGGATTCAAGGGGTAACGTACAACCGCATCGATGCGCTCGGAGAGCTGGCCATCAGTGCCAGCCCTGATGCGTTTTTACCGACCCGCATCAACATCGGTGCCAGCGCCGCCAGCAAGCTTGTGCCTTACGCGCCCGGGGTGTATCTCCACTACGACTTGTCTCTCACGAACAGCCCAGGCATGAAAAGTGCGCAGGGTTTGTTCGATATCGCGCTGTTTCGCGGCGAGGGTTTGCTTACCAGCAGCTTTACAGCGGGTAATAGCGTTAGTGGGGAAAGTGGCGTTAGGGCCCGGCTGATGACCACTTGGCAAACCGATCGCATCGACAAGCTCAAAACCCTGCGGATTGGTGACAGCACCAACCACACGGGCGGCTGGGGCAATGGCCTGCTGTTTGGTGGCATTCAATACGGCACCAACTTTGCCGTCAGGCCTGATTTCGTCACGACCGCCATGCCGCGCGTGTCGGGCAAAGCGTTGCTGCCATCGACGGTTGATGTTTACGTCAACAACGTCTTGCGTTCGCGTCAGCAAGTCGGCGCCGGGCCTTTTTCAATTCAAAACCTGCCCGTTGTGACAGGTGCGGGCGAGTTGCAGCTGGTGGTCAAGGACCTGCTTGGACGTGAGCAAGTTATTACGCAACCCTTCTTTGCCAGCCCCACGGTGCTGCGCGAAGGGCTGGTGGACGACGTGTATGAAATCGGCCGCCTGCGCGAGAACTACGGTCAAAAAAGCAACGACTACGGCGATACCTTCGCCGCCGTGACTTATCGCAAGGGCTTGACGGGTAACTTCACGGGGGAGGCTCGCTTCGAGTTGCAAAAAGACCTGGCTGCGGCGGGGCTGACGGCGGCGGTATTGCTGCCACAGATCAGCAGCGTTGTGGAGTCGTCGCTCGTCCTCAGTAGTGCCAAAGGATTGTCGCCAGGCACCATGGGCAGCGTCAGCTACAGTTTTCTCGGCAAACGCCTGTCGGCCAGCGCCCGGTTGCAGGTCAACAGCCTGGCCTTCAGACAAATCGGCAGCGACCCTGCCAACTTGCCGCGCCAGATGGGCGCCTTGCAAATCAGTGTGCCACTGGGCAAGGGCACGTTGTCCGCCAACTATTTGCGCCGCGTGAGCACCGCCGATGGCCTGAGCCGCATTATCAATCTCGGCTACTCGCATCGCCTGAGTGACCGTGTGTTTGCTTCAGTCGCGCTCATCAAGCCCATCGTCGCCGGTGCAGTGGCCAACGCGGCCACGGTCAGCGCCACACTGACTGTGTTGTTTGACCAGCAACACATTGGCAGCGCAACAGTGATTGGCCAGCCTGAAGGCAACGCGGTGTCTACCTATTTTCAGAAGTCAACACCTGCAGCTGAGGGTACCGGTTACCGGCTCGCCGCAAGGAATGACAGCCAGTTTCGTCGTCTGGATGCCAGCGTCACCCGCAACCAGTCATTTGGCACTTTTCAGGCAGAGGCGGCGGTTTTGAATGACCAGACCAGCTCGCGTCTAAGCGCACAGGGCGCGGTAGCCACGCTGGGCAACGGCTTGTATTTTTCACGCGGTATGGGTGAGGGTTTTGCCATCGTACAAACCGGCGACCTCGAAGGCGTGCCCATTCTGGTCGAAAACCAGGTCGTCACACGCACCAACCGCAATGGCCGTGCGATGGTTGGCAATTTGCAGCCGTATCTGGGCAACCGCATCAGCATTGACCCGCTCACGCTGCCAATGGACGCATCGGTTGGGGCGGTCGTCAAAATCGTCGTGCCGCGCAACCAGGGCGGCGTGCGGGTAGCTTTTGATGTGCAGCGGGTTCGCAGTGCAACTCTGACGATTGTGCAGGCCGACGGCAGTTTGCTGCCACCGACAACACCGGTGGAGGTGGTCGGGGTGACGCGCGCCTTTGTGGCTGGCAATCGTGGCGAGGTGTCCGTCGAGTTGCCTGGCCTCAAAGGCAATCGGGTCATCGCCCGGCCAGAGCGCGGCCCGGTTTGCACCGTGACTGTTGACTTGCCCGGCTCTGATGTAGATGCCCCGGTGGTTGGACTATTTTTAGGGCCATTACTATGCAAAAAAAGCCCTTAGTTGTGCAGTTGTTTGTCCTGCTACTGGCGATATCGTTCTGCGGGGTCGCTCAGTCCAAGTCTGGATGCACCGTCGCCAGTTCGTCTATGGCGTTCGGTGCCTATAACCCTGCTTCATCGGCTAATGTTGATGTGATCGGCAGCGTGGGCGTACGGTGCAATCCGCCAGCCAACGTGAAGGTCAGTGTGGGTGTGGGTAATGGGGCGGGTGCGCGTTATTCGACGGGTCGCAAAATGACCCGCATGGCTGGAGGCGGCACCCTGACCTACAACCTGTATCTCGACTCCGCGCGCACCGTCGTTTTGGGAGATGGTACAGACGGCAGTACTTTCTGGAATGTTACAGGTCACAAACTCACTTTTGACATCTTCGGGCGCATCCCGGGCAGTCAGCCAACAGTGCAGGCTGGCAGCTACGTCGACACGGTGATCGTGACCGTTTCATACTGATGTACTGCGGCACAGGCGAGGCGCTGGGCGCTGCCGTGACGCGTGTGGCAGTTACGCGCTGGCAAAATGGGGTAACCCTGCGAGTCTTGTACAAGCATCCAGATGTTGAAAAATAAAAAAACAGTCATTTTAAGTCCCTAAAAAAGCCTACAGCCCAATCAATATGGGCGTGACAAGCTATCAATACAGTAGCACCATGAGCGACGAAATTTATATGCGCCTCGCGCTTGCGCAGGCCCATGCAGCCGCCGCTGCCAGTGAAGTGCCTGTCGGCGCGGTGGTCGTGCGACGCGGCGAGGTGATCGCCACTGGCCGCAATGCCCCGGTTGAAGGCCATGACCCGACTGCCCACGCCGAAATGGCGGCCTTGCGCGGCGCCGCCCAGGCACTGGGCAACTACCGGCTCGATGACTGCGAACTGTTCGTCACGCTGGAGCCTTGCGCCATGTGTTCAGGCGCCATGCTTCACGCACGGCTCAAGCGGGTCGTGTTCGGCGCGCCGGACCCGAAAACCGGGGCCGCAGGCTCGGTGATCAACCTGTTTGCCAACCCGCAACTCAACCACCAGACGCAACTTCATGGCGGGGTGCTGGCCGATGAATGTGGCGCCATGCTGCAGGCGTTTTTCCAGCAACGGCGCGGCGTCCAGCGCCAGGAGACAAAAATGAACTACCCCCTGCGCGACGATGCGCTGCGCACGCCCGACAGCGTCTTTGATGGCCTGCCGGGTTACCCATGGTTGCCCAATTACATCAGCGACTTGCCCGCGCTGGGGGGCCTGCGAATGCACTATCTGGACGAAGCCGGCCAGGGCGATAAAGGTGGCAGCGGGGGCCTGACTTTCCTGTGCCTGCACGGCAACCCGGCCTGGAGCTACCTGTACCGCAAGATGATGCCGGTCTTCCTGGCGGCCGGCCACCGAGTGGTCGCACCCGATCTGATCGGTTTCGGCAAGAGCGACAAACCCAAAAAGGACAGCTTTCACAGCTTCACCCGGCACCGGCAAATCCTGCTGGAGCTGGTGGAACAGCTGGACATAAAAAACGTGGTGCTGGTGGTGCAGGACTGGGGCGGCCTGCTGGGTCTGACCCTGCCGATGGCCGCACCCCAGCGTTACCGGGGTCTGCTGGTCATGAACACTGCCCTGGGAACGGGCGACGTCCCGCTGTCGCCGGGTTTCATGGCCTGGCGCGAGATGTGCGCCAAAAACCCTGAGTTCGACGTGGCGCGGCTGTTCGCGCGTGGCAACCCGCAGATGAGTGCCGAAGAATGCGCCGCTTACAACGCACCGTTCCCCGACAAGGGCCATCGTGCGGCCCTGCGCGCTTTTCCGGCCATGGTGCCGGAGTTCAAAGACTCGGATGGCGCGGAAATTTCACGCGAGGCCCGCAGCTTCTGGCGTGAGCGCTGGTCCGGGCAGACGCTGATGGCGATAGGCGCGCAGGACCCGGTGCTCGGCGAGCCTGTCATGCGTGGACTACAGGCACTGATTCGCGGCTCTGGTGAACCAATGGTGTTGCCGCAGGCCGGACATTTTGTGCAGGAGCACGGCGAGCAGGTTGCACAAAACGCCGTTTTGCACTTTCGCGCCTGAGACCGGCGCGGAGCAGGACAGCCGCCGCAGGCCATTGCCGCGCAATGGGATACTCCCGGTGTGAAAAAACATATCTACATCTATTCCCCGTCCAGC
>NZ_JBDNGU010000062.1:0-2664 GCF_041689105.1 Polaromonas sp. | reverse complement strand
GTTGCTCGCTGGCGCGAGCGCTATGTTCAGGCCGGTCTTGAAGGCATCGAGCGGGACTTGCCCCGCGGAGCACCGCCTGTGAAGGTGGACGTGCAAAAGCTGGTGGAGTTGACCACGCAGACCACGCCCCAGGCTGCCACGCACTGGAGCACGCGAAAGATGGGCTTGCAGTTGGGTGTCAGCGCCAGCACTGTGATGCGGCACTGGCAGGCCAATGGCCTGAAGCCGCACATCGTGCGAGGCTTCAAGGTCTCGCGTGACCCGCAGTTCGTTGAAAAGCTCGAAGACATCGTGGGGCTGTACATGTCGCCGCCCGAACACGCCTTGGTACTGTGCTGCGACGAAAAAAGCCAGGTGCAGGCATTGGATCGCACGCAGCCGGGACTGCCGATGAAGAAGGGTCGCGCGCAGACAATGACGCACGACTACAAGCGCCACGGCACCACAACGCTGTTTGCGGCGCTCAACGTGCTGGACGGTCAAGTCATGGGCCAATGCCAGCAGCGACACACGCACGTCGAGTGGCTGAAGTTCCTGCGCCAGATCGACCGTCAGACGCCCAAGGGCAAGACGCTGCACCTGATTGCCGACAACTACGCCACGCACAAACATCCGGCCGTGCAGGAGTGGCTGGCCAGGCATCCGAGGTTCAACATGCACTTCACGCCGACCTTGGCGTCGTGGCTGAACATGGTGGAACGCTTCTTTCGCGATCTGACTACCGAACGGCTGCGTCGGGGCGTGTTCACCAGCGTGCCCGATCTGGTGACAGCCATCGATGAATACGTTGCCCATCACAACACCGATCCGAAGCCGTTCATCTGGACCAAGAGCGCGCGCGACATCCTGCAGAAAGTGATTCGTGCGAACAGTCGCTTAAATTCCAAACAGAATGGAACACTACACTAGCAAGAGCTTCCTGCTCGTGCTGGCTACCCTACTGCCGATCCTGAATCCGGCGGCCACCGCGCCGATCTTCCTTGGGCTCACCGAAGGCGCCAGCGATGACACGCGCCGCGTGCTGGCGTGGCGCATCACTACCAACATGGTGCTGCTGATCACCGTGGCGATGCTCGTGGGCTCCTATGTGCTCGCCATGTTCGGCATCTCGCTGCCCATCGTGCGCGTGGCTGGCGGCACCATCATCGCCGCCAACGCCTGGCGCCTGCTGGCCGTCAGCCTGTCTGCGCGAGACAACCGGCAATCCCTGGCTGAAGCATTCACGCCCGAGATGGCGCGCATCCACGCCTTCTATCCGTTGACGTTCCCGATCAGCTGCGGCCCGGGTTCGGTGGCCGCAACCATCACCATCGGCGTCACGCTGCATGAAGAGCGGCTGGCGCTGTCGCTGGCGCGCTTCGCCGGTGGCTTCGGCGGCGTGGTCGTCATTGGTCTCGTGATGTTCGTCGCCTTCCGCTATGCCACGCAGCTACTTAAACCGCTGGACGAAACCGGTACCACGGTCTTTCTGCGCCTGAGCGCCTTCATCCTGCTTTGCCTGGGCGTGCAGATCGTCTGGGATGGGCTCAGCGAGTTGCTGCGCAGCCTTTGACGCGGCGCCTTGCCAGCAGTGCCGCTGGCTGGTCGCCGTGACGCACGTCTTGTCCCTGCGTCTAAACTTGGTTTGAGATCAACGCAGTCCCCGCGTGCGAATGCGAGCAGCGCCACCTGGTGCTCAAGCCGAAGGCCGGGGACTTCTTTGTTTACTATTGTCGTGGTCCTCTTTGCGCGGGGCGCCTGGCGCTATGGGCAATGGCTGGCGACTGTGCCCGATAAGCTGCAGGCTCTTCTCGTCAATGCAGATCACGGGCTCATTGCGGCAAAGCGGCTTGGCATACAGCGCCAGCAAGTCGTACATGCGGTGTCGGTACTCCTCGGCCAACTTCCCGATGCGCCACATCAGCCGACGAAGGCTTGAGGTCGTTTTTTTAAACATGTGCCGCACCGTTTCCCTGCTCACCTTGCGCAAATCTGGCTCTTGGCGGGCTGCGCGTTCGAGGGCAACCATTGTCCAGCGTCGTCACCTGCGCCTCGGCATCCGTGTCGTACTGCGCGGGACGACCCGTTCGTGCAACATCAAACACCGCTAAATCAGCACCACCCTGTAAATACGCCGCCCGGGTACGTCACACGGCTGTTCGCCCGATTCCCAGAACGTCCATGATGTGGGCTTCCGGGATGCCTCTATCCGGGCACGACAAGATGCCATGATGCAATCGTGGGCGGACTACCTGGACAAGCTGCTTAGAGGCTGACTATCACCATAGAATCCGACAACTTCTGAAGTTATGTCCCGCAGTCTACGGCCAGTGACCTTTCCCCCGAAAAACGTACTTCTTAGCTGATGGGTAAAAATCAGTTCAAGGAGACAGAAATGAGTGAAGTAAAGCGACGTGGCAAGTACACACTGGAATTCAAGATGGAGGCCGTGCGGCTGGTCAAGGGTGGTCAAGGGTGGTCAGGCAGTGTCGGTGACTGCGAAGATACTGGGCCTACCCAAGGCAAGTCTGGATAACTGGGTCAGGCTGGCTGGCAAAGGCCAGCTCCAAGGAGCCGGTGACAAGCCAGTGAGCCCCGAACAAATGGAGCTGGCCCGACTGCGGGCTGAGCTGGCGCGGGTGAAGATGGAGCGCGACATCCTAGAAAAAGCGACGGCGTACTTTG
>NZ_JBDNGU010000061.1:0-15882 GCF_041689105.1 Polaromonas sp. | reverse complement strand
TAAAAATGGGCTCCGCCAGAACGGATTCAGCGTCGATCAAACGCATTTACCCCTTGGCACATCGACGTGTCGATGAAATCGCCAAAACCTTCGGCCCAGCCGCCAGCCCCGTTGGTTTCCGAAAAACTCTCGATCTCTGAGCGGTTTTTGGGATAACGAACTCGACAGTATCTTGCGCCAGCAAGGCATCACGACGCTGCTGTTTGCCGGCGTGAACACCGATCGCTGCGTTTTTTCGACTTTGCAGGACGCGGGCTTTCTGGGTTACGACTGCGTGTTGCTGTCCAACGCCTGCAGCACACCATCACCCGCGTATGTCACCAAGGCCATCCATTTCATCGTGCAGCAGCTGCATGGTTTTGTGGCGGACTCGGGCGCCTTGCTTGCGGCGCTTGCCGCAAGCAGCCCGCAGCCGGTGCGGCGAAATTTACGCGCCAAAAAATAGATCACGTTTTTCTGAACCTCAACCGCAACCTGAAAGGATTTCGCATGACTACCAAACGCCGCCTGACCCTCGCCTTGAGCGCTCTCGGCCTCTGCATGACGCTGCTGCCCGTCGCGGCCAGCGCGCAAACCAAAATCAAGATGGTGCTGAACTGGAAGTACGAGGGCGCGCAGTCCTGGTTTTTCCTGGCGCAGGACAAAGGCTATTTCAAGGAAGAGGGGCTGGAGGTTGAGATTGACCAGGGCGCGGGCTCGGCCGCCTCCATCCCCAAAGTAGCCTCGGGCGCCTACCAAGCCGGTTTTGGCGATTTGAACGCGCTGATCGATCTGGCCGCCAAACGCCCGGCCGATGCGCCGGTTGCCGTGTACATGATGTACAACACGCCGCCGTTCACCGTGGTCGTCAAGCAGGACAGCCCCATCAAGACGCCCAAGGATCTGGAAGGCAAAACCATAGGCGGTCCTGCCAACGATGCGGCGCTCAAGCTGTTCCCGGCGTTTGCCAAGCTGGCCAAAATCGACGCGAGCAAGGTGACCATCACCAACATGGCGCCCAACCTGCGTGAGCAGATGCTCTCGCGCGGGCAAATCGATGCCGCCTTCGGCTACGTCACCACGGTGACCTTCAGCGCCAAGGCGATGGGGTTGGATCCGGCAAAGGATCTGCGCTTTATCCGTTACGGCGATTACGGCATGGACCTGTATGCCAACGCCATCTTCTTCTCCAAGAACTTCATTGCAGAGAACCCGAAGGCGGTGCAGGGCTTTGTCAAGGCGCTGAACCGCGCGATCAAGGAGGTGGCGGCCAACCCCGACGCCGGCGTGGACTACGCGATGAAGCGTGAACCGCTGCTCAAGCGCGAGGTGGAAAAAGAGAAGCTGCTGGCGACGATTCGCAACGACATGAGCCACCCGGAGATTGCCCGCATCGGCCTGGGTGACGTCGATGACGAACGTCTGAAAAAGGCCATTGCGATTGTGGTCGAGGCCAACCAGCTGCCGCGCACGCCCGCACCTGAAGAAGTTTTCAACCGCAGCTTTTTGCCAGCGCGGGCCGATCGGCCTTCGAAACTCTGAGATCGCCAGCCAGCGGGGCAGTTGACCGATTGGCTGCCTTTGTCTGAAGCGTTTTAGTGCTCCAGCCCTTTCAATACGGGCGGGGGCAGCTATTAATTTAGTAGCAATCCAGTAACTTTTTTCAGGAATACTTTCATGGATCTCGAACTCCACGGCAAGGTGACGCTGATCACCGGGCCGGCCAAGGGCATGGGCCGCGCTGTCAGCCTTGCCTTTGCCCGCGAAGGCGCCGTGCTGGTGCTGGCCGGGCGCGACACCGCCGCCATCGAGCCCGTCGCCGCCGAGGCGAGGGCGATGGGTGTTCAAGCGCTGGTGATTGCTTGCGACATGACCCGGCCGGCGCAGACCGAGGCGCTGGCCGCCGCTGCGCTGCAGGCTTTTGGCCGCATCGACGTGCTGGTCAATGTGGCCGGCGGCTCCGGCCCGATCGGTAAAACCGGCTGGGAGACGAGCACGGAAGAGTTCGAGGCGATCGTGCAGCTCAACATGACCGGTTGCTTTAACACCATGCACGCGGTGCTGCCCGGCATGGTCGAGCGCAAGAGCGGCAAGGTGGTCAATGTGGGCGGCACCTTTGGCATGCGCGGGCGTGCGGGCCGCATGGCTTACGCCGCGTCCAAGTGGGGGCTGCGCGGCATCACCAAAAGTTTTGCACTGGAGGCCGGGCCTTACGGCATCAACGTCAATTGCGTGGCGCCGGGCATGGTCGATGGACCGCGCTTTCGGGATAAGGTCTGCGCCAACATGGCCGACAAGCTCGGCATTTCTCTTGACGAGGCCATGACGCGTCATGCCGCTGACTACGCCCTGAAGCGGGTTTCGACCGATGCCGATGTGGCGAATGCCTGCCTTTTTCTTGCCAGCGATGTCTCGCGCCAGATCACGGGCATTGACTTGCCGGTTGACGGCGGATGGGCCCTGTTATGAAAGGAAACAACATGAAAGAAGTCGACCTGGTGATCCGGGGCGCACGCGTCGTCTCCGGTGACCAGATCATCGAGGCCTCCGTCGCGATTGCGGGCGAGTTGATCGTGGCCGTCGGACACGACGACCTGATGCCCCCGGCGCGCGAAGAGATGCGCGCCGATGGCCTGTTCCTGCTGCCTGGCGCCATCGACAGTCACGTCCACTTTCGCGACCCCGGCTATCCGCACAAGGAAACCTGGAAGACGGGCTCGGCGGCGGCGGCCTGCGGCGGCGTGACGACCGTGTTCGAAATGCCCAACACCAATCCGCCGACAGCAACCGTCGAAGCCTTGCGCCTCAAACAAAAGGCGGCCGAGTCCTCGTATGTCGATTTCGGCATCCACGGCTTGCTGGGCGACGACACGGTGGACCGCCTGGAAGAATTGCTCGAGGCCGGTGTGACCAGCTTCAAGGCCTTTGTCGGCAATACCTTTGGCAACCTGCCGGCGCCGACCGATGGTGCCTTGCTCGAAGGTTTTGAAAAACTCGCGCCCCTGGGCATACGCACGGTGGTGCATGCTGAAAACTCGTCGATCATGCTCCGTCGGCAGCAGCAAATGCAAGCCGCTGGCCGTATCGATGCGCTGGCGCACCTGGCGTCACGGCCTGCGGTGGCCGAGATTGAAGCCATCGGGCGAGTGCTGACGCTGGCCGAATGGACCGGAGCACGCGTGCACATTGCGCACCACAGCGCGGCCGATTCGCTGTATTTGCTGCGCGAAGCCAAGCGGCGGGGCGTGGACGTCACGGCCGAAACCTGCCCGCAATATCTGCTGCTCAACACCGGCCACATGCTCAAGCTGGGCGGCATCATGCGGCTGAACCCGCCGATCCGCGAGGCCCGGCACAACCAGCCGCTTTGGGACGCGCTGATGGACGGCACCATCGACATGATTGCCACCGACCATGCGCCGCATGCGCCGGAAGAAAAGACCCGCGAGAGCATCTGGGACTGCGACTGCGGTTTTCCGGGGGTCGAAACCCAGATGCCGCTGATGCTGACGGAGATCAACCGTCAGAGGGCGACCCTGATGGACTATGTGCGCTGGAGCGCTGTGGCCCCGGCCAAGGCTTGGGGCCTGTACGGCACCAAGGGCGTGATTGCGCCGGGCGCGCACGCCGACATCGCGGTAGTCGACATGCAGCGCACGGGCACCCTGTCCCAAAACCGCCTGCAAAGCGTCAGCAAGATTTCCCCTTGGCACGGCCGGGCGGTGCAGGGGTACCCGCTGCACACCTTGCTGCGGGGCAGGTTTGTCATGCGCGACGGCAAGCTGGTGGCGGACGCAGCGGGCTGGGGTCGATCGGTCAAGAGTGTGCAGAAAATGCCCGCGCCTCGGCCGCGCAACACAGAACATTACAGCAGCGCCATCCTGACCACGCCAGCCGGCTTGCCGGTGAACGCATTGCCGACAGGGCCAGCTTTCGGAGACGGAGCATGAGTGAGCAACGCCAGCAGGTCGGCGTCTGGCGCGTTCCCTGTAGCGGTCCGGGCGACCTGTCGAGCGTGCAGGCTTTGCTGGACGCGGGTGAACTGGTTGCTGCCGACATCGTGGCAGTGATGGGTAAAACCGAAGGCAATGGCTGCGTCAATGATTTCACCCGCGAGTACGCCAGCGCCGCCTGGTGCCAGCTGCTGGCGCCGGCGTTCGGATGCACGCCGCAGCAGGTCCATGGGCGCGTGGCGCTGGTGATGTCGGGCGGCACGGAGGGCGTTTTATCGCCGCATTTCACCGTGTTCAGCCGGCGCTGGCTGCCTGGGGCGAACAAGCCGGCGGACACCGGCAAGCGCCTCGTCATAGGCATTGCCCAGACGCGTGATTTTCTGCCCGAGGAACTGGGCCGCGCCGCACAGATCGACGCGACTGCGGCGGCCGTTGCCGAGGCGATGCGTGATGCTGGTATCGGGGACGCGGCCGACGTGCACTTGGTGCAGGTCAAGTGCCCGCTGCTGACATCCGCGAAGGTGTCGGCTGCGCTGTCGCGTGGCGCCGCGCCGGTGACCAGCGACAGCTACGAATCCATGGGCTACTCGCGCGGTGCTTCGGCGCTGGGGGTCGCGGTGGCGCTCGGTGAACTGCAACGGGCCCAGGCCAGTGATGCGGCGGTGCTGGCCGACTGGAGCCTGTATTCAGCCCGGGCCTCGGTTTCAGCTGGCATTGAGCTGGAGGGCAATGTGGTGATCGTGCTGGGCGAGGCGGCGGGCAGTGCGTCTGCGTTTCGCATCGCGCACACCGTCATGAACGATGGTGTTGATGCAGCCAGCGTGCGGGCGTTGCTGAAGGGCGCGTTCGGTCTGGACGCCGAACGCGATGCGCAGGCCCTGGCCGGTCAATTGGTCAACTTTCTCGCCAAGGCTGAAGCTAGCCCGGATGGCCTGCTGCGCGGCGCGCGGCACACCATGCTCAATGATTCGGACATCCATTCCACGCGTCACGCGCGCGCCGTGGTCGGTGCCGTGCTGGCCTCGGTGGCCGGGCATGGCGCGCTGTATGTGTCCGGCGGCGCTGAACATCAGGGTCCGGCGGGCGGCGGTCCCGTGGCAGCGATCTTGCGTGTGCCGGATGCGGGCGAGGTGCTTTTTTCTTCCATCTCCCGCACATGAAAGACGACATGGGAAACAACTTTATTCAGCTTTCCGATGTGATGCTTTGCTACGGCGGCGGCACAGTTGCCCTGGACCACACCACGCTCGGCATAGACAAGGGCGATTTCGTGGCTCTAGTTGGCCCCAGTGGCTGCGGCAAATCGACTATTCTCAAGCTGGTGGCCGGCTTGCTCAAGCCGACCTCGGGGGCCGTCGTCGCCGGCGGGCGCGAGGTGGGGGCTGCCGCCACCCGCAGCGCCGGGGATCGCCACGCTTCGCTCGCTCCGCGCTTGCGCATTGGTTTGGCGTTTCAAAACCCGACCATGCTGCCCTGGCTGACGATCCTCGAAAACGTGATGATCCCGCTGAAGATCGTCGAACCCTTCCGGCAGGACTTCGCACGCAAGAAAAAAGGTGAGTACAAGGACCGTGCCGAAGCCTTGCTGGCGCAGGTCGGTTTGGCGGGGTTTGGCGACAAGCGCCCTTGGCAGCTTTCCGGCGGCATGCTGCAGCGGGCGTCGCTGTGCCGCGCTCTGGTGCACGAGCCCGAACTGCTGCTGCTCGACGAGCCTTTCGGCGCGCTGGACCAATTCACCCGCGAAGAGCTCTGGGACATCATGCAGGCGCTATGGATGGCCAAGAAGCCCACGGTGCTGCTGGTCACCCATGACCTGCGCGAATCGGCCTATCTGGCCAACCGTATCTGCGTGATGAGCGCGCGCCCGGGCCGGATTCTGGAAACGCGGGAGGTGCCGTTCGCACGTCCGCGTACGCTGGAAAGCAGTTATTCCCCCGAGTTTGCCAGCCTGGTTCAACAGTTGCGCATGCGTATTGCCGATGCCCGAAAGGTTGCAGATGCAGCGTTGCCTCTCGCGACGGTGCAGGGAGTTACGGCATGAACGCGCTTTCAGCTCAAACCCGTCAGCGCTTGCTGTCGGCTCTGGCCCTGGTCAGTTTTTTTGTGCTCTGGGAGCTGGTCTGTCTGGTCGGTGGTGTATCGGATTTGATCTTGCCGCGGCCCAGCCAGATCGCTCGTGTGCTGATCGAAAAAATGCCTTTGCTGTGGCCGCACACAGTGCAGACGCTGTACACCACACTGGCCGGCTTTGTGATGGGCGTCCTGCTCGGCATCCTGATTGGTGTGGCCATCGGCTCTTCCAAACTGGCGTACGACGTGGCCTATCCGCTGCTGGTGGGCTTTTCAAGTATTCCCAAGGTGGCGGTGGTGCCGCTGTTTGTGGTCTGGTTCGGCGCCGGCACCGTGCCTGCGATTTTGACCTCCATGGTGATCTGCATTTTTCCGGTGGTGGTTAATGTCGCGACCGGGCTGGCCAGTACCGAGCCCGAGCTCGAAGACGTGCTGAGGGTGCTGGGCGCCAGCAAACGCGACATTCTCTGGAACGTCGGCTTGCCGCGCGCACTTCCTTATTTTTTCGCCTCGCTGAAGATCGCCATCACGCTGGCCTTTGTCGGCACGGTGCTCAGCGAGACAGTGGCTGCGAACCGCGGCATCGGCACGGTCATGATGATTGCCAGCGGAAACTTTGATGTGCCGTTGGTGTTTGCCGGGCTGTTCCTTTTGGCGGCCATGGGCGTGGCGCTGTATGCCTTGTCGTCCTGGGTCGAGCAGCGCATGACGGGCTGGGCACAACGAAAAACAGAAATGGCCATGGCATGAACAAGCGGATTTTGATCACCGCGGGCGGGCTGCGTTTTGTCGCCGAGACCCACCCCGATGCACCGCTGACCGTGGCGGCGTTCTCCAAGCTGCTGCCGTACCGGCAAAAGCTGATCCATGTGCGCTGGAGCGGCGAAGGCTGCTGGGTACCGCTGGGCGACTTTCAGCTGGGCGTGAGTTTTGAAAACCACACCAGCCACCCGTCCGTCGGCGACATCCTGTTTTATCCCGGTGGCTACAGCGAAACCGAAATTATCCTGGCCTATGGCGCCTGCAGCTTCGCCAGCAAGATGGGACCACTGGCTGGCAATCACTTTCTGACCATTGTTGAGGGCCGCGAACAGCTGCGCGTGCTGGGTACGCGGGTTCTGTGGGAGGGCGCGCAAGACGTGCTTTTCGAGGCACTCTGAAGTAGTCGGCGCGTTTATCTTCCCGCGATTGATTTCTTTTAACCAGGAGCATTCCATGCAACACCGTTATTCCCGCCGCAGCGCGGCCCTGATTTTGGCGACCGCCGTGGCGCTGCCATTGGCCGCGTCACTGCCCGCCAACGTGCAGGCGCAGGAGCTCACGCCCATCAAGTTTGTGCTGGACTGGAAGCTCCAGGGCATTCACGCCTGGTACTACCTGGCTGAAGACAAGGGTTACTTTGCCCAGGAAAAGCTGGCCGTTACCATCGACCAGGGCGACGGTTCGGCCGCTACCGTCAGCAAGGTGATGGCGGGCGCCTACCAAGCTGGCTTTGGCGATGTCAATGCGATCATCCAGAATGCCTCCGTCAAGCCGGGTGCGGCGCCGGTCATGGTCTATATGATCTACAACCGCGCGCCGTTTGCGCTGATCGTCAAGTCGGGCAGCCCGATCAAGTCGCTCAAGGACCTGGAAGGCCGAACGCTCGGCACCCCCGCCGGCTCCGCTGCGGGGCGCATGTTCCCGGTGATGGCCGGCAAAAGCGGTCTGGATGTAACCAAGGTCAAATGGACCAACGTCGCGCCCAACCTGCAGGAGCAACTCATGCTCAAGGACCATGTCGAAGGTGCAGCGGTGTTTTCGGTCACCAGTTACATGAACCTGGTGGCACAGGGCGTTGACCCGGACAAGGACATCCGCTGGTTTCACTTCGCCGACCACGGCGTGGACCTGTACGGCAACGGTGTGATGGTGTCGCAGCAGTTGATCAAGGAAAAGCCGCAGGCCGTGGCGGGCCTGGTGCGTGCCATCAACAAGGGGCTGCGCGATACGCTGGCCGACCCGGATGCCGCCATTGCCGCCTTGCTCAAACGCGAACCACTGCTCAACAAGGAGCTTGAGAAACGCCGTCTGATGTACACCCTGAAAACCGTCATGATTACGCCCGAGGTGCTTGCCGCTGGCGTTGGGGATGTCAGCGATGAACGCCTGGCCCGGTCGATTGTTCAGGTCAAGGATGCGTTTGAGCTGGCGCGCCAGCCAGCTCCTTCGGAAATTTTCGACGGGCGCTTTTTGCCACCTCTGGCAGAGCGAAAAATTTCAGCGAAATAAATTCCTCTTCTGCACAAAATGACATTGCCAATGCCGCCACCTCAGGACATGCCGGCGGGCGAAGCGCTCGACTGCGCCTGGCTGCTGCCGGACCCGGGCAGCAGCGCCGCGCTTGAAAATGTGCGCATCGTCATCAGCTCAGGCCGCGTTCAGGCGGTCACACCGCTGCTGCAGGCGCCTGCCGGACCGAGGCTGCTCGCCTTGCCAGCGCTCAGCAATGCGCATGACCATGCGCGCACCGTGCGCAGCGCGACGCTGGGCGCGTTCGGTCAGCCGCTGGAGTCCTGGTTGCCTTTTTTCTCGGGCATTCTGCCAGGCGTGGACCCCTATTTATGCGCGGTCACGTCCCTGGCGCGCTCGGCGCGCCAGGGAGCTACGCATGTGATGGTGCACTACACGCGGGTCCAGGGCATTGGCAGTTACCTGGAAGAAGCCCAGGCAGTCGCGCGAGCCGCGCGCGACGTCGGCGTGCGCATCGGTTTTGCGGTGGGCATGCGCGACCGCCATGGCATTGCCTATGGCGCCGATGAGCAGGTGCTGGCGGCATTGAGACCTGGCATTCGGGCTGCCGTGGCCGGTCGCTTGTCCGTGCGCCCGGTATCACCAGCGCAGCAACTGGCGGTGGTCGACGAAGTTGCCAGTATGGTCAGTGCTGATGAGGGTGGCACGCTGGCGCAGCATATGACGGTTCAATACGGTCCGACCGGCGTGCAGTGGTGCGGCACGCCGCTGCTGGAGGCGATTGCCCGCGCCTCGGCCGATACCGGCCGACCGGTCCACATGCATTTGCTTGAAACCCGCTACCAGCGGGACTGGGCGGACCGGGCCCATCCAGAGGGCATCGTGCGTTTCCTTGACGATATCGGTCTGCTCAGCGAACGCCTGACACTGGCGCACTGTACTTGGGCCCGCCCCTGCGAACTCGCCTTGCTGGCAGAGCGCGGCGTGACTATCGCGGTCAACACCAGTTCGAATCTGGGGTTGAAGTCCGGTGTCGCCCCGGTGGCCGAAATGCTGCGCCAGGGCTGCCGGGTGGCCATGGGGCTGGACGGCATGGCGCTCGACGAAGACGACGACGCCTTGCGCGAAATGCGCCTGGGCTACCTTCTGCATCGCGGCTGGGGTTATGACGTCGACATGACGCGCGCCCAGCTATGGGCCTTTGCGGCGCATCATGGTCGGCGCAGCGTGAACGGCGCGGGGCCAGCGGGTGCGCCTTCCGCGCACATTGTTGCGGGTGCGCCGGCTGATCTGCTGGTGCTGGACTGGGAGGCGCTGGACAACCACAGCTTGTTTGGCGGTGTTGACCCGCTGGACCTGCTGCTGGCGCGCGCCAACGGCAGCCATGTGGCACAGGTCTGGGCCAGCGGCCGCTGCATCGTACGGGATGGGCGATTGCTGACGCTCGACGAAACCGCGCTGCGCATGGAGCTGCACGCGCAATTGCGAGCTGCGCTCGGCGCGCACGATGGCGCGGACAGCTGGCGCAGCACCTTAAAGGCGCTGGCGGAAGACCTCGGACCGTTTTATCGGCGCGGGATACACCTGGCCGGTTGCTGCTGAGAGGGCGTCCACTGCAGCAAAAGTCGTGGGTCCCGTCAGTGCCTGCACGAGGTTTTGATGGCCAAAGCCGCTTGCCGCACCAGGTCCGGGCCTTTATAGATCAGGCCCGTGTATATCTGCACCACATCCGCTCCGGCATTTATTTTGCTGACAGCGTCTGCGGCGCTCAAGATGCCGCCCACGCCGATGATGGGAAAGCCGCGCCCAAGGGCTTTTCGCAGCTGGCTGATTACGCGGTTGCTGGCCTGCAACACCGGCGCACCCGACAAGCCGCCGGTCTCTTCCGCGTGCGGCAGGCCGGCGACGGCTTCGCGGCTGACCGTGGTGTTGGTGGCGAGGACACCCCAGCCCAGGCTGCTGCCAGCCGCGTCGGTTTCTTCGTAGCGTTGCAGGGTACGGGCAATGACCTCGATCTGGCTGTCGTCGAGATCAGGCGCAATCTTGACGAAAAAGGGAACACGCCGCGCGTGCTGTTGCGCCAGTGCTTCACGCCGCTGCGACATGGCCGCCAACAGGCTGTCCAGCGCTTCGTCACCCTGCAGGGTCCGGAGATTCTTGGTGTTGGGGCTGGAGATGTTGATGGTGACGTAGTCGGCGTGCGGGTACACCCCGTCCAGGCAGGCGAGGTAGTCATCCGTGGCACGTTCCATCGGCGTGGTTGCATTTTTTCCGATGTTCAGGCCCAGCAGCGGCGGGCTGGCGCCTTTGCGTTTGCTGAAGGTTGATTGCTGCACATTGGCAATGAAAGCGTCCAGTCCGTCATTATTCAACCCGAGCCGGTTGATCAGTGCGTTGGCCTGCGGCAGGCGGAACATGCGCGGCTTGGGGTTGCCCGGCTGCGCCTTGGGTGTGACGGTGCCGACCTCAACAAAACCGAAACCCATCCCGGCCAGGCCGTCGATGCAGCGCGCGTTTTTGTCCAGTCCGGCGGCCAGGCCGACACGGTTGGGAAATTTGAGACCGGCCAGCTCGACCGGGTCGCTCACGCGGCTGGCGCAGTAGGCCAGTGCCAGCGGCGTGTGCTGGGTGCGCGCCAGCGAGGCCATGGTCAGCTCGTGGGCGGTTTCCGGGTCGAGGCCAAATAAAAACGGGCGGGCAAGGGCGTAGGGGAGCAGGGACATTGGATAATTTGTGTTGTTCTGTGCGACAGCCCCATTGTCGCAAACCCTCTTCCGCTTGCTTTCACCTTAAATACTTCATCTCACCTACGGACCGACATGACCCAAGACGAACTCAAAACCCTGGTCGGCCAGGCGGCCCTGCATTACGTCGAGCCCGGCAGCATTGTCGGTGTCGGCACCGGCTCCACCGTCAACAAGTTCATTGATGCTTTGGCCAGCATCAAGCACACCATCCAGGGCGCGGTCTCGAGCTCGCTGGCGTCGACGGAACGCCTGAAGGCGCTGGGCATCCCCGTCTTCGAGGCGGCGGATGTTGAGGAGCTCGCGGTTTATATCGACGGCGCCGACGAGATTGACCATGCCGGCCACATGATCAAGGGCGGCGGCGCGGCGCTCACGCGTGAAAAAATCGTCGCGGCGCAGTCGCGCAAGTTTGTCTGCATCGCTGACGAGTCCAAGCTGGTGAAGGTGCTGGGGCAATTTCCGCTGCCGGTGGAAGTCATCCCGATGGCGGCACAGCGCATCGTCCGAGAATTTGCGGCCATGGGCGGCACCGCCACGCTGCGCCTGAAGGACAGTCGGCCGCTGGTGACCGACAACGGCCAGCACATCCTGGATGTGACGGGGCTCAAGATCAGCGACCCGCTGGCGTTTGAAACCCGGGTCAGTCAGTGGCCCGGCGTCGTGACCGTCGGTGTGTTCGCATTCCAAAAAGCCGGTGTCTGCCTGTTGGGCACCGGGGCCGGCGTCAAGACTCTCGTTTTTTGAGGCTACGTGCGGCCTGGATGTTGTAGAGTCATATGACAACTTCCCGTTTCCCATGACCCAACGCTTTCAGTCCATCACACCCGGCGTTCATCTGTCAGAACAGGTGGCCGAAGCCCTGTCCGCCGAAATCCGCGCGGGCCGGCCTGCCGCTGGCGAGAAGCTGCCGACCGAGGCCGCGCTGGTCGAGCAGTTCGCGGTCAGCCGCACGGTGGTGCGCGAGGCGGTGTCGCGGCTCAAGTCTCTGGGCGTAGTTGAGTCGCGCCAGGGCAGCGGTGTGTTTGTGCGGCAGGCCGCGTTTGCGCCGCTGAACTTCGATACACGGTCGGCCGCATCCATGCAGGCCGTGATCCAGATGGTCGAGGTGCGCCGGGCACTGGAGGCGGAAGTCGCGGCGCTGGCCGCGCAGCGCCGCACGCCTGCCGACATCAAGCTGATCCGCCAGGCCATCATGGCGCTCGACAAGGCGGTCAAGGCGGGCGGCGACGGCGCGGAGGAAGATGTGGACTATCACCGCGCCATTGCCGACGCGGCGCAAAACCCCTTTCTCATCAGCACGCTGGACTACCTGCGGCAGTTTTTGCGCGGTGTGACGCGTGTCACCCGGGCCAACGAGGCGCGCCGGGCCGACTTTGCCGGGCAGGTCAGGCAGGAACATGAGGCCATCGCCATCGCCATCGAGGCGGGCGACCCTTTAAAGGCGCGTCGCGCCGCCGCTCGCCACATGGACAACGCGATCCAGCGCATCGAGCAGGCCGACCCGGCTTTTTGGCAGCAGGAGGGCGTGCAACTGGCCAGTGCACTGCTGTCGGACGCTGTCCGGCGCTGAGCCGCCTGCGCGGAGCGTCAGGCCCCCCTGATCGGGGAAAACCTGTAGCTGTCGGCTGCTCTAAAGTTGTATGATAACCATATAAATAACGCCCAAATACCCATCGCTTCCCACACCACCAGGAGACCCCCGCATGCGACCCGTCAAGTCAGCCATCCCAACTTCCACCTCGCGCCGTCACTGTCTTTTGGCGGGGGCTGCTGTCCTGGCGCTTCCTTCGTTGGCGCTGGCGCAAGCCTGGCCCGCCAAGGCGATTCGCCTGGTCGTGCCTTTCCCGCCCGGGGGACTGATCGACAACATGGCGCGCCTGGTCGGGCCGCGTCTGGCACAGGAGCTGGGCCAGCCGGTGGTTATCGAGAACAAGCCGGGGGCCGGCGGCAATCTGGGTGCCGCCGAGGTCGCCCGCGCCCAGCCCGACGGCTATACCTTGCTGATGGCTTCGCCGCCGCTGACCATCAGCCCGGCGCTGTATGCGAGCCTTCCTTACAAGCCCGAGCAGATCGCACCGGTCAGCTTGCTGGGCCGCGTGCCCAATGTGCTGGTGGTCAACCCCAAAAGCGGCATCAATTCCGTTGCCGACCTGTTGGCGCGCGCCAAACGCGAACCCGGCAAGATGAACTACGCCTCCAACGGCAACGGTACCTCGCTGCACCTCAGCGCAGAGCTGTTCAAAAGCACCACAGGAACGTTCATCACACATATCCCCTACCGCGGTGCCGCCGCAGCAGTGACCGGTCTGATGTCGGGGGAAGTCGACATGATGTTCGAGAACCTGCCTTCGGTGTTGGGGCAGATCCAGGGCGGTGCAGTGAAGGCCCTTGCCGTCACGACCCGGCGCCGCAGCATGACCTTGCCGGACGTGCCCACCCTGGTCGAGCTGGGCATGCCGGAGTTTGATGTGAGCGCCTGGTATGGCGTCGCGGCGCCAACGGGCACACCACGCGCCGTGATCAGCGCGCTGGAGCAGGCCTTGCAGAAGATCATGCGGGAGCCCGAGGTCGTCCGTGCCATGGAAACCCGTGGCGCCGAGGTTGGTTTTCTGCCTGCCGCGCCCATGGGGACGTTCATGGCCGCCGATGCGAAAAAGTGGAAGCGTGTGGCGGACTTTGCCAAAATAACCCTGGGTTGAAAGATCGGCCATGAAGTCTGTTGCAGGTGTGGTTGGTCTGGGTGCCATGGGCAAAGGCATGGCGCAGTCGTTGCGCCGCGCCGGTTATGAGGTACGTGTGTTTGATGTGCGGCCGGAGGCGGCGCAGGCGTTTGCCGAGGGCGGAGGCGTAGCCTGCGCGTCGCTGGCCGAACTGGGCGCCGCCTGTGACGTGGTGGTGTCGGTGGTTGTCAATGCGGCGCAGACCGAAAACGTGCTGTTCGGCCCGGGCGGCTGCGCCGCCGCCATGAAGCCGGGCAGTGTTTTCGTGATGTGCTCGACGGTCGATCCGAACTGGTCGATGGCCCTGGAAAAGCGCCTCAATGACCTGGGCCTGTTGTATATCGACGGGCCGATCTCCGGCGGCGCCGCCAAGGCGGCCAGTGGCGAGATGACCATGATGACCTCGGGCGCGCCGGCAGCGTATGCGAAGGCTGAATCCGTACTCAATGCGATGGCTGCCAAGGTCTACAAGCTTGGAGATGCGGCCGGCGCGGGCAGCAAGGTCAAGATCATCAACCAGTTGCTGGCGGGCGTACACATCGCAGCGGCATCGGAAGCGATGGCGCTGGGTCTGCGTGAAGGCGTGGATGCGGCCGCGCTGTACGAGGTCATCACCCACAGCGCCGGCAACAGCTGGATGTTTGAGAACCGCATGGCGCATGTGCTGGCGGCTGACTACACGCCGTTGTCAGCGGTGGACATCTTCGTGAAAGACCTGGGCATCGTGCTCGACATGGCGCGCGCCAGCAAGTTTCCGCTGCCGCTGTCGTCTACCGCGCACCAGATGTTCATGCAGGCCTCGACCGCCGGGTTTGCCAAAGAGGACGACAGCGCAGTGATCAAGATTTTCCCGGGCATTGAGTTGCCGAAAAAACCATGAAAAAAATCAGCCTGGGTTGTATTGCCGATGACTTCACCGGCGCGACAGATCTGGCCAACAACCTGGTTCGCGCCGGCATGCGGGTGGTGCAGACGATTGGTGTGCCTGACGAACCCCTCGACGCAGAGGTGGATGCCGTGGTAGTGGCGTTGAAGTCGCGCACGGTGCCTCCGGCTCAGGCCATCGCCGAGTCGCTGGCCGCACTGGCCTGGCTGCAGGCCCAGGGTGCGCAGCAGATATATTTCAAATACTGCTCGACCTTCGACAGCACGGCCCAGGGCAACATCGGCCCGGTGACCGAGGCATTGATGGATGCGCTCAAGACCGGCTTCACGATTGCCACCCCGGCTTTCCCCGACAACCATCGCACGGTGTTCAAGGGGTATCTGTTTGTCGGTGATGTGCTGCTCAATGAAAGTGGCATGCAGAACCACCCGCTGACACCCATGGCGGACGCCAACCTGGTGCGGGTGTTGCAGTCCCAGACGAAGCGGCGTGTCGGCCTGATCGACCACCGGGTGGTGGCGCGCGGCGAGGTCGCGGTGCGCGAGCGCATGACGCAGCTTCAGGCCGAAGGTGTGGGCCTGGCGATTGTGGACGCCGTGTCCAACGAGGACCTGCTGCGTCTGGGCAGCGCCCTCAAGGGTATGCCGCTGGTGACGGCCGGCTCCGGCGTGGCGATCGGCCTGCCAACCAACTTTGGCATCACGCCCTCGTTGCAGGCCAGCCAGTTGCCGGCCGCAGGCGGCCTGCAGGCGGTGGTGTCGGGCAGTTGCTCGCTGGCGACCAACCGACAGGTGCTGGACTTCATGAAGCGGGGCCGACCCGCCCTCGCCATTGATCCGCTGCGTATTGCCTCGGGTGCCGATGTCGCGGCCGAGGTGCTGGCCTGGGCCCGCCCGCTGCTGGCGCAGGGCCCGGTGCTGGTGTATTCCACGGCCGACAGCAGTGACGTCAAATCCGTGCAGGGACGGCTCGGCGTCGACGAGGCCGGTACGATGGTTGAGCGCACGCTGGCCGCTGTGGCCCGCGGCTTGGTGGAAGCGGGTGTGCGCCAGCTGGTGGTGGCTGGCGGAGAAACCTCGGGTGCCTGCGTGCAGGCGCTGGGCATCACGCACATGCAGATCGGTCCGCAGATCGATCCCGGTGTGCCGTGGTGCCATGCACATATTCAGCCCCCACGCTCGGCACTGCGTGTCCTCGCTGCCCCCCAAGGGGGCGTCGCCGACCTTGGGGCGGCCCGGCGGTCGTCGGCCGTCGCAGTCCACGATGGCTTGCATCTGGCACTGAAGTCCGGCAAC
>NZ_JBDNGU010000060.1:0-18646 GCF_041689105.1 Polaromonas sp. | reverse complement strand
TGATGTGGCTTGAGCAGCAACACTGGGATAAGGATGAGCTATTTGAATTGGTCAACAACTGGAAAACGAAAGATGGCACGCGACACCCGCAAGGTCTGGCCGCTGCAATAGACGCTGCCATAGCGCAGCAGAAGGAGACGAGATGAAAACCACACTAAACCAAATACGCGAAAAGTCACCCTGCGCCGATGGCTGGAAAAAGCTGTTAGCGCATTTAGGCAAGACGACGGCTGACGACGAAGCACTAAGTATCATCACCATCCTAGACAGCAATGGTCTCGACGATGCGCTGTGGTGTCTGCAGGCAGTCGAAGGTCACGATCGTGAAATTAGACTCTATGCAGTCTGGTGCGCAAGGCAGGTGCAGCATCTGATGACGGATAAGCGAAGCCTTGATGCGCTTGATGTCGCGGAGCGTTTTGCAAACGGCTTGGCGACAGTCAAAGAATTAGATGCTGCGTGGGATGCTGCGGGGGATGCTGCGGGGGATGCTGCGGGGGATGCTGCGAGGGCTGCTGCGAGGGCTGCTGCGAGGGCTGCTGCGAGGGATGCTGCGAGGGATGCTGCTGCGAGGGCTGCTGCGGGGGCTGCTGCGAGGGATGCTGCGAGGGATGCTGCTGTGGCTGCTGCGGGGGATGCCCAGGAAAAACAACTGCGCAAGGTTTGCGCGGAAGTTGACGCTGCCATCGACACATCCCAGAGCCACGCCTGCACTTGGCCTGCTTGTAAGTCCGAGATGGTGGAGCAGGAGCCATTCGGGTATTGGTTTAACAATAAACAACACTTCATAAACTCGAAAAAGGCAAAAATATATTTCGATGCTACAGAGCGGGCAGAGTTGCTACAGCCGCTCTACACCTCGCCACCTGCACGAGCTTGGGTTGGGTTGACCGAAGATGAGGCGCACGTATGCTTCAAGAGCGCTAACGTGTGGCACGCTGTAGAGGCGAAACTCAAGGAGAAAAATCATGACCTTACCTGAAAACGAATACCGCAACACCCACTGGCTGCCAACGCCAGAGATTCTGACACCAGAGGAAAAAGTACGCAGGACGGCCACGCATCCTCAGATGAGCTGGAAAGAGGGCATCTATAAGGGCAACAAGATGGACGCGCCACGCGGCCCTGACCCGGTTATTTTATCGAAGGGGTTTGTATGACCACAGACTTGACAGAAGCCAACCTAGAAAAGGCACTGCTGGAAATAAGGCAGCTTGCGGCAAACAGCGGGGAGCGCATCGCCATACTTCCCACAAAGATAATGTTCGTCCCCGCGCTGGTTGCCGAGCAAGAAGCCCGCGTACTGGCACAAGGAGAAACACCATGACACCAAGAGACTACCAATCTGGTCAGCGCTACGATGCGCTTACCTACCGATACCCGCGCACCTTGGTCGAGGCATTCGGGGAAGCACCCGGAGAAAGACTGCACCCGATGAAGGACGCACCCATGCACCGTAACGACAAGATCATTCTGTGGGGCTGCGGTGTTGCGGCGATAGTGTTACTTTTTATATTTTTGGAGAACTGAGATGGAACATATCAAAGCATTTAAAACGCAAGACGGTAAGATTTTTGAATCCGAGGAAACGGCAGTCGAGCACGAGTTCACCCAAATGATGATGGAGCGCCTCGATGCGTTCTCATTGCATGCACGGTGCCCGTACCCGGATGGTGTGGCCAACACACAGATGCGCAAAAGCATCATTGCATGGGAGGTAGTGAGTCGCAACCTAAATACACGCGCTGACTCTGTTGGCACTCTTGACCTACTAACACGCACGCTAAACTGTTTGAAGGTGGAGAACATCAACACCATCGGCGAGCTGCTCCAATGTACCGAAAACGATTTATTAAAAGGGCCGAACATGGGGCGTAAATCGCTCAATGACGTCAAGGAAGCACTCCGGCTACGCGGACTGAAGTTGGCGGGCATCGATGCCTAGACCCAAGCCAGCAGACGCGCTCCGTGCGCGTAGCATCCGCATGAGCAGCGTAGGATGGACAGCGTTCGACAGCCGGGGCGGCGCGGAGTGGCTGCGTACCTATATTGAAAAGAAACCAAGGAAGAAAACCATGAACTACGACATGTTGACAAACGAGGAGTTGATCCGCACGCTGGATGTCACGCCAGACCTAACGAAGCTGGAGCGACTGCTAGTGGAGAGGCTGGATGCGGCGCTGATGGAGATAAACATCTTGAAGGGGAGATGATTAACATGAAAACCTATAGCCTTTTGCGGACTAAAGAAAAAACCGACCTATCAGCACTCATGGCATGGAAGCCGGATACGCTGGCCAAGTTCGCACATGACTTGCTGCGGGAGAACGAGGTTCTCGTCGAAGCTAACGAACACCTGAAGGCCGATCTACGGGTGGCGATTGACCAGTATCGGAACCTGATAACCAACATAGGAGAAACATATGCCATACGTAACGAAACCAAGACCATATAAAAAAGAGTTCCAGCAGCAGGAGGCTCGAGGCGAGCTCGACAACCGCATGGAGCGACAACGTGCCCGCCGCAAGATCGACAAGACGGGGGCAGACGCGAACGCCAACGGCAAAGCCGACAGGCGCGAGGGCAAGGATGTCGCCCACAACAAGGCGCTGAGTAAGGGCGGCGCGAACAGCGACGGCGTCGCGATTCAGGCAGCCAGCAAGAACCGCTCCTTCAAGCGTAACCCAGATGGCTCAATGAAATAATATGCACGTACTACAAGACCGGGCTCTGGTGGTCAGGACGCGCTTCCCTGCGCGTATCACCGAGACCATACCCACAAGCACAATAGCGAGCGAGCTTAGCGAAGAGCGGTACGAGGTAGAAGTGCCGTGGGACTGGGTGAATGCGGAGAAGCTGACCCATATGGGCATCAAAGGCGTGCCGTCACCCATCCAACGGGACTACAAGTGGCCACGACCTCGGGGCTTTGAGCCGTTCGACCACCAGCGGGACACGTCGTCGTTCTTGTCGCTGCGCCGCAGGGCCTTTTGCTTTAACGAGATGGGCACCGGGAAAACGGCCTCGGTGATCTGGGCGGCGGACTATCTGATGACGCTGGGGCTAATCAAGCGGGTGCTGGTGGTCTGCCCCCTGTCCATCATGCAGTCTGCGTGGCAAGCCGATCTGTTCAAGTTCGCAGTGCATCGCTCAGTTGACGTGGCCTATGGCGACGCTAACAAGCGGGCGAAGATCATCAGCGGCCCCGCTGAGTTCATCATCATCAACTACGACGGGGTAGCGACCGTCGCTGAGCACATTATGAAACACGGCAAGTTTGATCTCATCGTAATTGATGAATCCTCAAATTATAAAAATTCGCAGACCAAACGTTGGAAGTTGATGAACAAGCTCGTCACACCAAGCACGTGGCTGTGGATGCTGACCGGCACACCCGCCGCTCAGTCCCCGGTTGACGCTTACGGGCTTGGCAGGCTGTGCGTGCCCGCCCGTGCGCCGCGCTTCTTCGGCGACTTCCGCGAGGCCGTCATGCAGAAGCTCAGCATGTACCGCTGGGTGCCGCGCCCTGATGCGGAGAAGCACGTGTTCGAGATGTTGCAGCCCGCTATACGCTACACGAGGGAGGAGTGTCTGGACCTGCCAGAAGTGACGGTTGTCAACCGCATTGCCCCGCTCACGCCTTCACAGCAGAAGTACTACAAGGAGCTGAAGAACCAGATGCTGCTTGAGTTGGTGGGCGAAGAAATATCAGTGGTTAATGCTGCTGCTAAGATGAATAAATTAAGGCAAATTTCGGCAGGCGCATGCTACTCTGATAACGGTGCAGTCATCCTGTTCGACGTGTCCGAGCGGCTACGTGTTGTACAGGAGGTCATCGACGAGGCAAGCCACAAGGTGCTGATATTCGTACCCTTCCGCCACACCATCGAGCTGCTGCGCGACTACTTGGTGAAGAACGGCACGACCTGCGAAGTGATTCAAGGCGACGTCCCTGTGTATAAGCGCACTGCCATATTCAAGGACTTCCAAGAAAAGCAGAACCTCAAGGTGCTCATCATCCAGCCACAAGCCGCCGCCCACGGGATTACCCTTACAGCCGCCGACACCATCATCTGGTACGCTCCTGTAACGTCCACGGAGACGTACCTGCAAGCGAACGCCCGCATCAACCGGCCCGGGCAACGCAACGCGATGACCATTGTGCATATCGAGGGCAGCCCCGTTGAGAAGCGCTTGTATGCAATGCTGCAAAGCAACATAACAAACCACGAAAAAATTGTAGATTTGTACAAAAAAGAGTTGCTAGACACTTGACAAAGTCTAGAACGACCCATACAATAAAAGTTCACCAAGGAGAAATATGGAAATACAAGCCATGGACGAACTGTCCGCCGCGTACATAAAACTGCGGTCTGAACGGGACCAGCTCAAGCTGGCTTACGACGATGCCGACGAGGTACTCATCGACGCAATGACGGTCATCGAGAACCAGATGCTCGACGTCATGAACGCCACAAATGCCAACAGCATTTCGACAACCAACGCCACGGTTATGCGTAGCGTACGGAGTCGCTACAACCCGAGCGATTGGGGTGAGGTTTACAAACTGATTGCCAAACACGCTGCCTTCGGGCTGCTTGAGAAGCGCATCCATAACGGCAACATGAAAGATTTTTTGGAGCAACACCCAGACGAATACCCCGCTGGCATGAACGTAGATAGTCGGTACGCGGTGACAGTACGCCGCAAATCATCAACCTAAGAAAGAGAGAGAACCATGAGTAATGTTACAACCTTCAACGCTGACCTCCCCGCCCACTTGCGGAACGTCCCGATAGACGACTTCACCAAGGCCTTCGCTTTTTCGGGCGGCAGCACCAAGCGCATCTCGCTGCGCGGGCGTGTCTTCCGTCTTGTAGATGGCGGTAAGGAGATTGCTAAGAACACCGACCCCTTCATGGACGTCGTGATCGTTAACGGCACGAAGACCGTACAGAAAACTTGGTACGCGCAAGAGTACAACGCCGAGGAAACCTCCGCGCCTGACTGCTGGTCGAGCAACGGTGAGCGCCCCGATGCCGACGTAGAAGACCCACAAGGCAGCAACTGCAAAGAGTGCCCAAGAGCCATCAAAGGTTCCGGCGCTGGCGGGCGTGCCTCTTGCCGATACTCCATGCGGTTGAGTGTCGTGCTCCGCAACAACACAGGCGGCGACGTGTTCCAGTTGATCCTGCCATCGAAGTCTATCTTCGGTCAAGGCAACGTCACGAACATGCCGTTCCTGCAATACGCCAAGTACGTTGGGCAGTCTGGGTATAACCTGAACATGCTGACAACCCGCCTGACGTTTGACACTGACAGTGACACCCCGAAACTTATATTTTCCAACGCGGAGTTCTTGGACGAGGAGACGTATGCAACTTGTGTAGAGCAGGGCAATACGGTGGTCGCTGTCAACGCGAGTAAGCTCAGCTTTACCAAGCGGGCGGCGGAGCCCCAGTTGCCCAGACTGGTTGCCCCTGCTGGCTCCGCCGCAGCGCTGGCAGCCCCCGCCAAAGAAGTAGCGGAGGAACCTGCGGAGCCGATGGTCCGCTCGGAGAAGAAGAAAGAACCCGCGCCACCTAAGCCTAAACAGAACCTAGCAGCCATGGTGGATGAGTGGGGAGACGACGCGTGATCGGCTACAGTTACGGCATACGTACGTTGAACCGCAAAGCCAACAAGAAGAATGTTGGCGTGCGGTTAGGACGGCACTGCATTGACGCGGGGATACCTGTCACGGAAGTGATGGAGCTACTCGGCGTCAGCAAGCAGACCGTCTACAACTGGTTCATTGGCACACATACGCCGCTGCCACAGCACACGACCAGAATCAAAGAAGTCTTCTCAATATAACGGTTCGGGGGTAACTAGCTCGACGGAGCGAACGGGGTTTCCGTCAGCCCCCCGTTACCCCCTATTTTATTGACGTGTCTGGGAACATCATGGCGGATATTGAACTGCTACGGCGGGTAGTGGCCCCTAACGACGGCTGGTACTGCATCTTCTCTTTGCTCAACGGCAGGGGGGCACATCAAGAACACTTCAAGACTCTCGCGGAGATGCAGGAGGCAGCTGAGAGTCTTGCCGCTAAAGGACGCGATGTCTACTTTAGCTTGGGTAAATTTATAACTGACGAGAGCCGCGAGGCCGAGAACTGCGGCTGGATGCAGGCCTTCTTTTTAGACATCGACTGCGGGGTAGACAAGGCCACGCCTGACAAGTACGGGCGCATCAAGGGCTACATTGACCAGACCACAGGGATGGAAGCGCTCAAGGACTTGTGCAAGACCCTGCGGCTGCCCCGCCCGACGATCGTCAACTCAGGTCGTGGGTGGCATGTGTACTGGCCACTGATAGAGGCAGTCACCCGAGAACAGTGGGTGCCCGTTGCCGAGGCGTTTAAGGCGCTGTGCGCCAAGCACAAGTTTATCGGCGACCCTGCTGTGCCCGCCGACGCGGCGCGGGTGCTGCGCGTCCCCAGCACTACCAACCACAAAGATGGGTCAGCTGTGGTGCTGATGAACGAGACCGCCCCGATATCGTTTGAAGACTTCGCCAAACTCATGGGGCCTGTTGCGCCGCCCAAGCACCTGCACAAACCCGTTCAACTGGACGAGCTGACCAGTGCGTTGGCTGGCAACCGCCAGTCGCGCTTCAAGATAATCTTCGACAAGACCATAGCGGGCAAAGGTTGCGAGCAGCTGCGCAACATCATGGAGAACCAGAACGACATCGAAGAGCCGCTGTGGCGGGCGGGGCTGTCCATAGCCAAGTTCTGTGTAGATAGTGCCAAGGCTATACACATCATATCGAAGCAGCACAACACGTACGACCCGCAAAGAACGGAAGACAAAGCCAACACCGTCAAAGGCCCATATACGTGCAGTACGTTTGATTCGATCGCACCGAGGATATGTGACCACTGCCCGCATAAGGGCAAGATCAAATCGCCGATCGTGCTGGGCCACGAGATCGCCATGGCGGCAGAAGGCACAGTCATTGAGTACGCTGTGCCAGAAGATAAAAACGTTGACCCCATACCTGCGTTCGTAGTACCCAAGCTACCCAACCGCTACTTTCGCGGTAAGACGGGCGGCATCTACAAGCACATCAAAGAAGAGGAAGACGGCGACGCAGCGGTAGCCCTTGTCTATGAGTACGACCTGTTCGTGACCAAGCGTTTGTACGACCCCGGACAAGGAGAGACCGTAATCATGCGGCTGTCCTTGCCCCGTGATGGGGTCAAAGAATTTTCCCTGACGCTCGTCGATGCGTTGAGCAGAGACGAACTACGCAGAGCCCTGTCGTTTCACGGTGTGATTGCGTTGCCCGCGCAAATGCTGTTGATCCTTGACTATTTAGTGCAGTGTGCGAAAGAGCTGCAAGTAACACAGGAGGTTGAGATGATGCGACAGCAATTCGGTTGGGCCGACGGCGACCAGAAGTTTATTCTGGGCTTCCGTGAGATCGGCCCGGACTACGTACGGCACAGCCCGCCGTCTAAAACTACACGTGGGCTATCCAATGCGCTCCAACCCATGGGCTCGTTTGATGACTGGAAGGAGATCATCAACGTCTACGACATGCCGGGGTTTGAGCCCCATGCATTTGCTGTGTTCACCGCCTTCGGCGCCCCGCTCGTCAAATTTATGGGCATCAAGGGCGGCATCATCAACCTGATTAACAACCGCTCGGGTACTGGCAAGTCCACCGTCTTGCAAGTGATGAACAGCGTCTGGGGCCACCCCGACGAGCTGATGATTCAATGGCGCGATACGCTTAACGTCAAGCTGCACCGCATGGCCGTGATGTGCAACCTGCCGCTGGGCTGCGACGAGATCACCAAGATGAGCGGCGATGACTTCTCTGATCTAGCGTACAGCGTGACGCAAGGTGCGCCGCGCCGCAGGATGAAGTCGTCCTCCAACGAGGAGCGGGAGTCCCAAGGCTACTGGGCGACCATGATGGTGGCCACGTCCAACGCCAGTATGACCGACAAGCTAGAGTCGCTGAAGTCAACCGCCGAAGGCGAGTTGATGCGCCTGATGCAGTACAAGATCGACCCGACCAACAACCTAGACAAGGCCTCGGCGAAGCACGTTTTCGGCAGGCTGCAGAGCAACTACGGACATGCAGGGGGCAAGTACGCGCAGTTCCTAGTCCAGAACTTGGAGGAGTGCATAGACACAACACTCAAGCTCCAGATCAAACTGGATAAGGCCGTGAAAATCGAGACCCGCGAGCGGTTCTGGTCGGGTATGGCTGCGTCTAACCTAGCGGGCGGGATGTTCGCCTACAAGCTAGGCCTCCACAACATCAGCTACAAGCGCGTGTTCGACTGGGCAGTTGAAGAGATTCAGGCTATGCAAGGCACCACGCGTTTGACCTTCAACGACTACGCCACCGTGATCGGTGAGTTCCTGCTCAAGCACAACCTGAACATCTTGGTGGTGAACAAGTACAGCTCATCTCGAGCGGGCATAGCCGCCGCGCCCATCCTGATACCACGCGGGGCGCTGATGATACGCTACGAGCCAGACACCAAGAAGATATACATCGTCCGGCAGGCGCTGAAGGACTACTGCGCCGCCAAGCAGATCACCTTCACCGACCTGTTGTCTGGGCTGAACCTGACTGGCGCGTTCATCGCAGAAGTCCGTGTCCGCTTGGACGTGGGCACCGAGATTAACGCGCCGCCCGTAGTAGCTTTGGAGTTCGATGCTGACCTGTTGGGCATCGAGCCCGACGTGAGCTTAGAAGGCGATGCGGATTGAGGGGGTGAACTATGAGCTAGACTGGGTAGAGTTCACAGTCGGCAGCTCGTTCTTTGTGCCATGCCTGAACGACATCAAAGCGCGGGAGCGTGTAGAAGGCAAGATGGCCCGGCTCGGCTACGCGGTGATCGTTAAGCTGGTAATAGAAGACGAAATCTGGGGCTTGCGGGTTTGGCGAACTAAACGTACAATTTGAGGGCAACGTAAGTTGTCTCTCTCCTTGATGAGTTAGCCCCGCCTAAACAGCGGGGCTCTTTTTTAATCAAACTTATCGAAGAAGTTTTCTTTTCCCGCTGGGGGCTTAGGCGGCTTCTTCAGTTTGTCCACGTAGTCCTGCGTCACGATATGGCGCAGCTTAGGGTCAATATACAGGCCACTATCGGTCAGGGCGGACTTCTCCAGCTTCTTCTCAATCGAGCTGATGATGCCGTCTACGTCGATCGCCTTAGTTGGGTGGCGGTCGTTGAACTTGATTATTTGCTCCATCGCTTCCTCGGTGCCGTCGGCATCATTGGATATGAAGGTTAGGCCAAAGTAGTTCAGGACTTGGTCGCGCTTCTTGTCAATGCCTTCCGCTTGGCCCTTCTTAGTGATGTTGAAGTACTGGCGCTCAGCCAGCTCCGCAGTACGGAAACCTGCGGCCCGCATGGCCAACTCAAACGGTGTGAACTCTTCCACGAGGTCATCGCCAGCTAAGTTTTTAGCGCCCTCTTTGCCGTACCGATACGCTACTACTGGGTGGCGCACGAATGATGGCAGGATGGCCTCAATAGCTCGGTCCCCGTGCCCAGAGTTAAGCAGATCAACCGCCCGGGCCGCGTTCTGCACTATGCCCGCATGGGGGCCGAGCGCTTTGAACAGCGCATCGCTCAACGCTGCCTTAGCGTCTAAGTTCTCCCGCCCGTCGGGAATCCACATGCTGTCCAACCTCAGTTTGCTAGCAGCGTCGAAGCCCAGTGCGTTGAACGCCCCACGCCCCAACATCATGCCCGCGTCCTTACCAAGGGTGTTGACCGCCCAGTTCATGAACTCAAGCTCGAAGTCCAACTTCTCTTCGTCGTCGTCCTCTAGACCGGAATTAAACACGGCCTCAATGATCGCGGCCACAGTCGAGAAGCCCCAGAGACCAGTTACCCCGGACATGATTGCGGCTGAACCCATAGTTCCAACGAACCGCGCCCGCGCTTCACGCCGGTCGGTTACTGTCAAACCCTTAAACGAGTTGTACGCGTTGCGGGCTAGGAAGAACGTCATCTGCTGGGGCCACTGCTTGAACTGCAGAATCACCCGGGCAATTGGGTGTCGCATGTAACGGGGTTTGTTTGCAGAGGAGTAGTCGAACATGGACTTCGCGGTCAAGTCTTTAGCTTCTGCGACGGACTCAGCGAACGCCTGCCGCTGGTTTGCGTAGCCCGCACGCTTCTCCATAGCCGTGCGGAACGCAGACATGGCTATCACCTCGCGGTTAAACCGTTCCGTGTGGTGAAATGCAAACGCTATCATTTGCATCGCCTTGTTGGGGATGCCGGAATAATCCTCTGTTGGCTTAGCGGCTATACCCGATTGGTCGTAGGCCGCCGTTATATCAATCAAACCATCAGCGACGAACCTTTTGTACGCTGCCATGTCCATGGCGCTCATTGACCCAGAACGCTCTAGCGACGGAGTCAGCAAACGGAAATCGCGGACACGCCCGCCCGTTTCAACGTTGAAACCTGTGGCCAAAATCTGAGCCACCGTCTTAGATGTTTGCGCCATAACTTTTGCAACGGCGTGGGTGTAGCCCATTTTAGGGTTGGCTCTAATCTGTTGGCCCACCAGCGTGGGCACACCGATCATCACGCCGCCAAGTACGTTAACCGCTGCGGACGCCATAGATGTCAGGTAGTAAATGAATCCCACGTTAGAGAACCAGCTGACCCACGGGCCCGTGTCGACTGGATTGAGCAGGGCGCTCAAACCTAGTTCGGCTTCTTTTACATAGTCGCGCAACTCGTCGTTCTCGGCAGCGAGCCTTGGGTCGTAGTTAGTGCCAGCGGGCACACGACGTTTTATGTGCGCACGAGCCGCGTCCAGTTGGGAGAACATCTCGGGTGAGTACTCAAAGCGGGCCAGCTGGTACGCCATGTTGAACGATGAAGTGGCGAAGTTACGCATAGCGTCTTGCGAGAAACCTTCCACGCTATTGCGGTGGATGAACTGATTACGCATGCTGCGGTCAGGCTGGTTCTGCAAGTACGTCTGATAGAAGCTGTCCTTCATTTCGGTTTTGCGTTTGTCAGCATCAGCTGGACTCAAACCAGTAACGTCGATGCCATCTACGGCGTCGAATATCTCCGCCAAGAACGCAGACTCGCGGGCATGGGCGTCCATCTGTTTAGCGTAGTCGTTGCCGATGTTATCGCCTATCGTGCCAGCCAAATGCGGGTCCCGTTTTACGCGCTCGTCTGCGTGGGCTGCGCGGGCTCCCTGTGACTCGAACATATAGTACTCGCGGTCCTGCCCCCTGCCAATCTGGTAGAAGAAACGGCCATGACGCATCAACGGGAAGTAGGGGCCTTTGAGTGCCCCCTTCTCGAACTCAGCGCGTATTTTTAGGATCGTCGCTTTCGACACACCCGACTGGCCCATCTGGATAATCCGGCGGTGCATTAACCGTCTATAGTCGACGTACATGCGGCGGAAGAAATCACGAGCCCCTCTATAAACGGCCTTGGCCTCGGGGGTCAAGTCGTTCCAGTCCTGCATCAACTGCACGTTGGCGTTGCGTTGCAGCACATTGGCTTTGTCCGGGTCTACCTCGGTGATAGTGGCTGCGTGCATAACCGCTGACACCCTACGGGACATCTCAGGGTCTTTAGATTGCAACAGCTCCCACTGGCGGGAGACTTTAGCCGACGCAGCGAGGATGTTGCTCTTGCGGGCGAGGAAGTCCTCGACCACCTGAATGTAGTTTGTGAGTTGCGGGATGCGGCCCGCGACTAAGTCATTAAGCTGGCGGAGCGTTAGAACCCCCAAGTACGCGGGGCGAATAGTAGCGTTAACGCTTCTGGACTCGCGCAACACGCTATTCCATGAGCGCGTACGCAGCCAACGGCGCAAGGTTGATGGCTGGTTGGGCAGCCCCGTCGGCACTTTGGTTGGCTTGCTCTTAGCTTTGACTCGCGCCATTGCTTTCGGCCCAGTGGTAGTGAGTCCATCCAGAGACATCGTGCCGGACATCATCGCATCAGCAGCAAACATGGCCTCAGCCATGACGTTGCTCTCGTAGCCTTTCTTGACGTTGAACAGCTTACGGATGCCGTCTGTGAAACGGCTTAAGTAGGAGAAAGGTGTGGACTCGTAGGGGACGCTGCGTAGCCAAGCTTGGAAGACCGGGTTAGACAAAGCCTCGGACACGAACTCGTGTGGCAACGCATCATTCAGGTCTGATAGGCCATAAAACTCGACCCCCTCTTCTAGGGCCTTCATTTTGGCGTGTTTAAACAGCTTAACCAGCTGGTCGTAGCCCTGCTTCTGGAGGCCACTCAACGTCTTGTAGTTGTCTATCAAGTGAGACGCAGCGGCGTGGATAGTCTCGTGGAACAGCAGGTGAGTTGTAAGCGTGCCAGCACCTTGGCGCATGACGATAGTGTCGGTCACAGGGTCGTATTTGCCGTCCCATACGTACTGCGCACGGACTAAATCAAGCAGGCTATCAAACACCAACTGGTTGGATTCGCCCGCATTCGTCAACGCTTTGAGCTCGGCCATAACATCCAGCACATTGCGCAGCTTGCCAGAATTCAAACCGGCTCTCAACGCGCCTTGTTTGTCCTCTGGGTAGAGCGCGGTGATTAACTCGTCCACATCCTTGATACGCTCCTCCAAAGCTTTGCCGTATTCTGGGTCGTTAGACACCGACTCCATCGTGTCTACGGTGACAAAACGGCTCTTGGGTTCAAAGCCAGTGTCGAGCAGGCGCTGGGCTAAGCTGGCGTAGTAAGGATTGCCCTTCATCCGAGTGAGCATTTCCAACGCACCGCGAACGGTGCCAGTCTTTAGCTCGCGAATAACGTCAGGGTGGGACGTAACAAGAATCTCATCTGTTGGCAGGTTCTTTCTATAGTCCACCGCAATAGCAGGAGTTGGTTCGCTCTCTGTTTCTTCGGTTTCCCCGACACGTTTAGTCGGTTTACGGCGGGCAATTTTCTCCTGTTCCTTAGCGAGCTGGACTGCGGCTTTACCCTCTTTACGCATCCTCTGGACGTACACTTTAAGTGCCGCTTTGTACGTGTCTACTGCTTCGCGGTGGACTTTGTTGGCTTTGGCAGACTGCTTGTACTGCTCGATCATTTCGTCTAGCGTGGCCAACGTACTGGGGGACAAATTGGTTTTTACAAAGTCGCGGAAATGGTTTGCTGCAACGCTACCTTCCCTAGAAAAATTAGAGTCCGCGCTAATTTCGTAGGCTATATCGTACGCCACGGCAGTCAAAACGTCGCTGAACGCTTTGCGGTTCGTCGGGTTGCTTGTGTATGCAATAGCCGCACGCATACCGTCCGATAGTTTCCCTCCGGCCTTACGCGCAGCTTTGATAGCGAGCCACGCGCCATATAACTTGCTATCGACAATGACGTGCTCGGTCTCCGTCATTGTGGTATCGGGTTCGCGTGGCTTGCCTTCTACCGTGGGGCCAAATACTTGCGTGCCTTCTGTAGGTGTGGTGAACCGCTCTATATGGATACCCGATTCAGCTCTTCTGTCCACACTGAAACCGGCACCACTCCCACCGAGATCGCTCACGTACTCCTGCACGCTCTTACTAAACGTGGCCATACCACGGCGGGTCGTGAGGTCGGGGAGTCCTGCTCTGACGAATAAATCGCCCCGGGCTTCGGGCGCGGCGCTGTTAAGCGAGTCCATCAGCGCTTTGAACGAAGCTACCCCACCCACACTGGCCGTGAGGTACTTGAGCATCTTCTTCATGCTGGAGGTCGTCGTCTCGCCGGGTTTCGTGATGTCATACGTCAACAGGGTTTCAGCAGCGACGTTTTTAGGGTAACCGTGGTCTTTTACTCCCTCTGGTGTCTGGTTAGCAGATTGAATAGTGTCGAAGAAACCTACAATCTGCTTGCCTTCTACCGTATCGAGTATGTGCTCCCTATCGTCCCCGGGTTTAGGTGCTCTGTCGCGTGGGCCTTTTTGGTCCCCGAGTTCTTGAGACACAACGCCTTCTGCTTCGCCTTCGCCTTCGCCTTCGCCTTCTATTCCACCTGCTGCTTCTTCGTTAACGGGGGCGCCAAAATCCTCCAAGTCCGCCGCCTCCAAGTCCGCCACCGCCTGCGCTTCTGAAGTTACCGGCGCAACCCTGCGCTCTTTCTGCTCTTTTTGGGGCCGCGCAGTTTCTTTCGCCGCCCATTTTTCTTTCAATTCGGCGATAGCCTTGGTGGCTTGCTCCTCGCCATACCCTCTTTGCAACAACGTTTTTCTAAGGTCCTCGTCGCTAAGCTTGGATAAATCCTCCGCAAACATGTCGCTCTGCGAACCCCGCATAGCACGGGGGCTACCTTGTAGTAGCGAGATAGCGTAGTCGATCTTCTCGGACATCCGGCCTACAAAATCCTGCGCTACCTGCTGGAAGTTCCGTACGGCTTCACCGCGAGTCATGCCGGGTATGGTCTGCCCCATTGCCCAAGTAGCGCCGAACTCCCCGGCGCGGTAACGGTCTATAAGGCGCTGCTTCTGCGCTTCCAAATCCGCAGTAGCCTTGGCGACACTGCCGTCCGCTTGGGCAAAGGCGGTATTAGCTAGCCGCCTAGCGTTTTTGGCCGCGCCGAACATATTGTCTTGGTCGCCTCGCATAGCGGGGGGTTCCCGCTGCCCAGCGGGTATGCCCTGATCGCTCCGCATAGCGAGGGGTTCCCGCTGCCCAGCGGGTATGCCCTGATCGCCCGACGGCTGTCCAGCGGGCGGGACATCCCACACTTGGTCTTCTTCAAACGCGAGGAACTCTTCAATCGAGGTTAGTGGAGCGAGTTGTTGTCCCGTTCGGCCATCAATTGAGCCAGCATCCTGTCCAGCAGGAACCACTCCATCTGATTTAGCTTTACGAGCGCGTCTGGCGGCGGCTCTTGAACCGGGCTGGCCAGCCACGCCAGCGCCTGCTCCACCTGCTGGTGGGATAATTTCTCCAGCATCGTCGTACTCCTCTGTCAGTCGATCGTAGACTGATTTGCCGGGCTGCTCTTGTTCCTGTCGCGCTTGTTTTCCTTCGCGTGCACCGGTAACGGCCCCGAGACCAAAACCTGCCACACCCTCTAAAGTCGCCGCGCCTACTACGCCGCGCATAGTGGGCACATCATAACCTTCGCGTTGTAGGGCAATATTTTGCGCCAGCTGTTCTTGGCCGCCCTGCGTCGCTTCGCCAACTAACTCTTTAGAGCCGGTAATTGCGCCTTGTTTAATCGCCCCCCGCTCAGCAGCCCCGGCTGTCTCTTTCGCCACCTTTGCGCCTACAGCCTTACCCATAATCTGCTTGGCAAGTTGCCGGGCCGCAGCAGGTTCAAACCCTGTGACGGCTCCAATACCGCCTATGGCAGCACCAGTTAAAATCATATCCAAGTTTTCGCCGCCGTACTCTTGGGCTGCTTTCGCTCGGGCTTCTATCTGCTCCGCAGGCATGGCGGTCTTTTCTAGCTCTTCTTTTACCGCGTCGTAAATAGCACTTTTGACCGTGCCCGCGCCCATAACGTGGCCAATACCCGCACCGATAGCAGTAACTGCCAATTTCCCCGCACCGAGAACCTTGGCGGACAATGCCGCTACTATCACAGGAGCCGAAGTACCAAGCGCGTTCACTATTATGTCGACCGGCGCAACTGAGAAAGCGCTTAACGCAGCTGTAACTTGGTCACCCACGCCCTTGTCCTCCGCCTCCTTCATGATGCGGGCGACTTCTTTCGAGTCATTTTTAGACTGTGCGCTGTACAGGTCGGCGACCCAATCTTCTGCGCCCTTAAGGGCATTGGACACCCCACTACCAGCGCCAAAAGCGTCAGAAATCAAACGAACGCCGGTAACAACCCCAGCACCAATTTTAAGGGGGACATCAGCTACGCTGCGCATGAAAGACTGCTCTTCCGGCGTCGGTTCGGGCGCGGCTTTTTTCTTACTGGGCGCGTCAAACTGGTCGAAGAAGTTTGCAGACGGCTCTGGTTCTTTCGCAGTATCAAACTGGTCGAAAAAATTGGCCATCTTAGTTCCCTAGTATTCTTGCCGCTGCGCCAGCTCCAAATTTCACATCGAAAGCGTCGCGCATAGTTGGGTTATTTTTCAACGCAGATATATGCGCGGCGCTTGGTTGGACTGGCCCAATCGGTGCACCACCCCGAACTGGCGGGGCAGCGGGGCGACTGGCAGGAGCTGCGCCCTCAACAGCCGCTCGTTTATCTTTACGGATTTTGTCAAGCCCGCGTTCAATTTCGGCTTTTTTGTTCAAAGACTCCGCGTCTGTCTTACCGGTAAGCATAGCGAGCCTCATCTTGAGCAATTTACCCGTTTCATCTTCGTCGACCAACTTCTCGAGTGCAAGAGCATCTTTGTTTTCACCGGCGGCTACGCGGGCGTCAGCCGGGTAGCGGCCAATCTCGCCAGCACCTATACGACGAGAATCGGCTGCAGCCTGCGCTTTTTTAACCGGGTCGTTAAGGATAGATGGGTCCTTCGCGACCATAGCGTCATATATGGCGCTCGCTTGCTTATCCATATCCGACGGTTTGTTAGCCGCCGCCATGGAAGCCCCCGCCGAAATGTTGGCTACCTCGATGCCTTTCTCCATTTCAGCGGCCTTCATATTAGCGTCGCTCAACTTCTGCTCAGCTTCACGTTTCTGCTTATCAGCATCGCTGAACAGCGCTATGGCCTTGTCTGTTCTACCATCAGCACGCGCCTGCTGCGCAGTGGCCAACGTGATCTCGGACTGGCGGAGCAGGCGCTTGGCCTCGCGCATATCTTTATCGGACTTCTGCATCTCAGCGCCGAACGCGCCTGCGGCGTTGGCAAGCGCTGGTGCAATAGCCCCGAGCCCACGACCCCTAGCGGGCTTGGCGACAACGGCCTGCGCGGCTGCCAACAACGCGTACCCCATGTCTGCGCCCTTTCGGCTATCTAAATCGTGTCGTTCTTTGGCAATATCTTCGGCGTAGGGGGCCAGACGATCCGCGCCATACAGCTTCTGGACGTAGCCCTGTTGCTCCGTTATACCCGCTTCACGGTCCGCCATAGTCGTAGGCTGTGGGATAGCATCGAACGCGGCTTGTGTATAAGTTGTTCTCGGAGTGCCACCGCCCGCGAACGCCACGATGCCGCCCCCAGCGAAGCCGTCGTCAGGGGTTGGCATGCTCGCCACACCGCCGTAGGTTTCCTGTGGGGCTTCTTGTGGCATCTGCCCAACTGGAGCGCCCATCGGCAGCATCGCTTCTAACCCCTGTGGCTCAACTGCTTGCGCTGCCAGCGACGGAGCCTCCGTCGGCCCCTCTGCTTGGCGGGCCATCATCATGGCGTTCGATTCTTTGATGAGCTGCAAGGCCCGAAGAGCCGTGTAGGGGTCTAGGCTCGGGTCTGTACCCTGACCCATAACAGAAGCCTGCAGCAACCCCGGGGTATATCTGAACCGTTCTGCGAAGACGGAAGCTTTATCAATCATGTTCTGTCCTTCACACTAGGTTTTTCAAAGCAATAGCACCGAGGCCGCCGGAGCGAATCATGCCGCCCTTGGCGTTGCGCATAAGCCTGCTAATACCCGCCGCACCCAAGCCCAGCGAGGCTATGTTCTGTATCCCGCTCGGGCCAGTCTCGTATGTCGACTGCGTGCCGGTGCCTTGCATAGGCAGCCCGCGCAGCATGTTCGACATGTTAGACAGCTGCTGTTGCGGGTAGGCGATCTCCTGATCCCAATTCCGCTGAGCCTGCGCCATCCGCGCTTGCTCTTGCGCCTGCTGTGTAGCGCCCGTGGCTTGTTGTGCGCCGTAGATGCTCTGCTCCGCGCCGAGGGCTTGGTTGCCGATGTTCGACAGGTTCGTTGCCGCCTGCCCTGCTTGACCGTAGCCTGCCTGCTCCGCTGCCACACCTTGAAGACCCAGCCCGGCGCCTTGCATGGCTTGGGAGCCCGCAGTCTGCATGTTCTGGTTGGCTTGGTTGTACGCTTGGTTGTACGCGTTGCCGACCAATTGGTTCTGCGCAAGCATCTGGTTCTGCTGGTTGAGCCCCTGCATGATGGCCTGACGACCACCGCCAAATGCGCCTGCCTGAGTGGCTTGACCTTGGTTTTGTGCGTTCAACATACCAAACTGTTGCTGTTGTAGCTGCATCGCTGGGTCTAGCGTCGCTTGCAGATACGGGTTCATGTACCGTTGAACAGCTGCCGGGTCTTGCGCGTTCTGCCCGTAGGCTTGTCCTGCTGCAGAACCCTGAGCGCCGTACCCTGCGGCTTGCCCAGTAGTACCCAAAGCACCCACACCCGACTGCCGTGCCATATCCGACGCCTGCCCGAACTGTCCGGGCATCTGGAGCCCAGCAACGCCCGACTGCGCCTGTTGTTGGAGGGGAGAAAAACCTGCTACCTGCGCGTTTACTCCGCCGGGGAACGGGTTGAATGCTGCATCACCCAGCGCTTGTTGCTTCCCCAGCATGCCTTCGACATACGGTTTCGCGTAGTCGGGGATGGTTGTCTGCGTTAGTGTCTGGCCTGTAGGAGCTGCTGGTTGGCTTGATCCGCACATATAAGTACCTCAGAATGTATATATCATTTGCGTGGCCGCTTCCTTGAAACCCATACGGCCCCAGAGCTTTGCCACTCTTAAATCTGTCATCGCCGAGACGACGAGTCG
>NZ_JBDNGU010000059.1:0-6955 GCF_041689105.1 Polaromonas sp. | reverse complement strand
GGTTGGGGTGGTGCCTTGACACAGATGAGCTGGTTTTTCACCAAGGCCGCGCTGCTGACCTTTGGCGGCGCCTACGCTGTGCTGCCTTATGTCTATCAGGGTGCGGTCGAACAGTTCGGCTGGCTCACCGGGCCGCAAATGATGGACGGACTGGCGCTGGGCGAGACCACACCGGGGCCCTTGATCATGGTGGTGGCCTTCGTGGCTTTTGTCGGCGGCTGGATCAAACAGGTGCTGGGGCCGGACGCGCTGTTTCAGGGCGCGGCGCTGGCGGCGTTGCTGGTGACCTGGTTCACGTTTTTGCCGTCGTTCATCTTTATCCTGGCCGGCGGGCCGCTGGTGGAGTCGACCCATGGCAAGCCGCACTTCACCGCGCCGCTGGCCGCCATCACGGCGGCGGTGGTTGGGGTGATTGCCAGTCTTGCTCTGTTTTTTATAGCACATGTCTCAATCAAAACAGGGGCTACCGCTGGTTTTCCTTCAAATGTGGCGTGGCCGGCGCTGGCCCTGATGGCGGTCGCCGGTGTGGCGCTGCTGCGTTACAAGGCCGGCGTGATCCCGGTCATCGCCGCCTGCGCGCTGGCCGGCTTGTTGTTGCGTCTGGCCGGCCTGGCGTGATGTTGCGCGGCCCCTGCCGCGGTCGGCAGGGGCCGCGTTATGCTCATGGCCATGTATGGTTTCGCGAAAAACACGGCCACCGCTCTCGCATTCAGGGTGCTGGAGCGGCTGTTCGGCCGCTGGGTTTATGCAGTCACGCCTGCCACTTTGCGCCATGACTTGATGGCGGCGCTGCTGGGCGCGGTGCTGGTTCTGCCGCAGGGCATTGCCTTTGCCACCCTGGCCGGGTTGCCGCCCGAATACGGCCTCTACACCGCCATCGTGCCTTGCATCATTGCGGCGCTGTTTGGCTCCAGCTGGCACGTGATGTCGGGGCCCACCAATGCCAACTCGCTGGCCCTGTTTGCGATGTTGTCACCGCTGGCCATCGCCTTCAGCCCCGGCTATATCCAGATGGCGCTGGCGGTGACGCTGCTGGTCGGCATCATGCAGTGGCTGATAGGCGCCTTGCGGCTGGGCACCTTCGCCAATTTCATTTCACCGGCAGCCTTGTTCGGTTTCACCTCCGGGGCTGCGGTCCTGATTGCCGTCTATGCGCTGCCCGATCTGGTGGGGCTGCCCGCGGCGGTCGAACATGGTGCCGCTGCGGTGTTGCTTCACGTGTTTGCAGCGCTCCGATCCATGCAGCCGGTCGCGCTGGCCGTGGCCGCCGTGACCCTGGCCGTGGCCTTGCTGGTGCGGCGTCTGCGCCCCAACTGGCCCTACATGCTGGCCGGTCTGGTAGCGGCAACCGCGTTGTCGTGGGCTTGGACGACCTATGCCGGCGCTGCGCCGCAGCCGCTGCGCACGGTGGGCCAGATCGCCACGCCCTGGCCGAAGTTTGTCGTCCCCCGGATCAGTTGGGCCTCGCTCTCCGAGTTGCTGGGCCTGGCGTTTGCATTGACCATTGTGGCGCTCGGACAGTCGATCTCGATTGCCAAAGCCGTGGCGGCCCGCTCGGGCCAGCGCATCGATGCCAACCGTGAGTTCCGCGGCCAGGGCCTTTCCAACATCGTTGGCGGCTTCTTTTCCTCGTATGTGTCCTGCGGTTCGCTGAACCGCTCCATGCCCAACCTGGAAGCCGGCGCACGCACGCCGCTGGCTGCCGTTTTTTCGGCCGTCCTGCTGCTGGCCCTGGTCGCGCTCAGTGCACCGTTGCTGGCGCAGATCCCGATGGCGGCGCTGGCCGCGCTGCTGTTGCTGGTGGCCGTCTCGCTGCTGGACATTCAGCGCTGGCGCCAGCTGTTTGTGCTGAGCCGCACCGAATTTGGTGTCGCGTTGGCCACCCTGGCGGCGACGGTCAGCATCCGGCTGGAGATCGCGATTTTGCTCGGCACGCTGCTGTCGCTGATGTCTTATCTGTACCGCACGTCCAAGCCGGCGATGCGTACCATGGGTTTCGACAGCCGGGGGCCGGGCCGGCAGTTTGTGGTGATCGACGAAGAAGGAGCAGGCGCGCATGCCGGCGTGGGGGCCGACCGACCCGCCAACATGCCGCCCTTAGGCGGGACCGCCCCCTCGGGGGGCAGCGCAGTACACGAAGCGACGAACGTGGGGGCTCTTTCTTCACCAGCCGGGGCCGCGGATCTGGCTTTGCCAGTCCGCAGGCGCAGCGCCCCCTCGGGGGGCAGCGAAGTACGCGAAGCGACAAGCGTAGGGGCCCACTACTTGCCGGAATGCCCGCAACTCAAGTTGCTGCGTATGGAAGGGGAGGTGTATTTCGGCGCAACGCAGCATGTGGCCGACACGCTGCATGACCTGCGCCACGTCCTGCACCCGCAAAAGCACCTGTTGGTCATGAGCAAAAGCATGAACTTCATCGACCTGGCCGGCGCGCAGCTCTGGGAGCACGAACTCAATGCACGCCGCGCGATGGGCGGCGACCTGTACTTCCACCGTCCGCGGCCCGGGGTGATCAAGATGTGGCAGACCACGGGCTTCACGCGTCTGCTCGGGGCTGAGCACCAGTTTGCGGACAAACGCAGCGCGATCGCGGCGATTTTTACGCGGCTGGACCCGGCGATCTGCCGGCAATGCACGGCGCGCATTTTTGAAGAATGCCTCACCGTGCCGGGGCCTGAGCCGGGGGAGTCCGGCGACAACCTTTAAGCTGGCTTCGATCTGAAAGCGTCTCGAAGACCGGAGGCGCTGCAACAGGCCGGTGGTGCCCGGCCCCGCCCGCCTATGCCGAAGAGGATGACTGATGCGGGAGATACGGTTTTTTCATGATGGCTGTGTCGGCTGAGTTGATTTTCTGCATGAGTGCAGAAAATTCCCCGCTGCGCCGCGTTCCCCCTGTCGCCGGGCTGGCACGTCCGGGCGGGCACAGGTACAGTAGGCTTTCGCATCACTTCCCGGAGTTGTCATGAACGCCCCCCTGCACCGCGAAATTCCTGCCGGCCTGCTTGACGCCGCACAGGCCCTGTCTGATGTCAGTGCCCAATGGGACGGCGACATCGTCAAGCAGATCACCGACTACATCACCATCCCCGCCAAGTCCCCGTCATTTGATGCCGACTGGGCCAGCCATGGCCACATCGACACCGTCATGCGCAATGCGGCCGCCTGGGTTGAGGCGCAAAAGGTCGAGGGTCTCACACTTGAAATCGTCCGGCTGGCGGGCCGCACGCCGGTGCTGTTTTTCGAGGTGCCGGCGACCAAAACCGGGTCTACGGAAACAGTGTTGATGTACGGCCATCTCGACAAACAACCTGAGTTCACGGGCTGGCGCAATGACCTGGGTCCCTGGACACCGAAATATGAGGATGGCAAGCTGTTTGGCCGTGGCGGTGCCGACGATGGTTATGCGGTCTACGCCAGCATCGCCGCCATCCAGGCACTTAAAAGCCAGAAGGTGCCGCATCCGCGCATCGTCGGCCTGGTCGAAACCTGCGAAGAAAGCGGCTCCTACGACCTGCTGCCTTATGTCGATGCGCTGCGCACCCGGCTTGGCGACGTGGGCCTGGTGATCTGCCTGGACTCGGGTGCCGGCAACTACGACCAGCTCTGGCTGACTACCTCGCTGCGCGGCATGGCCAGCGGCGTGCTGAAGGTGGAGATCCTGACCGAAGGCGTACATTCTGGCGACGCCAGCGGGCTGGTGCCGTCGAGCTTTCGCATCATGCGCCACGTGCTGGACCGGCTCGAAGACAGCAAGACCGGCCGCCTGCTACCGCAGAGTTTTCACTGTGAAATTCCAGCCGAGCGGCTGCAGCAGGCCAAAGCCACCGCGCAGATCCTGGGCGACCAGATCTACAAGCGCTTTCCGTGGGCGCACTACGACTGCGGAGGCGCGACGACCTTTGCGTTGCCGACCACCACCGATCCGGTTGAAGCCCTGCTCAACCGCACCTGGAAACCGACGCTGAGCGTGACTGGCGCCGACGGGTTTCCCGAGATGGGCAATGCCGGCAATGTGCTGCGGCCCTATACCGCCTTCAAGTTGTCGCTGCGCCTGCCGCCGCTGGTGGACGCCGCCAGCGCGGTGCAGGAGCTCAAGGCCCTGCTCGAAGACAACGCGCCCTACCAGGCCAGGGTCACCTTTGAAAGCGCAGGTGGTGCCACCGGGTGGAACGCGCCGTCGACCTCGCCGTGGTTTCAGAAAGCGCTTGATGATGCCTCGCAGGCCCATTACGGCGCGCCTTGCGGCACTATCGGCCAGGGCGGCACGATTCCGCTCATGAACATGCTGAGCAAGGGCTTCCCGAAGGCGCAGATGATGGTGTGCGGCGTGTTGGGGCCGAAGAGCAATGCGCACGGCCCCAATGAGTTCCTGCACGTGCCTTACGCGAAAAAAATTACTGCAGCCGTGGCGCATGTCATCGCCTGCATGCCGTGAGAGGGGAGACGTGCTGACGGACAAACCCAGGCTGGCGCCGTTTACCGCGCGTGATGGCGAAAACCTGGCGCTGTACGAGTGGCCGATGGAGGCCTGGCAGGCTGACGATGCGGCGCCGCCGCGCGCCGTCGTGCTGATCGTCCATGGGCTGGGCGAACACGCCAGCCGTTATGACCATGTGGCGCAGCTGCTGCTCGACTGGGGGTTTGCCGTGCGCGCTTACGACCAGCGGGGCCATGGCGAGTCCGGTGGCGTGCGCGGGGGGCTGAGCAGTGAGGCCCTGCTGCTGGAAGACCTCGCCGAAGTGGTGGATGACACGCGCTTGCGCTCCCTGCGCCTGCCGCACGCTGGTGCGGGCGAGTCCCCCAAACAGCTGCCGCTGATCCTGCTGGGTCATAGCCTGGGCGGTCTGGTGGTTGGGCGTTTTGTGTCGCTCCAGATGCGGCCCGTCGATGGCCTGGTGATGTCTTCCCCGGCGCTGGATCCCGGGCTCAATGCGCTGCAGAAACTGCTGCTCGCCACGCTGCCGGTGATCGCCCCCAATCTGCGCGTCAACAATGGCCTCAAGCCCGAATTCATCTCGCACGACAAACAGGTGGTAGACAAGTACCTGGCCGACCCGCTGGTGCACGCCAAAATTTCCGCGCGCTTGGCCAAATTCATTGCGACCGCCGGACCGGCCACCGTAGCCGCCGCATCCAGCTGGTCCACGCCGACGCTGCTGATGTACGCCGGCGCGGACAAGCTGGTCAACCCGGCTGGCAGCCGGGCTTTTGCCGAGGCGGCGGCGCGCCGCAGCGCCCGCCTGGTGACCACGCGGTGTTTTGACGATCTGTACCACGAGCTCTTCAACGAGCTTGATGCCGCGCCGGTGTTTGCCACCCTGAAATCCTGGCTGGACGCGCGGTTTTAGGTCAAAAGGACCTCGGGCCCTTGTAAGGCGGGCACCAGTAGCTATGAAATCTGTAGCGGTTCAGGTGGCCATGGGGCGTCGCCGCTGCAACGCCAGCCAGGCCAGCGCCATGCCCGTCAAGCCCAGCGGCAGCAGCGAGCCCAGGTTCAACAGCGTCCAGCCCTGCGTCGTCACCAGCACGCCTGAGGCCAGCGATGACAGCGCCAGCACCGCGAACACGCAGAAATTGAGCGCGCCCTGCGCCTTGTCCTTTTCCTCGGGGCGGTAGGCTGTCAGCGCCAGCGTGGTAGAGCCGGTGAACAGGAAATTCCAGCCGACGCCGAGCAGGAACAGCGCCACCAGGAATTGGTGCAGCTCGACGCCCGACAGCGCAATCAGCACGCAGGCGACGTTCAGTGTCAGCCCGATCGCCATGATGGGCAAGGTGCCGAAACGCTTGATCAGGTGACCGGTGAAAAACCCCGGCGCGAACATGCCGATCACATGCCACTCCAGCACCAGCGCTGCGTCGGAAAACGGCAGGCCGCAGACCTGCATGGCAATGGGGGTCGCGGCCATCAGCAGGTTCATCACCCCATAGCCCAGCGCGCCGGCGGCGGCTGCGACGATGAACACCGGCTGGCGCATGATCTGGCCCAGCGGACGTCCGCCGCTGGCTGCCTGCAGGGGCGGCGTGGGTGGGAACTGGATAAAGGCGAGCAAGACCATGGCCAGCAGGGCCACGGCTGCCAGCGCGAGGTAGGCGCCGGCAAAAGGAACGGCGGTCAGGGTCCGCGTTCCCGCTGCCAGGTTGGGGCCGGCGATCGCGCCTATCAGCCCGCCGGCCATCACCAGTGACACGGCCTTTTCGCGAAACGCCGGCAGCGCCAGTTCGGCGGCGGCAAAACGGTAGAGCTGGGCATTGGCGTTGTAATAACCGGCCACCACGGTGGCGGCCACCAGCAGCCAGAAGTTCCGGCTGTAGGCGGCATAACAGCACAGCAGCGCCGAAAGCACCGCCACCAGCAGCCCGAGCTGGAACGAGGTCTTGCGGCCGAAACGCTTCTGGGTGCGTGCGACGATGCCGGTCGACAGCGCCCCGCCCACGACATAACCCATGACTGGCAAGGTGGCCATCCAGCCCAGCGGCGCCAGACTCCAGCCGACCAGGCCGTTGATGGCGATGAAGGTCACGTTGTTGGTGAGAAACAGGCCCTGGCAGAGCGCCAGTAGCCAAAGGTTGCGGTTCATTGTTCAGACTTCCAGGGTGAGGAGTGCCAGGCAGGCCAGCGGCGCGGTCTCCGCGCGCAGCGTGCGCGGGCCCAGCGTGACCGCGATAAAACCGGCAGCGATGGCCGCATCTTCTTCGGCGACGCTGAGCCCGCCCTCCGGACCGCTGAGCAGGGTGACGCTTGCAGCGCTGTCCTGGCCGGCCACGGTTTGCAGCAGCGGTCGGGTGCCCGCGCGCAGTGACAGCAGCAGCCGCAGCGCGGCGGGGTCGGCGGCGGGCAGTGCGGCGAGCCAGTCGCCCAGGGTGGCGACCTCATGGATGCGGGGCAGCCGGTTGCGCCCGCATTGCTCGCAGGCGGCGATGGCGATGCCCTGCCAGTGCGCGACTTTTTTGTCAG
>NZ_JBDNGU010000058.1:0-16249 GCF_041689105.1 Polaromonas sp. | reverse complement strand
CATCACTGGACTGCGGCAGGTCTTCGAACAGGCCCGCCTTGCTCGCCACGTCTTCTTGCTCTGTTGGATTTGACATGCCGTTTCGACAAACCAGTCGGCGGTGAGTTCAATGAGATTGGAGAAAAACTCTCACTCTCTCAGCCGGACGGCAATTGACGGGCAAAAGACCTGGAGCGCTATTTGCGACTTTCGAAGGCATAGAGGCCCAGCAATTGGCTGAACTAGGCCCGGAAGCAGCCCGTACTGGCCAGCATTCTGCCCTTGCGTGGAAAGCTAGCGCATTCTTAGAGAAAACCGAATTTTCTTTTGTCGTGGGTGTCGGCTTTCTCAGTGAAGCAGATTATTCGAGCCCGCAAGCTGCGAGCAGCGGCACGGCGTTTTGGATTCCCAAATCTATCAGTGATCATTGGCATCCGAGCTTCTCTGGCATCTTTGGCCCCGATCCGAGAGCACTTCGCCTAATCATCTAAGGTGGGGTCCCTTGGAATGGCTGTTGGGGTGGTCAAGAACCCACTATGAACTTTCGCGCAGCGGACCTCACCGGCAGGTAAAGTCAGCCAAGCTCACAAACCGCCCGCTATGAACCCCACCCATCTCCACCAACTAGCCGTAGAAGCCATGCGCTCCCGCAGCCTGCTACCCGCCTTTTCCCCGCAAGCTATGCAAGAGGCAGAAGCCGCGGGCCTGACCGTCCCCGAACGCAATGGAAACTTCCGCGACCTGCGGCACCTGACCTGGTTCTCGATTGACAACGACGACACGCGCGATCTGGACCAGTTGAGCGTGGCCGAGGCGTTGCCGTCGGGCGCCGTGCGCCTGCTGGTGGCCGTCGCCGATGTGGATTGCAAGGTGCGGCCCGGCGGCGCGGTGGACGGCCACGCCGCCGCCAACACGACCTCGGTGTACACGGCGGCGGGCATTTTCCCCATGCTGCCCGAGGTGCTGTCTACCGACCTGACGTCTCTGCACGAAGGTCAGGAGCGACTGGCCGTGGTGGTTGACATGCTGGTCGCCGAAGACGGCACGGTGTCTGAGTCAAGCATCTACCGCGCGCTGGTGCTGAACCACGCCAAGCTGACTTACGACGCGGTGTCGGCATGGCTGGACGGTGCCGCTGCAGCGCCGCCGCAAATGGCGAGTGTGCCGGGGTTGGAAGAGCAAGTTCGCCTGCATGACGCCCTGGCCGGCAAACTGAGGCAGTGGCGCCAGTCGCGCGGCGCGCTGAATGTCAACACCATCGCTGCACGACCGGTATTCAAGGACGGGCAGCTGGTGGACCTGCGCCCTGACGAGAAAAACCGAGCCAAGGATTTGATTGCCGACCTGATGATTGCCACCAATGGCGCGACGGCGCGTTTTCTGGTGGACCAGGGCTTTCCGTCGATACGCCGGTTTTTGCAGGCACCGCGCCGCTGGGACCGCATTGTGGCCCTGGCGGCAAGCCACGACGTGACCTTGCCCGCGCTGCCCGATGCACCGGCCCTTGACCGCTTTTTATGTGCGCGCCGCGCAGCCGACCCGGCAGTTTTTGCCGACTTGTCGCTGGCGGTGGTGAAGCTGCTGGGCTCGGGCGAATACGCGGCTGCAACGGCCCTACCCAAGGGCTCAGCCGAAGCCGGAACCAATGGACAGGGCCACTTTGGCCTGGCCGTCAACGACTACGCCCATTCCACCGCACCGAATCGCCGCTTTCCTGATCTGGTGACGCAGCGCCTGCTGAAGGCGGCACTGGCGGGTGAGCCACCGCCCTATTCCGCCGAGCAGTTGAACCAGATTGCCCGCCATTGCACGCTTCAGGAAGACAACGCCAGCAAGGTCGAGCGCCAGGTCCTCAAGGCCGCAGGTGCGTATCTGCTGCACAACCGTATCGGCGATGTGTTCGACGCCATCGTGACGGGCGCGGCAGCCAAGGGCACGTTTGTGCGCATCAGCAGCCCCTTGCTGGAGGGCCGGGTCGTGCGGGGGTTTGAGGGCCTGGATGTGGGCGACACGGCCCGCGTCAGGCTGCTGGCGGTGGATGCTGAAAAGAGTTTCATCGACTTTGAGCGCGCCTGACGCCGCCCTGCATGGGCCGATGAATGTAACGCCCGGTCAAAGCCCTTGCGTCAGGGGCAAGCGGCGCCATCTGGGACAAAGCGGCCCGTCGGGCCGGCCCGGCCACCACCTCACCAAGGAGCTTTCATGTTCAAACGCCTCACCCTGCTTTGGGTACTGTTGCGCGGCGACGCCCGGCAACTGTGGGTTGCGCTGCGCCACCCCAAGGCACCCAGCTGGCTGAAATGGGGCACGGCAGCAATTGCGCTGTACCTGTTTTCACCCATCGATCTCATCCCTGACATGGTGCCCTTTTTGGGCTTTGCGGACGACCTGGTGCTGGTGCCGCTGGCGATCCGGGCGCTGCTCAAACGCCTGCCACCCGAACTTGCCGAGTCAGCGGCAAAGCGCCGCGCCGGCTGAGCGCTGGCCTGGCGGACCTGGACCTCATCACGCAGACCACGACTGGGCTGGGAAAGCTCGCGACCCTGCATGTCGTGGACGGTGCTGATCACGCCTTTCATGTGCTGGTCCGCTGAGGCCGCAATGACGACCAGGTGCGTGAGGAACTGCTCGACGCGATGGCTGAGTGGATGAAAAATCGTTAGCCGCGAGCGTGGATGGATCGCATTCCCAAACCGATAAACTGGGCGGCACTTCTTTCACTTTCAAGCTCATACGGAGTCCCATGCCCCATCTCTCCCCCATTCCCCTCGCCGACATCAAGGAAGACGACATCCGCGAGCGCTTTGAGCATTACAAGAAGACGCGCGGCTTCACGCCCAACAGCATCATGACCATGGTGCGGCGGCCCAACATCGTGCGGGCCTTCATGGCGCTGAACCAGGCGGTGCTGTACGAAGGCACGGTGCCGGAGGAAACCAAGATGCTGGTGAGTCTGGCCAGCAGTTATGCGGCGGGCTGCCTGTACTGCCAGTCGCACATGGCCAACCTGTCGAGCATCTACAAGGCGTCGGACGCCAAGATTGCCGCGCTGTGGGATTTTGAGAACAGCGATCTATTCAGCCCGGCGGAGCGCGCCGCCATCAGCCTCGCGCTGAAAGCCGGCGCCGTCCCCAATGAAGCCTCACAGGCGGACTTCGATGAATTGAAGAAGCATTACAACGACGAGCAGATTGTCGAGATCGTGGCGTCGATCGCGCTTTTCGGCTACCTCAACCGCTGGAACGACACCATGGCGACCGCGCTGGAGCCGCTGGCCGTCGAGGTGGCGGAACGGGCGATTGGCAGCGTGGGCTGGGAAGCCGGCAAACACCGCTGAGCCATCTGGCTCCCGCGCTGCTGAATGACGCTGACTCAAACCGCCCTCTTCTTGCTGTGTGTCGCCCTGGCCACCTGCGCGCAAAGCCTGAGCGGTTTTGCCTTTGCGCTGATTTTGCTGGGCTTGGCCGGACTGCTGGAGCTGGCGCCGCTGGCCGACCTGGCCAATGTGACGACCGTCCTGGCACTGGCCAACGCACTGGTAGCCTTGCGCGGCGCAGGCAAAACGCTGGATGTTCCGGCTCTTCGCGACATCACCCTTGGCTGCGTGGCTGGCATCCTGCTGGGTCTGCTGCTGCTGGGCTGGCTCAGTGCCAACGTGACCCTGGTGCTGCGCGTGTTGCTGGGCCTGACGGTGATCGCCTGCGCCTTGGTGGTGCTGATGCAGACCGCTGCGCTGCCTGAGCGTTCATCGCCCAACACCTTCCGTTTCTGGGGCGCAGTGTCTGGCCTGCTCACAGGACTGTTTGCCTCGGGCGGGCCGCCGCTGGTGTATCACTTCTACCGGCAACCGATGGCGCTGAAAGCGGTGCGCGACACGCTGGTCGCCACGCTGGCGGCCAGCGCCTTCTTGCGGCTGGTGGTGGTTGTGCCTACCGGGCAGTTCAGCGGCAATGCGCTGACGCTGTGTCTGCTTGCCTTGCCGCTGGTGTTCGGGCTAAGCTGGTGGCTGGAGCGGCACCCGCCCGGCTGGTCGCGGCAAGCGGTTCTCAAACTGGTCTGCGCCTTGTTGGTGCTGACAGGTGCCGGGTTGGTGGTTCCCGCCCTGCTGCAACTCATCAAGACTTGACACTGACTGATAGGGCACCATGAACTACTGGCTCATGAAATCCGAACCCGAAGAATGCTCGGTAGACGAGGCACTTGCCGCGAAAAAGTCCACTGTGCCCTGGGTCGGCGTGCGCAATTACCAGGCGCGCAACTTCATGCGGGACGGCATGCAAGTGGGTGACGGCGTGTTGTTCTACCACTCCAGTTGCGCGGAGCCGGGCATTGTCGGCATCGCCCGCGTGGCGTCTGCCGCATATCCGGACCCAACCCAGTTCGACCCCCAGTCGCCGTATTACGACGCCAAATCAAAACCCGGCGAGCCGCGCTGGCTGCTGGTGGACGTGCAAGTGCTCAAAAAGATAGGCAACATCACCCTGCCGCAGATGCGCGCCCGGCCCGAGCTGGCCGACCTGGTGATCCTGCGCAAGGGCAACCGGCTGTCGATTACGCCGGTGGAGGCCAAACACTGGCGGGTGATTTCAGGATTGGCCGACAGGCCCGCCTGAGACGTCGGTGCAGGCGCGTTCCTGCGTCAACGCGGCATGCAATTGCGCCATGGCAGCTACACACTCGAGCGCGACGATCTGAAGATGAGCGGACGCGTCGCCAGCTAGCGGCGCGGACACCAAACCGCGCTGCTCATCCACGGCGTGCGCAAGCCGAACCTGGATGGCGCGGTACATGGCATCCCAGTCTTCCCTGGCTATTTGAAACCCGCAGGATGGTGCCTGCACACCGTCGTGGGCGCCAGTGGCGAGCCTGACCGAAGCCTTGGGAGAAGCCATCGCAGACTGCGGCGACTCAAAAAGACGGTTGAGGTTGACAAAGCCCAGGGCCTTCAAGGCCTTGTGCGCGAAATTTTGCGTTTTCTGCGTCAGTAAAGGACTCTGCGTCATGCTGGCACCTCCGGCGCGATTGCTGCACAACGCTGCAGCGACGGTCAAGCGCGAACGCGGCCGAGGCTCGGTCGCTGTTGCCTTGTCCCGTTTATAAAAGCTTGTACCGCTCCCGTCGGTCCGGTAGCGGACTTAAGCAGCAAAGAAGTCCGCATGGAGAACAAAGTGTCGTTTTGTCGGGAAGCCGTTTTTTCACTGCCGAGGCCGGTGCCCGCCCGGTTCAGGCCGCCATCTGCTTGGGCAGCAAACGGTCGTATTCGTCCTTGACGACCTGGTAACACTCGCAGGAGCGCTTCTCCAGCCCCACCCGGTCCAGCACCTTGATGCGGCCGCGGGCGTAGCTGATCAGGCCGGCGTCCTGCACCTTGAGCGCGGCTTCTGTGACGCCCACGCGGCGCACCCCCAACATGTTGGCAATCAGCTCCTGGGTCATCACCAGCTCGTTGCCGGGCAACCGGTCCAGGCTCAGCAGCAGCCATCGGCACAGCTGCTCGTCCAGGCTGTGGTGCCGGTTACAAACGGCGGTTTGCGACATTTGCGTGATCAGCGCCTGGGTGTAACGCAGCAGCAGGTGGGTCACAGGCCCGGCCTTGTCGAACTCCTCTTTCATGAAGGGCGCCTTCATCCGAAAACCCACGCCCGCGCTTTGCACCACAGCTCGGCTGGGTGTGGCGTTGCCGCCCAGAAAAAGCGAAATACCCACCATGCCCTCATTGCCCGCCACGGCAATTTCGGCCGAGTCGCCGTTTTTCATGACCTACAGCAATGACACAATGGCCGAAGTCGGAAAGTACACGTAATGTTCGGTTTTACCGGACTCGTACATCACCTCGCCCAGCGGCATATCAAACTGCTCAAGGTGCGGCAACCAGGCCTTGAGCTGCGCGTCAGGCAGCGCGGCGAGCAGGCGATTGAGTTTTATTTCAGTCGAACTGGGGACCACGCTCCGTGGATGAGAGCGCGCGGCCGGAGGGGCCCGGGGCTTTGCTGTTTTGAACGGCGATATGGGCAATGGGTAACCATGTGATGGATCTGCCCCCACATGCCAGAGCACAGCACCTGGAGAGACTCTGGCGACAGGATACGAAACTCCGGCGCATTTGTGTGTGCGATAGCGCACAGCCGCAGGAATGGCTGGAGGCACCGGCATTCGCCTGACCGGCAGCAAGCGTCGCTTCCTGCACCTGTCGGCCACGGGCGCGGGGACACTTTCGCAACCCTTTGCGAAAGACCCGCCATGACCTTCTTGACGACCGTGTTCCTGCCGCGACCCAGCTCCCCTGCCCCGGCTTTCCTGCGGGCACGGGCCCTTGGCTTGTGCTGTGGCGCGCTTGGCCTGGCCGGCGGCGCTGCGCTGGCACAGACCACCCAGACCGGCAAGGCAAGCAGCGCCAAAACAGCGGCCAGCACCGCCTTCGACCGCGACACCTTCAACAACGCCAGCGACAGCCCGCTGCTCAAGAGCGGCAGCAAGGGCGCTGCCGTGGCGCGCGCGCAGATTCTTCTGGACCGCGCATGGTTCTCCTGCGGCGAAATTGATGGCCGATTTGCCGCCAACATGCAGCGCATGGTGAAGGCCTACCAGACAGCCTGCGGCCTGAAAACTACCGGCACAGTCACCGCAGGGACCTGGAAGTCGTTGAGGGAAGACAGCGCCCCACTGCTCACCCGTTACACCGTGACCGATAAAGACACAGCCGGCCCGTTCGAAAAAACGGCTGCCGACATGAACGAGCGCGCCAAGATGAAGGCGCTGGTCTACGAGTCAGCCGACGAAGCGCTGGCCGAAAAATTCCACACCAGCATCGCCTATCTGAAGCAGCTCAACGGCGGCCGCAAGGTGGAAGCCGGTAAAGAGATCGTGGTGCCGAATGTGACCGGTGGCAGCGCGCCACCCAAGGCGGCGTCCATCCAGATCGAAAAGTCCCAACGTGTTCTGTATGTACTCGACGCCGAAAAACGCCCGGTTGCGGGCTTTCCCATCAGTATCGGCAACGAAAAAAACGACCCGCTGCCGATTGGCATGATGGCGATCAAGAACGAGGTAAAAAACCCCAGCTTTACCTACAACCCCAAGCTGCTGAAGAACGCGCCCAAAGATGCCCAGAAAGTGGACATCGCGCCCGGCCCGAACAACCCGGTGGGCAGCATCTGGCTGGGTCTGACCAGGCCGCACTGGGGCATTCACGGCACGCCCAATCCGTCCAACGTGGGACATTCGAAAACCAATGGCTGCATCCACATGACCAACTGGGACGCAGAACGTCTGTCCACGCTGGCCAAGGCCGGCCTCAAGGTTGACGTCAAGCTGTGATTCCGTTTCTATTTCAATTCGATTGTCATTGCGGGCTTGACCCGCCATCCATGCTGCGCCAGCCCGCGCCTGCGGTTCACGCCGCACGGATCCCGGATCAGGTCCGGGATGACAGCACTGTTGACATGGAAATGGAATGACAAGTTCCTTCACCCGACAACCCGCGCGCAAAGTGTTTGTGCTGGTCGCGTTGGTGGCTTCGGCTGCAGGCGCCGTCGTCGGAACCTGGTTCCGGCCTGCGGCGATCACACACGCAGCGCCTGCCAGCGCCGTCCCCGCCGCGCCCTCTGCATCGGAGGCACCGCTTCCAGCGGCCAGTGCTGCCTCTTCTGCCGAGCCCGCCCCGAACACCGACGTCACACCCGTCACACCAGCCGGGCTACCAGGCGCCGGTGATCTCTCCCGCCTGCGCGCTCGCAGCCTGACGCTGCCCGTCAGCGGCGCAGGCGCTGCACAACTGACCGACACCTACACCCAGGCACGCGCCGCTGGCGCGCCACATGAAGCGCTGGACATCATGGCACCGCGCGGTAAGCCGGTGCTGGCGGTCGAAGACGGCCGCGTCGCCGAGCTGTTTTTGAGCAAGCCCGGCGGCATCACGCTGTACCAGTTCGACCCGGGCGGCGAGTTTGCCTATTACCACGCGCACCTGGACCGCTACGCCGACGGCTTGGTCGAAGGCGGGTGTGTACGAAAAGGCGAAGTCAGCGCTTTTGCGCGCAGCACCGGCAACGCCTCGCCTGAAGCGCCGCACCTGCATTTCGCGATTTTCAAACTGGGCCCTGAAAAGCAGTGGTGGCACGGCACGCCGCTCAACCCCTTTTTGGTCTGGCGCGACAGCAAACCCTGAAGCCGGCTTTCTCTGGCTGGCTGGATGTTCGTGGCAAAGTGCTCGAACACCGGGCGCGAAGCCAGGACAGGCCCACGGCTGGCCGCTACGCGTCCGGCGTACCGGCTGCCTTTGTTTCCAGCAGTTTGACCAGCGCCCACAACACGCGGTTGGCCGGCGCGGCCACACCCAAGGCCTGGCCACGCACCACGACCAGGCCGTTGAGGTGGTCGATCTCGCTGCGCTTGCCGCGTGCCAGGTCTTGCGCCGTCGATGAAAACTGGGCGGGCATGCTGGCGGCCAGCTTGTCGACCACGGCATACACGTCGCCGGCCACCTGCACACCTTCGGCGTGCGCTACGGCCAGACATTCGGCCACCACGTCGCGCATCAGGTCTGTCACCCCCTCGCCTGCCACGGTTTTGCCATAGGGCAACTGCGTGATGGCCGAGACCGCGTTGTAGGCGCAGTTGAGTATCAGCTTGTTCCACAGCGCACCGCGCACGTTGTCCGAGATCTCTGTGGGCACACCCGCCGCCACCAGGGCCTGGGCCACAGCCGCACTGCTGCCGGAAGGCTCGATCACCAGCTCACCGCGACCATGGTGTCGGACGTGACCGGGGCCGGCCATCTCGGTGGCGACATAAACCACCGCAGCGGCCACGGCGTGTTGCGGCAGCATGGCGCGCAGCCGGTCGGCGTTGTCCACGCCGTTTTGCAGGCACAGCATGGTGGCGCTGGCCGCCAGGTGCGGCCGCATCAGGGCGCCGGCCGACTCTGTGTCGGTGGACTTGACACAAAACAGCACCAGGCTGGCGTCACGCACCGCAGCAACGTCGGTGCTGGCCGTCAGGCGCACCTGCTCGTCAAAACGCGTGGTTTGCATGCGCAGACCGCGCTGCGTGACGGCCATCACGTGCTGGCGTCGGGCGATCAGCACAACGTCGTGGCCAGCGTGGGCCAGCATGCCGCCGAAGTAGCAGCCCACGGCGCCTGCGCCCATGACGGCGACTTTGAGAGATGGAGTCATGCGGGGATTTTAGGGAGACAGGAGATAATTTGCACAGAGCAGCCAGGTCGCGAGGTAGAAAGGGTGCGCATGTTTTCACATATTTTTCTGGGTGTCAGCAACTTCGATCAGGCCTTCGGCTTCTACAACGCAGTCATGGACAGCCTGGGCCTGAAGCTGCGTTTTTGCGAGCGCGACACGCGGACGGCAACAAACTCTGCGTGACCTGCCACGCACCGCCACCCTGAGGCAGCGGCTTTTCTTTGCCAGCGATGTCCGTTTGATGGTTATGCTCAAGCTACGCCGGACTTTTTCCGGCGCCCGGCAATCACTGCGTTGCCGTTGAACCCCACTCGAATCGTCTGGACGTTGACACCATGGTTACTGCCCTGAAACTTGTCGTTGTGCTGGTCGCTGGCCTGCTGGTCATGCTGCTGGTGGCGGGCCAGCTGGGGCTGCTCCGAGGCCGCGTTCCGACCGACCTCGGTGTAAAGAACGGGCGGCTCAAGCCGCCCGCCCTCAATCCCAACAGCGTGAGCAGCCAGGCCACGCTTTACCCCGACCATCCGTTCAGGGCCTATGCCGACATCGCGCCGCTGGCCTACACCGGCGACGGCGCCGTGGCCTTTGCCCAAGTCGCGGCGCTGGTCAAAGCCACCCCTGGAACCATCCTGGTGGAAGAAACGACGGGTTATCTCTACGCCCAGTGCAGCACGCGCTGGCTCAGGTTCACGGATGATCTGGAGCTGGTGCTGGACGAGGCGGCCCAGGTGATCCATGTGCGCTCGTCGAGTCGCCTGGGGCGCAAGGACTTTGGCGTGAACCGCTCGCGCGTGGAGGCGCTTCGCACGCGTCTTGCGCAAGGCGGTTGAGCCACAGTCGCAGTCAGCACACCAACTTCTGGCGCCGCGCGGTCAGGTCTTCCCGGGTACCGGCAGCCGGCGGTGTTGGGCAAAAAAGGTCCACATCATCAAGGTGGCGTCCGGGCCTTCCGGTGCGCTGAACTCGACCCGGCCGTCGCCACCGCTCCAGGCGTGACCCAGGTGCCCGATCTCACAGGCCACGAGCTGCGGCTTGCGCCCGGCATACCAGGTGGCGCTTTCATAGGCATGGCGCGGATGGCGGCCGGTGCTGCGTGCGGGGTAAGTCCGCACGGCCGGCTGCTCACGCGTGATCAACGCGGCATTGAGGATGGTGAACTGCTCGGTGAGCTGCGTCATGTTGATGCGCCTGACCACGCTGTCGCGCGCGCCGTGGATCAGGATGGCCGGCATGCCGGGAAACGCCGGCGCTGCGGTGCCGAAGGCCTGCACGCTCTCGCGGTGTGCGGTGCCCGACCCGTGCTGCATAGCGCGAAAAGCGCTCATCGGCGAGTCGGTGGTGCCGAAGACGGGTGCCGAATGCAGCCCCACGGCGGCCACCATGGCGGGGTAACGTAGCGCCAGAATGTTGGCCAGAGCCGCCCCTGCGGACAAGCCCGCCGCATAGGTGCGCGAGGTATCCAGGCCGTGTTTGCCTTGCACATGCGCAATCATCTGGGCAATCAGCCGCACGTCGCCCAAGCCTTCCTGGGTCGAGCGTTTGTACCAGTGCCAGCAGCGGTGTGCATCGGCCGCAGCCGACTGCTGCGGATAGAGCACCGCAAAACCCTTGCGCTCGGCCAGCGCGTTCATGCGCGTGGACTGCGCAAAGTCGGTGGCCATCTGCTGACAGCCATGCAACATGACCACCAGTGGAACCGGGCGTGGCGCTGTGCCGGCACTGGACGGCAGGTAGAGCCAGTACAACATGCGCCGCGCTGAAGCCACCTGCCCGGCCGCCGGAATGGAGAACCAGCATTTCTGCCAGCTGCCCGGCAGGCCGGGGACTGCGCTGGCGGAACCCACCGCGCTTTGGCGAACGGTGGCGAGTGGTTTCGCTTTGGCCACCTTGGCCGGTTGCACCGGTTTTGCGCGACGCGCCGCTGGCTTGCGGGCGGGCTTGGGCACCAGGCTTTGCAACAGCCGGCGGCCCTGCGCCTGCTGGGCCTTGCCTATGCGGCGCACAGTGGTGAGCCAGAGGCTGCTCAGGCTTTTGGCCATGGTGCCGCGATGTGGCCGGAGCGGCCTGAAATAGTAATCATGCATCCATTTTGCTGCAATGCAGCAAAAGCGTCCACGCAGGCAGCTGCCGTTTGTGTGGTCCTGCACGCCGCGTATCTGTCAGGACGCTGACGCAACGCAAACGAGAAAGCCGATGCGCTTGGTACGATGAGACGCCTCGCACTGCGTGCGGCCTTGTTTTTTAACGCTTTTTTGCCCTCTGTGTCTTGCCATGTCTGACTTTCTGACCGCCGCCCTTTACAAGTTTGTCGCCCTGCCCGACTTTGCCGCGCTGCAGGCGCCGCTGCAGGCCTTTTGCGAGGCAAACGATGTGCGCGGCACGCTGCTGCTGGCCGAAGAAGGCATCAACGGCACGATTGCCGGGCCAGCCGGGGGGGTGCAGGCGGTGCTGGCGCACTTGCGCAGCGACCCCCGCCTGGCCGATCTCGCCCACAAGGCGTCCTGGTCGCAGAAGTTGCCGTTTTACCGCATGAAGGTGCGGCTCAAACGCGAGATCGTCACCCTGGGTGTGCCCGGCATCAACCCGAACCAGATGGCGGGTCAGTACGTGAAGCCGCAGGACTGGAATGCGCTGATCGCCGAGCCCGGCGTGGTGGTGGTGGACACGCGCAACGATTACGAGGTCGGCATCGGCACGTTTGCCGGCGCGGTCGATCCGCACACCAAAAGCTTCTCGGAACTGCCGGCCTGGGTCGAAGCGCAGTCCGCACCCGGTGGGCTGCTGGCTGAAAAGAACGGCAAGAAACCCAAGGTGGCGATGTTCTGTACCGGCGGCATCCGCTGCGAAAAATCCACCGCCTACCTGCGTACCCAGGGCTTTGACGAGGTCTACCACCTCGAAGGCGGCATCCTCAAGTACCTGGAAACCGTGCCCGAGGCCGAAAGTCGCTGGCAGGGCGAGTGTTTTGTGTTCGACGAGCGAGTGTCCGTGGTGCACGGCCTGGCCGCCGGCCACTATGACTTGTGCCGGGCCTGCCGCGACCCGATCAGCAAAGCCGACAAGGCCTCGCCGCTGTACGTGCCGGGGGTGAGCTGCCCGGCCTGCCACGACAAAAAAACCGACGCGCAAAAACGCGGCTTCATCGAGCGCCAGCGCCAGGTCGACTACGCCAACCGCCGGCGGCAGCCGCACATTGGCGCGAAATTTCCGTCGTCAGATGGCGGCGACGGCGACAAGCAGTGATGCACGCCCTGCCCGCCCTCCCTGTGCTCTACTCGTTTCGCCGCTGCCCGTATGCCATGCGCGCGCGCCTCGCGCTCGCCATCAGCGGCGAGCCCCATGAACACCGTGAAGTCGTGCTGAAGAACAAACCCGCTGCCATGCTGGCCGCGTCACCCAAAGGCACGGTGCCGGTGCTGGTGCTGCCCGATGGGGAAGTGCTGGACGAGAGCCTGGACATCATGCGCTGGGCGCTGGCGCGCAACGACCCCGCGCAGTGGCTGTCGCCGCCTGAGGTGGCCGCGCATGAGACAGAGGCGCTTATCGCCGGCAACGACGGCGACTTCAAGCGCCACCTGGACCGCTACAAATACCCGAATCGCTATCCCGATGAATCTGGCGGCGATGCGGCTGGTTTTGCGTTGCAGCACCGCAGCGCCGCCAACGGCTGGCTGGCGCAACTCGACACCCAGCTGCACAAAGGCTGGCTGATGGGTGACCGGGCCAGCCTGGCTGACATGGCCATCCTGCCGTTTATTCGCCAGTTCGCGCATACCGACGCCGAGTGGTTCGCGGCGCAGCCGTGGCCGCGCTTGCAGGGCTGGCTGGCTGCGTTTGAAGCCAGCGCCTTGTACCAAAGCGTGATGGGGAAACATGCTGCGTGGCAACCAGAACTATCAAATTCATAGCGTCTCGCGCTTGCTGCATAAGGGCCAGAGGCCGATTTGGTGCATGGTTGTGGCAAATCGCCAGCAACCAGCCCTGACTTTAATGCATCAAATCGGGCTCCAGCCCTTGTCAGACCAGCGTATACAGCTATGAAATGCATAGCAATCAAGGCATACACCGCACGACGATCTGAAGGCCCCAATAGAGCATCCTGAAGGAGTGAAACTCCGGGCTAAACTTCAGGCGCCACCCTTTCCGCATACTCGTACAGCGCGCCCAGCACCGCCTCCCCGCGCTCATCGGCCGTTTCCGACAGCACATCAAGTTCGGCCAGGAAGGCATCCACATTGCGCGCCCCGCCCTCGCCTTCGAGCAGACGCGCCGCACGATGCGCTTCCCAGCGTTCGGCGTCTTCCGGTGACAGCGTCGCATCGAAGTTTCGCGCGCGGTAGCGAAACACCAGCTCTTCGAGCCGGTCGTCGTCAAAACCGGTGCGGCTGTGCGCGAGTTCGGCCGGCGGCAAGGCGCGCAGCCGGTTCAGGCGGCGCCGGTCGTCGTTGTTGATGAAGCCGCCGTACAGGTCTTCGTCCACGTCGGGCACACCCTCTTTCGGCCGCGCAAAGACCTCCGGCCATATCGCGCTCATGTCGGGCAGGCCGGCAGCTTTTTCGGCGTTGCGCAGCGCGGCTTCGATGTCGACGCCCCACCGGGCTGCCATCTCCGGGCTCAAGGTGGCCAGCTTTCGAACCACCATGGGCGACTTGTTCAGGTGAACCGACTTGATCGGCAGCCGCGCGACGCCTTCGGGCAGCTCGGCGCTCTTGCTGAACAGGCGCTGACGCAGGGTCGCCACGTCGAGCAGCGGCAGCTCGCCGGGGTCGTGCGCCAGGTCCCAGGCCAGCAACTCGTTTTTGTTCGACGGGTGCATCGTCAGCGGCCACATCACGGCCAGGCAGCCGCGCTCGGGTGGGAACATGCCTGACACATGCAAAAACGGCTGCGCTGTCTGAGGGCTGGTCGGCAGGCCGAGTTCGGCGGCTACGCGGTCCTTCTTGTGCAGCGACAGGCAAAAGTCAAACAGCCGCGGCTGCGCCTGGCGGATCAGCCGCGCCAGGGCAATCGTGGCGCGCACATCGGACAGCGCGTCATGGGCGGCTTCGTGCAGCAGGCCGTTGGCGCGCGCAAGGTCTTCCAACTTGAAGCTGGGGCGCATGGCGCCCGCGTCATCCGGCCGGCGCTCGTCGGGTTTCATGGGCCACTGCACATCTTCGGGTCGCAAGGCGTAGGCCATACGCACCACGTCGAGCAAATCCCAGCGCCCGCAGTTGTTCTGCCACTCGCGTGCATACGGGTCGATCAGGTTGCGCCAGAACAGGTGGCGCGTCACCTCGTCGTCGAAGCGGATGGTGTTGTAGCCGACGCCGATGGTGCCGGGTTGCGCAAGCGCGGCTTCGATGCGCGCGGCGAATTCATGCTCGGGCAACCCGCGCTCCAGGCACAGCTGCGGCGTGATGCCGGTGAGCAGGCAGGAGGCCGGGTCGGGCAGGTAGTCCCGGGCCGGCTGGCAGTAGATCATCAGCGGCTCGCCGGTCTCGTTGAGTTCGGCGTCCGTGCGTATGCCGGCAAACTGCGCGGGCCGGTCGCGGCGCGTGTTCAGACCAAAGGTTTCGTAGTCGTGCCAGAGAAAGGTGTGCGTCGCCATCGTGGGGTTACCTGTCGGCCGGATATTTGTACAAAAAGTGCCTCCAGTCCTCACCGGACGGGCGCTAGCAGCTGTTGTTTATATCAGTAGTGTCCGGTTAAAAGTTGAACAAAATCAACTGGTTAGCGATTGGTGGGGGTACGGTTTGAGAGCGATCGGGCTGCAAGGCGCATGACAGCTGGGTTTTCTCAAAAATCGAGACCGACAAAATCTGTAGACAAGCGTAAAGCGAGGCATCCAGGTGGAGTTCCTTTTTAATGATGGCAATCAGAACGTAGGTCGACACGGCGCACCAGATTTGCGTCTTCACCGCGTTCTCGCTGGTGGCCAAAAATTGCTTGATCCGCAGGTGCTGTTTGATCCACTTGAAAAACAGCTCGACCTGCCAACGGCTCTTGTACAACGCAGCGATGGTCAAGGGTGGCAAAGTCATGTTGTTGGTCAAAAACACCAGCGTCTTGCCCGACTCCGCGTCTTTGAATTTCACCCGTCGCAAATGCTCGGGGTAGTCTTTGCTGACGTAAAAACCATTCAGCGCGATACGTTGATCGCAGATCACGCCGGTGGTTCTGTCTGTGATGGCCGAGTAGACCCGGCGAGCGTTCATGCCGCGCTCGGCGCGGGTAACGAAAAACGCACCGCTCTGGTGAAGCTTGAACAGCCGGGAAAAATCCAGATAGCCCCGGTCCATGATGTAGAACGCACCCGCCTCGACCGGCAAGATATCGAGCACATTCACATCTCCCAGCTTGCCATCGCTGACATGGATGAAAGCGGGAATCGCCCCTCGCAAGTCCAACAGCGTGTGCATCTTCACAGCCGCCTTGGTCGAGCGAAAGGGGGCCCAATCGAACAGGCTCAAGCACAGGTCGATGGTGGTGGAGTCCAGCGCGTAGACCGTCGCATCCAGATCGACACTCATTGGCTCTTTGACATAGAGCTCTCGGGCGCGCGCGATCAAGCGCATTGCCAACGCGTGATAAATGCGCCAGTCCCGCAGATTCAAGGCATCGGCCAAAGTCGAGCGTGCAGGCACGCTCTTCAAACCCATGTGAAACAGTTTGGTCTGATTGGAGGCAAGACAAACCTCGATGTCGCGCAGGGATTCTCGCCACGTCAACTGCGCGAAGGCCATCACGCGAAACACATCGGCACAACTCAAGGTACGCACCCCGGCATCGCCGCTGTGGCGTTCGATGATGCGACCAAAGGTCTTCCATGGCACATGCTCCATCACTTGTGCAAAAAGCGTCTTGCCGGTGTTCATGCGTTACCCCAGGTCGTTCAAACCTGCAAGCATCGCAAATACTCAAATCGCACCGGGTCGGGCGCACGCCTGAAAATAATGAAATCAGGAAAAACCCTTTGTTTGGGCCGACCGCCTTTAGCAAAAATTCAAATCGTGGACACATCAAAATCCCCTCAAGCCCGCATCAATGCTGGCTTTCCGGGCGATGCGTTCTGAATTAACCGGACACTACTG
>NZ_JBDNGU010000057.1:0-5723 GCF_041689105.1 Polaromonas sp. | reverse complement strand
GGCCACCGGTATCCGTGTTGCCGATGCCGATGGCCTGGTGGTGCTGGGCCCGGATGTGAAGCCCCAGGACAAGGTTAGCTGGGCCGACCGCGATTTTTTTCCGCAACTGCGAGACCAGGCCGACCCCGGTCTGGTGGTGAGCCGGCCGATCATGGGTCGGGTCACCAAGATTTGGGTTATCTCCTTTGCGCGGCGCGTCAACCGGCCCGACGGCAGCTTTGGCGGCCTGGTCGCGGCACCCATCCCGCTGCAGTATTTTCAGGACATGCTGTCCAGGTTCGACCTCGGCTCCAAAGGCGTTCTGGTGCTGCGCGGTGCCGACTTTGGCATGATTGTGCGCCAGCCGCCTTCGTCGGTGCCGGCAGCGGCCGCGGTGGGCAGCCAGGTCAGCACGCCCGAATTTCAACGGGCGATCGCTGCGGGTCAGGTCCACGGCACCTACCTCTCCCCGCAAACTGCGGACGGCATCGGACGCACCATCAGCTTTCGCCGGCTGGCCGTGGTGCCATTCACCCTGGTGGTCGGCCGGGCCACCGAGGACTACCTGGCCAAGTGGCACTCCGATAAGTTCCAGACCTGGAGCGCGTTGGCAGTCTTTGCAATTTTCACCGCGCTGGCTTGTGCTCTGCTGTGGCGCACGATGCGGCGCCAGCGCCAGGAGACCGAGCGCAGCCAGGCCCTGCTGCGGGGCGCCAGCGACGGCATCCATATCCTGGATGCCGACGGCTGCGTGGTCGAGGCCAGCGATGCATTTGCCCGCATGCTGGGCCGCTCGCGCGGGTCGCTGCTTGGCATGAACCTGCAGCAGTGGGACGCCCACCCCGCGCCGGGCGGCCTGCTGCCGACTTTGACCCAGCCGGATCGGCAGGCCGGGGCGGACGCCAGGCACTTGCTGGAAACCCGGCTGCGCCGGCTGGACGGCTCACTGCTGGATGTCGAGATCAGCGGCCATGCGGTCACGCTGGACGAGCAGCCGCTGCTGTTTGTCTCGGCCCGCGACATCACCGAACGCAAGCGGGCGCAAGACGACATCCTGCTTGCCAAGGTGGCCGCAGCCGTGGCCGATGACGCCAGCTCGGCCAAGAGCGCCTTCCTGGCCAACATGAGCCACGAAATCCGCACGCCGATGAACAGCATCATCGGCATGGCCCATCTGATACTCAAAACCGAGCTGAGCTCCAAGCAGCGCGACTACATCGCCAAGATCGACTACTCCTCCCGGCATCTTCTGGACCTCATCAACGACATCCTGGATTTCTCCAAGATCGAAGCCAGGCAGCTTGTCCTGGAAACGACCGATTTCGTTCTGCCGACGATGGTCAGGGATATTTCCAGCCTGCTTGGAGACAGCGCCGCGTCCAAGGGACTGGCACTGGTTTTTGACATCGCCCCCCAACTGTCCCAGCCCCTGCGCGGCGACCCCTTGCGGCTGCGGCAAATCCTGCTCAACTACATCGGCAACGCGATCAAATTCACCCATCATGGCCAGATCATCGTGCGTGCCAGCATTCTCGAAGAGGGGGCTGGCAACTGCCTGGTGCGCTTCGACGTGCGGGATACCGGCATTGGCATGAGTGACGCAGAAATGGCCAATCTCTTCCATGCCTTCCTTCAGGCAGATACCTCGACCACGCGCCGCTATGGCGGTACCGGCTTGGGACTGGCCATCAGCAAGCAACTGGCCGAGTTGATGGGGGGCGAGGTCGGCGTGGAAAGCAGACCCGCTCAGGGAAGCACCTTCTGGTTCACGGCCCGACTGGGCCGCGGCACTGACAAACCGGCGCCAGCGCAAAAAACGCTGCCACCGGTGGACCTGAGTCTGATCAAAGGTGCCGCCGTCCTGCTGGTGGACGACAACCTTTTAAACCAGGAAGTGGCCTGTGAACTGCTGGAACAGGCCGGCGCCACCGTCACCCTTGCGAACAACGGACAGGAGGCTATTCACTGGCTGCTTAAAGCGCACTTTGATTGCGTGTTGATGGATATCCAGATGCCCGTGATGGATGGCCTGGAGGCCACCCGGCAGATTCGCGCCAACCCGGCCTTGTCTTGCATCGCGGTGATCGGGCTGACCGCCAATGCCGAGCAAGAAGATCAGGCACGCTGCCTGGAAGCGGGCATGAATGACTTTGTGAGCAAACCCTTCGAACTCGACCGGCTCTTCGCCGTGTTGGCCACCTGGCTGGCGCAACGGCCCCATGAAGTGTGAAATTGCAAACCCTCGCTCTTCTTCGACAGGCTCAGGACCGCCCAAGCTCAGGGCGAACGGTAATTTATAGAGGTACCCTTAAACATCATCGAGCTGAATCAATAATTAAAGTCAGCTGAAAAACGCTTGCAGCGCGTGCGCGGTTCCAGCGGCAGTTCTTCGGGAATGAAGTGCCCGGCCGGCAGGGCCTTGCCGCTGACGATGCCCGCGCATTGCGCTTGCCACAGGGCCAGGGGCTCGAACAGTTTTTGCACCACGCCGCGCTCGCCCCACAGCACAAACATGTCGCAGCGGATTTTCTCGCCCTGCGCGCGGCTGTCACGGTCGTGCACCAGGTCAATGCTGGCGCTGGCGCGGTAGTCCTCGCAGGCGGCGTGGATGGCTTCGGGCGTGCAAAAGCAGCGTTCGTATTCGAGCAGCGCTTCGGCTTCGATGTAGCTGAGTCCCTGGCTGCCCCAGCCGCCCAGCTTGGCGTGCAGGTAAGCCAGAGCATTGCCCCCGATCATGGTCTCTGGCAGCGGGCTGGGCTGGATCAGGTGGAACCAGTGGTAATACGCCGTGGCAAACCGCATGTCGGTCGCCTCATACATGTCCAGCGTGGGTGCGATGTCGATCACACACAGTTTGCGTACGCGCCCTGGGTGGTCCAGCGCCAGCCGGTGCGCCACGCGGCCGCCGCGGTCGTGGCCGCACAGGTCAAACCGGCTCAGGCCCAGCGCGTCCATCACACCCAGCGCATCGGTCGCCATGTTGCGCTTGCTGTAGTTGCTGTGATCGGGCAGCCCCGGCGCCTTGGACGAGTCGCCGTAGCCGCGCAGGTCGGGCAACACCAGAAAGAACTTCGCCTTCAGCGCCTGCACCACGCGGTGCCACATCACATGGCTTTGCGGAAAGCCGTGGAGCAACAGCAGCGCCGGACCCTGTGCATTGCCGCCGAAGCGCGCGAAGATGGAAGTGCCGTTGACCTCAAAGTCCCGCGCTTCAAAGCCGTCAAACCAGTTGTCGGGCAGGGTCGAGGCCATGGCGTGTCCTTTGCGGTTCAGGGCCGGGCGGCCAAATACTTTTTCAGGTTGGCCGCCGCAGTGGCGCGCACTTTTTTACGCAGAAATGGCGTCCAGCCCAGCAGCAGCCCGGGCGCGCCCAGCGCCTGGCGTGACCAGGCCCAGAAGTCGAAGCGGTCGTGCTGCGTGCTGATCAGGCCCTGCGCGTCGAAGGTGAAGCGACTGTCAATGATGTTGTGCACCATGCGGCCAGTGGCGCTGAAGCGGTAGTCGGCCTCCCAGTGCGCCTGACCGCCGCTGGCGTCGGCCTTGAGATCCCTGTACCCGAGTTTCCACACATCGCGCCCCTTGGCCCGGGTGGCGTCGCAGAGCATGTGCCACATGCCGGTGACCTCGCGGTGGCCGCGCAGCGAAAAAGCCTCGTCGTCAAAGCGTGCATCGGCCGCATAACACTCGGCCATGGTGGCCGAATCCAGCTGCGCAAAGGCGCTGTAGAGCTTCTCAAGGGTGCGCTGGCTGGCGTGCACGAGGCCTCCGGAAGTGGCACAGGATTGCAGAACGTTCCGGGGAAATGGTACACCCGCCACCGGACAGGGCTTGCAGGCGAGTGGGCGTGCGACCCGCGCCCGGGCATTGATAAACCAGCGCGGCGACCCATCTGCCCTGAATGATCCCTTTTTCTGTTCTTGATCTGTCCCCCATCGTGGAGGGCAGCGATGCCGCGCAGTCGCTGCGCAACACGCTGGACCTGGCCCAGCATGCCGAGCGCTGGGGCTTCCAGCGCTACTGGCTGGCCGAGCACCACGGCATGGTCGGTATCGCCAGTGCCGCCACCGCCGTCGTGATGGCGCATGTGGCTGGCGGCACCTCCCGCATCCGGGTCGGCGCCGGCGGCATCATGCTGCCCAACCATTCGCCGCTGGTGATTGCCGAACAGTTCGGCACGCTTGAATCCTTGTTCCCCGGCCGCATCGACCTGGGGCTGGGCCGCGCGCCCGGCTCTGACCAGGTCACGGCGCGCGCGTTGCGGCGCGACCTGAACGCCGACCCCAACGAGTTTCCGCAGGATGTGGTGGAACTGATGCACTACTTCCAGCCGGTGGCCGAGGGCCAGCGCGTGCGCGCCGTACCAGGCGCGGGCCTGAAGGTGCCGGTCTGGATTCTCGGCTCCAGCCTGTTCGGCGCGCAGCTCGCCGCCGAGTTGGGCCTGCCGTTTGCGTTTGCCTCACACTTCGCGCCGGCACAGATGATGCAGGCCATCGAGGTCTACCGCAGCCGCTTCAAGCCTTCCGCCCAACTGGACAAGTCGCATGTGATGCTGGGCTTCAATGTATTTGCCGCCGACACCGACGACGCGGCGCGCCTGCTGTCCTCATCGATGCAGCAGGCCTTTGTCAACCTGCGCAGTGGCCGGCCCTCGCGGCTGCAGCCGCCGGTGGCCGGGTACGATGAGCGTCTCACGCCGCCCGAGCGCGCGATCATCGAGCAGACACTGGGCTGCTCTGCGATAGGCGCGCCCGCCACCGTGCAGCGGCAGTTGCAGGCCTTCGTGGACCGCACCGGCGCCGACGAGCTGATGATCACCTCACAGATCTTCGACCACGCCGCGCGGCTGCGTTCTTACGAGATTACTGCCAGCATGCAAGGCTGACGGTTCTCAGGAGATGTTCTCTTTTCAAGCAAGGGCCGCGGATCTGGCTTTGCCAGTCCGCAGGCGCAGCGGCCTCCTCGGGGGGCAGGGCGCTACACGCAGTGAGCAACCGTGGGGGCAAGTTCTTTGGTCTACTTCTTGACTGCCAGCAGCTCGATCTCGAATTCCAGCGTGGCGTTCGGCGGGATCACCCCGCCCATACCACGCGCGCCGTAGGCAATCGCTGACGGGCAGGTGAGTTTGGCCTTGCCGCCCACCTTCATTTTCTGCACGCCTTCGGTCCAGCAGGAGATCACGCGGTTCAGCGGGAACTCGGTGGGTTCATTGCGCGAGTAGGAACTGTCAAACTCCTTGCCGCCCGGAAACCGGCCGCGGTAGTGCACCTTGACCGTGTCGGCGGCGGCCGGGCTCGCGCCTGTGCCGTCCTTCAGCGACTTGTAGACCAGCCCGCTGGCGGTCACGGAAGCCCCGACCTCTTTTGCGGCAGCAGCGGCGGCAGCATCAGACTGCGCCCAGGCGGCGGGCAGCATCAACAATGAACAAAGACCGGCGTAGAAAATGGACCGCACAGAAAACTCCTTGAGTGATGTCAGGGGACGCCGAAGGGCAACCCGATGCAGCCATGTTAGCGCGGCGCTACAAGCAGTGCGTGAGCGTAGGGACTCTTCTCTTTTCAAGCAGGGCCGAGCGAACGTTGGGGCGCTTGTCTTTTCAAGCAGGGGCTGCGGATCTGGCTCTGCCAGTCCGCAGGCGCAGCGCCCCCTCGGGGGGCAGAGAGTTACACGCAGTGAACGAACGTGAGGGCTCTTGTCTTTTCAAGCAGGGGCCGCGGATCTGGCTCTGCCAGTCCGCAGGCGCAGCG